>DAIDKZ010000262.1 GCA_027449745.1 Acetobacteraceae bacterium | reverse complement strand
CATCGCCGCCAATATCCGCCTCGGCCGGCCCGGCGCCGACGAGGCCGAGATCGTCGCGGCCGCTCGTGCCGCGGCGGGCGGCTTCATCGCAGCACTGCCCGAGGGGTTCGCGACGCGCGTCGGGCCCGGCGGGCAGCGCCTCTCCGGCGGCCAGCGCCAGCGCGTCGTGCTCGCCCGCGCGCTGCTGCGCGATCCGCGCATCCTGCTGCTCGACGAGGCGACGAGCGCCCTCGACGCGGAGAGCGAGGCCGCGGTGCAGGCGGCGCTGGCGACGCTGCGGCGCGGGCGTACCACCATCATCGTCGCCCACCGCCTCGCCACCGTGCGCGACGCCGATCTCGTCGTGGTGATGGACGAAGGGCGCGCCGTGGAGCAGGGCCGCCACGCCGACCTGCTCGCCGCCGATGGGCTCTACGCGCGGCTGGTGCGCAGCCAGGCGCTTCTGGGTTAGCATCTCCCCGCCCAGCTTCGGCGTCGGTTTGCGCTGCGATGCAGCAGGTCGGCTTGCTGACCGAACGGTTCGGTTATATACTCGCGCAACGGTAGGGAGACGGGCGGCATGGCCGATTACGGGGATGTTGCGGAGGGGATCGATGCAGCCGGCCACGCGGCGCCGGCCGCGCCAGCGCCGCGCACCGGCGAGCCGGCCCGCGTCCGCCGGGCTCGGGTGCCGGTCGGCCTCATCGTCATGCTGCTCGTCGTCCTCGCGCTGGCCGCCGGCGGCACCTACTACTGGTACCTGACCAAGGACGAGGAGAGCACCGACGACGCCTACACCGATGGGCGCGCGGTGATGATCGCCCCGCAGGTCAACGGCGAGGTCGTCACCCTCGCGGTCACCGACAACCAGTTCGTCCACAAGGGCGATCTGCTGGTGAAGATCGACCCGCGCCTCTACTCGGCCGCGCGCGACCAGGCCCAGGGCCAGCTCGCGCTGGCCGAGGCACAGCTCAATCTCGCCCGCACCAACCGCGACCTCGCCCACATCACCTACCCTGCCCGCCTCGCCGCGGCGCAGGCGGCGGTGGAGGTGGCGAAGACGGCGCAGTGGAAGGCGGATGCCGACCTCAAGCGCCAGAAGCGCATCAATCCGCAGGCGACGATGCAGGAGACCATCGACGCGGTCACCGCCGCCGCCCGCCAGGCCGCCGCACAGGTGGCGCAGGCCGAGGCCCAGCTGGCCGAGGCGCAAGTGGTGGACCCGCAGATCGCCGCCGCCGAAGCGCAGGTCAAGCAGGCCGAGGCGCAGGTGACCGAGGCCCGCGCCCAGCTCCAGCAGGCGATGATCAATCTCGGCTATACCAACGTCGCCGCGCCGCAGGATGGCTGGGTGACGAAGCGCAATGTCGAGCAGGGCAATTTCGTTGCCGCCGGCACGCAGATCATGGCGCTGGTGACGCCGCAGGTGTGGGTGACGGCGAACTTCAAGGAATCCCAGCTCGCCCGCATGCGCCCCGGGCAGGCGGTGGCGATCCACATCGATGCCTATCCGCAGCTCGACCTCAAGGGCCATGTCGACAGCGTGCAGCTCGGTTCGGGATCGAAATTCACTGCCTTCCCGCCGGAGAACGCCACCGGCAACTTCGTCAAGATCGTCCAGCGCGTGCCGGTGAAGATCGACATCGACAGCGGCCTGGACCCGAAGTTGCCGCTGCCACTCGGCATCTCCGTGGTGCCGACGGTCGCGCTGAAATGACGCATGGCCTGACATGACGACGACCGACGCTGCCGCGTGGCGGCCGCGGGTCAACCCGTGGCTGATCGCGCTCGTCGTCACGCTGGCGACCTTCATGGAGGTGCTGGACACCACCATCGTCAACGTGTCGCTGCCCTACATCGCCGGCAGCATGTCCTCCTCGAACGACCAGAGCACCTGGACGCTGACCTCCTATCTGGTCGCCAACGGCATCGTGCTGCCGATCTCGGGCTGGCTCTCCAACCGGCTCGGGCGCAAGCGCTTCTTCCTCATCTGCATCAGCGCCTTCACGCTGTTCTCGCTGCTCTGCGGCATCGCCACCTCGCTGCCGGAACTCATCGTCTTCCGGTTGCTGCAGGGCCTGTTCGGCGGCGGGCTGCAGCCATCCCAGCAGGCGATCGTACTCGACACGTTCCCGCCGGAGCAGCGCAGCCGCGCCTTCGGCGTCGTCGCCATGGCGATCATCGTCGCCCCGGTGCTCGGGCCGACGCTCGGCGGCTGGCTCACCGATCACATGAGCTGGCGCTGGGTGTTTCTGATCAACGTGCCGATCGGAATCTTCACGGTGCTCGGGGTCAGCGCCCTGGTCGAGGATCCGCCCTGGCTCGCGCGGCTGCGCGGGGCGGCGTCGGGTTCGATCGACTATATCGGCCTCGGCCTCATCGCGCTCGGCCTCGGCTGCCTGCAGGTGGTGATGGACCGCGGCGAGGACGAGGACTGGTTCGGCTCGCGCTTCATCGTGACGTTCGCCATCCTGGCCGTCGCGGGGCTGGTCGGCGCCGTGCTGTGGCTGTGGCGGGCGCGCCATCCGGTGGTCAATCTGCGCCTGCTCCGGGACCGCAACTTCGCCGTCGGCTGCCTGATGATCTTCTGCGTCGGCGCCGTGCTCTATTCCAGCGCGGTGATCATCCCGCAGATGGCGCAGCTCGCGCTCGGCTACACGTCCCTGCTCGCCGGCCTGCTGCTGTCGCCGGGCGCGATGGTGGTGATCGTGATGATCCCCGTCGTCGTCGCGCTGATGCCGCACGTGCAGACACGCTGGATCGTCGCCTTCGGCTTTTTCACGCTCGGCCTCGCCCTGGTCTATTCCCACGGCATCACGCCGGACATCGATTTCACCACGCTGGTGATGATGCGCACGGCGCAGACGCTGGGTCTGGCGTTCCTGTTCGTGCCGATCGGCACCATTGCCTTCGCCACCCTGCCGCGCGAGATGAACAACGATGCCACCGCGCTGTTCAACATGTTCCGCAACGTCGCCGGCTCGATCGGCATCGCCGCGGCGACCTCGATGGTGACGGAGCGCACCCAGGTGCGCATGGCACACCTGGTGCCGCATCTCACCCCGCTCGATCCGGCGTTCAACCAACTGCTGGCGCAGAAAACACAGGCACTGACCCAGCTCGGCGCCGCGCCGGCGAGCCTGACCAAAACGGCGCTGGGGCTGATCGACCAGGCGCTCTACGCCCAGTCCACCATCGGCGCCTACATGGACGTGTTCGCCTACACCGCGATCATTTCCTTCCTCGTCGTCCCCCTCGCCTTCCTGTTCAGCCCCACCCGGGGCGGCGCCGCGCCCGGCGGCGGGCACTGAAGGCGCGCGCCGGCAACGCCGCTTGGGGGGCGCGGCCAAACCGGTTAGGCTGTTCCTCCCAGAGAATACGTTCAGGGAGGAAATCATGACCGCTTTCATCGGCCGTGCCGCGCTCGCCGGCCTCATCCTCGCCGCCACCGCTCTGCCGGCCGCGGCCGACCTCGAACGCCGTCCGGTGCTGACGCTGGATGTGGCGAAGGCGATGGCCGCCGGCTGCGAGGCCAAGGCGCGCGCCTCGGGATGGAAAATGAACATCTCCGTGCTCGATACCGGCGCCAACCCGATCTATTTCGAGCGCATGGACGGCGCCTTCCTCGGCAGCGGCGACATCTCCCGCCGCAAGGCCGAGACGGCGGCCAAGTTCCCGCGCTCGACCCGGCAATTCGCCGAGATCGCCTTCGGCAAGGAAGGCAAGCCCGGGATGGTGCCCGGCATCGCGCTCGCACCCGGCGTCACCGCCTTCCCCGGCGGCCTGCCGATCATGACCGCCGACGGCATCCAGGTGGGCGGCATCGGCGTCTCCGGCGGCACGTCGGATCAGGACGAACTCTGCGCACAGGCCGGCATCGACGCCGTGAAGGACCAGCTCAAGTAGCCGTCTCGATGCAGCCATGCGGCCCGGCGGCTGGACGGAGCCGGGCCGCATGGCTAATGGCTTCGTCGATCGCGAAAGGGGGGGCTGGACGTCGATGATCGACAAGACCGTGCGGAGTATGGCCGAGGCCATGGCGGGGATCGCCGACGGATCGACCATCCTGCTGGGTGGGTTCGGCGCGGTCGGCCAGCCCAATGCGCTGCTCGATGGGCTGATCGAGCAGGGCGCGACGGACCTCACCGTCGTCGCCAATAATGCCGGCACCGGCCATGTCGGGCTGGCGCGGCTGATGGAACTCGGCCGGGTGCGGCGCATCATCTGCTCCTATCCGCGCAGCGTCGGCTCGGTGGTGTTCGAGGAGATGTTCCGCGCCGGCAAGCTGGAGCTGGAGCTGGTGCCGCAGGGCACGCTGGCCGAGCGCATGCGCGCCGCCGGCGCCGGCATTCCCGCCTTCTTCACCCCCACCGCCTACGGCACCAAGCTCGCCGCCGGCAAGGAAACCCGCGAGATCAACGGCCGCCACTGCGTACTCGAACATGCCCTGCCCGGCGACGTGGCACTGGTCGAGGCCTGGGAGGCGGATCGCTGGGGCAACCTCACCTACCGGCTCTCGGGACGCAACTTCAACCCGGTGATGGCCATGGCGGCGAAGCTCACCATCGTCCAGACCCAGCATATCGTCGAACTCGGCGCGCTCGACCCGCAATGCGTCGTCACTCCGGGCATCTTCGTCAACCGCGTGCTGCACGTCCCCTACGGCGACCCGCCGCTGTGAAAGGAAACCCCATGCCGGACACGCAGAAGGCCGATCCGACCGAGGCGAAGCCGCTCGGCCGCGGCGCCATGGCCGCCCGCGTCGCCGCCGACATTCCCGAAGGCTGGTGCGTCAATCTCGGCATCGGCATCCCGACCCTGGTGGCCGACCACGTGCCGGTCGAGCGCGAGGTGATCTTCCATTCCGAGAACGGCGTGCTCGGAATGGGCCCGGCGCCGGCCAAGGGCCACGAGAACCCGTGGCTGATCAACGCCGGCAAGCAGCACGTCACGCTCCGCCCCGGCGGCTCCTTCACCCACCACGCCGACAGTTTCGCCATCATCCGCGGCGGGCACCTCGATCTCTGCGTGCTCGGCGCCTTCGAGGTGGCGGAGAACGGCGACGTCGCCAACTGGGCGACGAGCGAGAACGACACCGCGCCCGCGGTCGGCGGCGCCATGGACCTCGCCGCCGGCGCCAAGCGGCTCTGGGTGGTGATGGAGCACACCACCAAGGACGGCCGCCCGCGCCTGGTGCAGCGCTGTTCGTACCCGCTCACCGCGCTCGGTGCGGCGAGCCGCGTCTACACCAACCTGGCCGTGCTCGACATCACTCCGCGCGGCTTCGTGGTGCGCGACATGATCCCCGGCCTCAGTCTGGAGGCGCTGCAGGCGCGGACCGAAGCGCGGCTGCACCTGCCGGCATGAGTCCCGACGCCGACGACGCGCTGCGCCTGATCCGCGACAGCGCCGCCGCCATCGCGCCACGGCAGGGCGATCTCGGCCGCATCCGCGCGCTGCGATTCACCCGCCCCGGCTTCGACCGTGCCGTCTGGCGGCAGATGGCCGAGCTCGGCTGGCTCGGCCTTCTGGTGGAAGAGGCGCGCGGCGGCAGCGGGCTCGGGCTGGCCGAGTTCTGCGCGCTGGCCGAGGAACTCGGCGCCGGCCTCGTTCCGGAGCCGCTGATCTTCGCTGCCGCCATCGCGCCCATCCTGCCGGATGCGGCGGCGGTGATCGGCGGCGAGCGCATCGTGCTGCCGGCGTGGCAGGAACAGCCGAACACGCTCGCTCCCGGCGCCGCGACCCGGTTCGCCGGCGGCCGTGTCAGCGGCGCCAAGCATTTCATTCCGATGGCGGACGGCGCCGACGCCTTCCTCGTCGCCACCGCCGACGGGCTCGCGCTGGTCGAACGCGAGGCGCCGGGCGTCACGCTCGATCTCGCCATGACCCAGGATGGGGGCCATTTCGGCACCCTCGCCCTCCGCAACGCCCCGGCCACGCCCGTCCCCGGGCGCATCGAGCCGGCGCTGGAGAGCATCACCCTGGCGCTGGCCGCAACGGCGCTCGGCCTGATGGACCGCGCCTTCGCGCTGACGCTGGACTATCTCCGGACCCGGCGGCAGTTCGGCCGCGCGATCGGCAGTTTCCAGGCGCTGCAGCATCGGGCCGCGGACCTCAAGCTGCAGCTCGAACTCACCCGCGCCAGCGTCGCCGCCGCCGCCGCCGCGCCGTCGCCCGCCGTCATCTCGCGCGCCAAGGCCCGCGCCGCGGAGGCATCGCTGCTGCTCACCCGCCAGGCGATCCAGCTCCATGGCGGCATCGGCTACACCGACGAGTACGATGTCGGGCTGTTTCTCCGCAAAGCCATGGTCATCGCCAACCTGCACGGCTCGGCCGCGCTGCACCGCGCCCGCTTCGCCGCCCTCGCCCCCGACATGACCGAGTAGAGGCCGCCATGGACGCCGCCGCCCTCGACGCGCTCGACGACGAAACCTTCCGCCTCGAAGTCCGCCGCTTCGTCGAAGCCCACTACCCGCCGGCGCTGCGCAATCCGCCCAAGCGGCTGCACTGGGCGGAAAACCAGGTGTGGTATCGGCTCCTCGCCGCGCATGGCTGGCTGGCCCCGGGCTGGCCGCGCGAGTATGGCGGCATGGGGCTTTCGGCGGCGAAGCAGCTCATCGTCATCGAGGAATTCGAACGCCACGGCTGCGCGCGCACCAACGATCACGGCGTCGTCATGGTCGGGCCGCTGCTCATCCGCTACGGCAGCGATGCGCAGAAACAGTTCTTCCTGCCGAAAATCCTCTCCGGCGAGGCGATCTGGTGCCAGGGCTACAGCGAGCCCAATGCCGGCTCCGACCTCGCCAGCCTGCGCACCGAGGCGGTGATCGACGGCGACGACTATGTCATCAACGGCCAGAAAACCTGGACCACGCTCGCCACCGACGCCAACTGGATCTTTCTCCTTGTCCGCACCGACAAGGCGGCGAAGAAGCAGGAGGGCATCAGCTTCCTTCTGGTGCCGATGGACAGCCCCGGCATCACCGTCCGCCCGATCATCAATCTCGAGCTGCACGACGAGTTCTGCGAGGTCTTCTTCGACAATGTGCGCGTGCCCCGCGCCAATCTCGTCGGCGAGGAGAACAAGGGCTGGACCATGGCCAAGGCGCTGCTCGGGTTCGAGCGCATCTTCCTCGGCTCGCCGCGCCAGTCCGCCTACGCGCTGGTCCGGCTGAAACTGCTCGCCGAGCGCATGGGGCTGGCCGAGGATCCCACCTTCCAGGACCGCTACACCCGGCTCCGTCTGGATCTCGAAGACCACAAGGCGCTCTACGAAACCTTCGCCGCCCAGCTGCGCCGCGGCGAGGCCCTCGGCGCCGATGTCTCGATGCTGAAAATCCACCAGAGCGAGCTGTTTCAGCGCATCACCGAGGCCATGCTGGAGATCGCCGGCGAAAATGCCGGCCTGTTGGAACCGATGGAAGGCAACCGGGCGCTGCACCCGGCCGGGCTGTTCATCCAGGCCCGTCCGGCGACCATCTATGGCGGCTCCAACGAGATCCAGCGCAATATCCTCGCCGGCAGCGTCCTCGACCTGCCGGCGACGTGAGCGCCGAGCAGAACCAGGGGACGTTGCGGCCCATGGAGCCGGGCGGCTTAGAGCCGGCGGCACCGCGGCTGGCGCGCATCGATCTCAGGGCCGGGCTGCTCCTGGTGGTGCTGTGCGCGTGCTGGGGTTTCCAGCAGGTGGTGATCAAACTGGCGGCGCTGCACGGGCTGCCGACCCTGGCGCAGGCAGGGCTGCGCTCGGTGCTGGCGACGCTGGTGCTGGTTCTCTGGGTCCGCTGGCGTCACGGGTCGGCGCGATGGCTGTTCGCGGTCGATGCGGTGCTCGCCCCGGGCGCGGTGATGGGGCTGATCTTCGCCGGCGAATTCGTGCTGATGTATTGGGGCCTGCAATACACCACCGCCTCGCGCGGGGTGCTGTTCCTCTACACCGCGCCGTTTTTCGTCGCCCTCGGCGTGCAGGTTCTGGTGCCGGCCGAGCGGCTGGATGCGCGGCAAGCGGTGGGCCTGCTCTGCGCCTTCATCGGCGTCGGCGTGGCGTTGCGCCAGGGGCTCGGCACCGGCGGCACGATCCTGGGTGATCTCATGCTCACCGGCGCCGCGGCGCTGTGGGGCGCGCTGACCCTGATGGCGAAGGTGAACCGCCGCCTCGGCGCGACGCCGCCGGTGCGGGTGCTGTTCCTGCAGCTGGCCGGATCGGCGCCGATTCTGCTCGCCGTGGCGGCGGTGCGGGGTGGATTCGCCGCGGCGCGGCCGGACGCGCTGGCCTGGGCGGCGCTCGGCTACCAGTCGGTGCTGGTGGCGTTCATCACCTATCTCGCCTGGTACTGGCTGATCCTGCATTATCCGGCGACGCGGGTCTCGGCGTTCTCCTTCCTCACGCCGCTCTTCGGCATGCTGTCGGGGGCGGCGGTGCTGGGCGAGCCGGTTTCGATGGCGTTCCTTCTCGCCCTTTCGCTGGTCGGGGCCGGCCTCTATCTCGTCAACGGACGGGCACGGGAGCAGGCGTGATGGACGAGATGCCGATCCTGACGCGGCGGCGCATCGAGGCGGAATTCGCCCGCGGCGTTTATGAGGAAATGGCGAGCGCGTTCGGCGCCGAGGCGGCGCGGCGCGTGCTCGCCGCTGCCGTGATCAGGATGGCGAAGGCCCAGGCCGCGGAGATGGCGCGGCAGGCGCCCGGCGGGGCGCCGGACCTCGCCTCCTTCCGCGCCATCCAGCATCTCTGGACCGCCGAGGACGCGCTCGAGATCGAAGTGCTCGCGGAGAGTGCGACGGCATTCGAGTTCAACGTCACCCGCTGCCGCTATGCGGAGATGTACCGCGCCCTCGGCCTGGCCGACCTCGGGGCGGTGCTATCCTGCGCCAGGGATGGAGCGTTCTGCGAGGGGTATGACCCGAAGCTCGCCCTGACACGCACCCAGACCATCATGGGCGGCGCGACGCACTGCGATTTCCGCTACCGCCGCGAGGCGTGAGGCGCCTACCGCTCGCTGTCGTCGGAGGCGGAGTTGACCCCGATTTCCTCGCCGAGCGGATCGGCGTCGTCCTCGAGGTCGGAAGCGTCCTCCAGCACGTCCTCGTCGGCCTCGTCATCGGCCTCGACCTCGGTCTCGGCCTCGTCGAGCCCCGGCGCCGGCTCGATCTTGCGGGCCCGCTTGTCATCGACCGGAACGCCGGGAGCGCGGCGCAGCCGGGGCTGTTCGGCGGGCTGCTCGGTGCCGCATTTCGGACAGACGGCGGGCGCGCGCATCAGGTCGTAGAAGCGCGTGCCGCAGGAGACGCACACATGCTTGGTGCCGAGTTCGGGTTTCGCCATCGGTTGGCCTCGTCGGACAGGAGGGGCGCGGGCGCCGGGTCGGGCGGGGCGCCGCCATGCCACCGCGCGGGGCGGCTGTCAAACTGTTCGGGTGCATGGTAACTGCGCCGCGTTCGTCGTTCGAGGAGTCCCACGCCGGTGCGCCCGCTCGTCGCCCATCGCCCAAGCACCCCGCTCACCGGGCGCATCCGCGTTCCCGGCGACAAGTCGATCAGCCATCGCGCGCTGATGTTCGGCGCCCTGGCGATCGGCGAGACGCGCATCGGCGGGCTGCTCGAAGGCGAGGATGTGCAGCGCACGGCGGCGGCGATGCGGGCCCTCGGCGCCGAGATCGAGCGGCTCGGCGATGGCGCCTGGCGCGTCGTCGGACGCGGGATCGGCGGCCTCACCGAGCCGGACGACGTGCTCGACATGGGCAATTCGGGCACCGCGGCGCGCCTGATCTGCGGCATTCTGGCCAGCCATCCGCTGTTCGCCGTGCTCACCGGCGATGCCTCGCTGCGCCGGCGCCCGATGCGCCGCGTGACCGGGCCGCTGGCCGCGACCGGGGCGCGATTCGCCGGGCGCGCCGGCGGACGCCTGCCGCTGGCCATCGAGGGCACGGGCGCCGCCCTGCCGCTCGCGCACCGGCTGGAAGTGGCCTCGGCGCAGGTCAAGTCCGCCCTGCTGCTGGCCGGGCTCAACGCGCGCGGGCAGAGCGTCGTGGAGGAACCCACCCCGACGCGGGACCATTCGGAGAACATGCTGCGCCATTTCGGCGCCACCATCCGCGTCGAGACCGCCGGCGCCGGGCGCATCATCACCCTCGATGGCCAGCCGGACCTGGCCGCCGCCGACGTCGCCGTCCCGGGCGATCCGTCCTCGGCCGCGTTCCCGCTGGTGGCGGCGCTGCTCGTCGAGGGCTCGGCGCTGGTGATCGAGCGCGTCGGCCTCAATCCGCTGCGCACCGGGCTGTTCACGACGCTGGCCGAGATGGGGGCGGACATCGGCACCACCAACCGGCGGACCGAGGGCGGCGAGCCGGTGGGCGACGTCACCGTCCGTCACGGCGCCCTGCGCGGCGTCGACGTGCCGGCCGAGCGGGCGCCCAGCATGATCGACGAGTACCCGATCCTGGCCGTCGCCGCCGCCTGCGCGGCAGGAACGACGCGCATGCGCGGCCTCGGCGAGTTGCGGGTGAAGGAGAGCGACCGGCTGGCGGCGACGGCCGCGCTGCTGGCGGCGAACGGCGTGCGGGTGGCGATCGAGGGCGACGACCTGCTCGTCCACGGCACCGGCGCGCCGCCGCCGGGCGGGGGCGTGGTGGCGACGGAGATGGATCACCGCCTGGCGATGAGCGCGCTGGTGCTCGGCCAGACGGCGGCATCGCCCGTCACGGTGGACGATTCCGCCTTCATCGAGACCAGCTTCCCCGGCTTCGTCGCGCTGATGACCGGCCTCGGCGCCGCAATCGCGCCACCGGGGCCAGAGCGTTGGCAGCCGGGGCGATGAGTGCGGGCGCGCCGGCGGGCGGCCCCGTCATCGCCGTCGATGGCCCCTCCGCCGCCGGCAAGGGCACGCTCGCCCGGGCGCTGGCCGCCGCCCTCGGCCTGCCCTATCTCGACACCGGCCTGCTCTACCGCGCGGTGGCCCGCAAGCTGCAGGCGGAAGGCGGCGACCCGGCCGATGCGGAGGCCGCCGCCCGCGCCGCGCGCCGCCTCCAGCCGGCGGATCTGGCGCGCGAGGATCTGCGGGCCGCGACGGTCGACCGCGCC
>DAIDKZ010000261.1 GCA_027449745.1 Acetobacteraceae bacterium | reverse complement strand
GACCTCGCCGATGCCGGCGAAGCCCAGCCCGGCCAGCGCGTGGCCGATCGCCTTGCCCTGAGGATCGAGCACGCCGTCTTTCAGCATCACCGTCACGGTCACCTTCACTGGCTGGCCACCCTCTCACTGCATGGTCTCGGGACCCTTGAGGTCGCGCATCCCCGCCTCGGGCAGGATGCCGAGACGCTTGGCGACCTCCTGGTACGCCTCCTCGACCTTGCCGAGGTCGCGGCGGAAGCGGTCCTTGTCCATCTTCTCGTTGGTCTTGATGTCCCACAGCCGGCAATTGTCGGGGCTGATCTCGTCGGCGAGCACGATCCGCATCTCGTCATTCTCCCACAGCCGGCCGAATTCCAGCTTGAGATCGACCAGCGAGATGCCGACGCCCAGGAACAGGCCGGTGAGGAAGTCGTTAATGCGCAGGCTGAGGGCGACGATGTCGTCGATGTCCTGGGTGTGCGCCCAGCCGAAGGCGGTGATGTGCTCCTCGCCCACCATCGGGTCGTTGAGCGCATCGTTCTTGTAGTAATATTCCAGGATCGAGCGCGGCAGCCTGGTGCCCTCGGGGATGCCGAGCCGGGTCGAGAGCGAGCCGGCGGCGATGTTGCGGATCACCACCTCGATCGGGATGATCTCGACCTCGCGGACGAGTTGCTCGCGCATGTTGAGCCGGCGGACGAAATGCGTCGGGATGCCGATCTCACCGAGCCTCAGCATGAGATACTCGCTGATGCGGTTGTTGAGCACGCCCTTGCCGGTGATGACGCCCTTTTTCTGGGCGTTGAAGGCGGTGGCGTCGTCTTTGAAATACTGCACGAGGGTGCCCGGCTCGGGACCCTCGAACAGAATTTTCGCTTTGCCTTCATAGAGCTGTCGGCGGCGGGCCATGGCGGGTTTCCTTGGGCCTCGGAACGGCGGAAAGCGGCCGCATCCGGCGCCGCCCTTGGCGGGCGGGGGTTCTGGCAGTGATGGCGCTGGGTATAGCAATGCCCCGGCGCTTTGGCCACGCCCTCCCCATTCACGCCGGCGGTGCTACGGGGGCGAAGGCGACCTGGCCCGCCGCGCCCGGCGCGAAGAGCCAAATCGGCGCTCCATCCGGGCGGAGCGCCAGGAGCGCGGCGCAGACGGTGCCGAACCCGCCGCGCGGGGCGATGGTGAGCTGGCTTTCCGGCGGGCCGGAGCGGTCGGCCAGAATCGCGGTCCAGCTCGCCCAGTCGCCCGGCGGCTGTGGCGGCGAAGCGGCAGCGAAGCGCGGCAGATGGCGGGCGACGCGGGGGCTTTCCTGATCGTTGGGATTGTGCGCCGTCACCATGGCGAGACCCGGGGTGAGGCGTTCGACGTGCGGATGGCCCTCGCCGAGGCCGCGCAGGAAGAACGCATCGGCCCCGTCGGCCACCACCATGTTGAAGCGCCGCCAGCGCCCGGCATCGAGCGCGCCGATCGCCGCGGCGGCGGCGGCGGCGGTCGGTTCGGCCAGCGCGATCAGCGGCAGTTCGCCGCGGCTTTCCTTGTCGGCGCGGGGGCCGAGGCTGCCCTGGCGGTTCAGCACCGTCGCCACCACGCCGTGCCGGTTGAGTGCCATCCATGTGCCCCCAGCCAGACGGTCGCGACCGCCGACGACCCCGGGCCGCTCGGGCCAGTGCGCCGCCGGGGCATCCCACGCCCGGTCGAGCATTTCATCACGGTTGGCCGCGATCAGCACCGGCCAGTCGGCTCCCGGGCGGAGCAGCAGAACGACGGTGCACATCGGCGCCCCGGCCGTGCTCAGCCCGCCGCGACCGGCGGGCCGGGCTCGCCGAAGACACGGTGGAAAATCTGGTCGATCTCACGCAGATGCCCCGCCGGGTTCATCGCCGCGTCCAGGACCGCAGCGGGAATGCGTCCGGCGATGTCCGGGTCGGCGTCGAGATGGGCGCGGAAATCCTTGGCACCCGGCGTCCCCAGCGCCTCCCAGGTTGCCATCGCGTTGCGCTGGACGATGCGATAGGCATCCTCGCGCAGGATGCCGGCCCGTGCGAGTGCCAGCAGCACCTCGCCGCTGTGCACGACGCCGCCAAGGCTCTCCAGATTGGCCCGCATCCGCTCGGGATGGACGACGAGCTTGTCCATCATGCCGGTCAGCCGGGTCAGCGCGAAATCCAGCGCGATCGTCGCATCCGGGGCGATGACCCGCTCCACTGAGGAGTGGGAGATATCGCGCTCATGCCAGAGCACGACGTTCTCCAGCGCCGGCGCCACCGCCGCGCGGATGACGCGCGCCAAGCCGGAGAGATTCTCGCTCAGCACCGGATTGCGCTTGTGCGGCATGGCGCTGGAGCCCTTCTGGCCGGGATGGAAGTACTCCTCGGCCTCGCGGACCTCGCTGCGCTGCAGATGCCGCACCTCCGTCGCCAGCCGCTCGATGCCGCTGGCGATGACGCCGAGCGTGCAGAAATATGCCGCGTGGCGGTCGCGCGGGATGATCTGGGTGGACACGGGCTCGGGCGTCAGGCCGAGCCGGGCGGCGACGAATTCCTCCACTCGCGGATCGACATGGGCGAAGGTGCCGACCGCGCCGCTGATGGCGCAGGTGGCGATCTCCGCGCGGGCGGCGGTTAGCCGGGCGCGGTTGCGGGCGAATTCGGCATAGTGCCCGGCGAGCTTCACGCCGAAGGTAGTCGGCTCGGCGTGGATGCCGTGGCTGCGGCCGATGGTGAGCGTGGCCTTGTGCTCGAAGGCGCGCCGGCGCAGCGCCGCGAGCAGCGCGTCGAGATCGGCGGCGAGCAGGTCGGTCGCCTGGGTGAGCTGGACGGCGAGGCAGGTGTCCAGCACGTCCGAGGAGGTCATGCCGAGATGGACGAAGCGGCTCTCCGCCCCGATCGCCTCGGCCAGCCAGGTCAGGAACGCAATGACATCGTGGCGCGTCTCGCGCTCGATGGCGTCGATCCGTGCCAGGTCCGCCGGACCTATCGCGGCGACGGCGGGCGCGCCGCGCTCGCGGATCGCGCGCGCCGCCTCGGCGGGAACGAGGCCAAGCGCGGCCATAGCTTCGGCGGCGAGGGCTTCGATCTCGAACCAGATGCGAAACCGGTTGGCGGGAGCCCAGATCGCGTCCATCTCGGGGCGGCTATAGCGCGGCACCATCGGCGGCATATCCCGTTTCGCTTGCCCCGCGGGGGGCAGGTTCGTGAGGGAGCTAGACCGCGGCGGAACCGGTTGACAAGCCCGGCCGCCGCAACCCAGAACGCCGGCCATGGACACGCACGCGCTGCTGCCCGCGCTGCTGGCATTGGCGCAGGTCGTGCTCATCGACCTCGCACTCGCCGGGGACAATGCGGTCGTGGTCGGCATGGCCGTGGCCGGGTTGCCCAGGGCCCAGCAGCGCGCAGCGCTGGTGGCCGGCGTCGCCGCCGCTGCGCTCATCCGCATCGGCCTCGGGGCTGTCGCCCTGCAGCTTCTCGCCATCATCGGGCTCACCCTGGCCGGCGGGCTCCTGCTGCTCTGGGTGTCGTGGCGCTTCTGGCGCGAGCTGCGGCGCGGCGGCGCGCCGCATGAGGACACCCGGCCGGCGCGGAAATCGCTGCGCGAGGCCATGGCGCAGATCGTCCTGGCCGACATTTCCATGAGCTTGGACAATGTGCTCGCGGTCGCCGGTGCGGCGCGGGCGCATCTCTGGGTGCTGGCGACGGGGCTGACGCTGTCGGTTCTGCTCATGGCGCTGGCGGCGAGGCTGATCGCGACGCTGCTGGAGCGCCATCGCTGGATCGCCTGGGCCGGGCTCGCGGTGGTCGTGTTCGTAGCGCTGCGCATGATCCATGAGGGATCGACGCAGGTCGCACATCATTTTCTCGGCTGAACCGGACCGACCTGCCCGCCGGGGGACTCGAACCCCCACGCCGTCGGCCGCGGATTTTAAGTCCGCTGCGTCTACCGTTCCGCCAGGCGGGCCCGGCGCCATGGGAAGGCAGGCGGAGTGCGCTGTCCAGCCCGGCGGTCTCCTCACTTGCCGGCGCCGGCGCGGCGTCCTACCTGCTGGCGGGATCAACACGGACCGCGGAATGACCATGGACACATCCGACCCCGAAGGCGCGCCCACATCCCCCGAGCAGCTCATGCAGGCCGCCTCCCAGCGGATCACCGAACTGGAGGCCGAACGCGACGAAATGCGCGACCGCTGGATGCGCGCCGAGGCCGAGAACGCGAACATCCGCGCCCGCGCCAAGCGCGAGGTCGACGAGACCCGCCTCTACGCGGTGCAGAAATTCGCCACCGACATCGTCGAGGCGGCGGAAAATCTCCGTCGTGGACTGGCCAGCCTGCCGCGGCCGGAGCCCGGGGAGCCCGCGATCATCGGCCGCCTGCGCGAGGGGCTCGACGGCATCGAGCGCAACTTTCTCGGCGTGCTGGAGCGCCATGGCATCAAGGGAGGCGACCCCACCGGCAGCCTGTTCGACCCGAATCTCCATCAGGCGATGAGCGAGCAGGAGACCGACCAGCATCCGCCGGGCACGGTGCTGCAGGCCTGGACCGCCGCCTGGACCCTGAACGGCCGGCTGCTCAAGCCGGCCATGGTCGTGGTGGCGAAGGCGCCGCCAGCGGAGCTTCCCGAGCCCGCGCCGCGCATCGATACGACCGCCTGACGGCGGGACCCGCGCTCGCCGGCGAGGCCCGGCCGTGCGGATTTCGGCTATGCCACCCTTGCTCAGGGGGGGGTGCCTCAATACATCCTGGGCGATCATTCCACTCTTGGGGGACACGGGCGGTGCCTCGGGCCGCCCCGGTCCGCCGCGAAGGAGCAATTCATGAGTAAAGTCATCGGCATCGATCTCGGCACCACGAACTCCTGTGTCGCCATCCTTGAGGGCAAGGATGTCCGGGTGATCGAGAACAGCGAGGGCGCGCGTACCACGCCCAGCATGGTGGCCTTCGCCGACAATGGCGAACGCCTCGTCGGCCAGTCCGCCAAGCGCCAGGCGGTGACCAATCCGTCCAATACGCTCTACGCCGTGAAGCGCCTGATCGGCCGCCGGTTCGACGACCCGGTGGTGGGCCGCGACAAGGCGCTGGTGCCCTATACCATCGCCCGCGGCGACAACGGCGATGCCTGGGTCGAGGCCCGCGGCCAGCGTTATTCGCCGAGCCAGGTCAGCGCCTTCATCCTGACCAAGATGAAGGAGACCGCCGAGGCCTATCTCGGCGAGCCGGTCGGGCAGGCCGTGATCACGGTCCCGGCCTATTTCAACGACGCCCAGCGCCAGGCGACCAAGGATGCTGGCAAGATCGCCGGGCTGGAAGTTCTGCGCATCATCAACGAGCCGACGGCCGCCGCGCTCGCCTATGGCATGGACAAGAAAAAGACCGGCACCGTGGCGGTCTACGACCTCGGCGGCGGCACGTTCGACATTTCGATTCTCGAGATCGGCGACGGCGTCTTCGAGGTGAAGTCCACCAACGGCGACACGTTCCTCGGCGGCGAGGATTTCGACGCCCGCGTCATCGACTATCTGGCCGCCGAATTCCAGCGTGAGCAGGGGATCGACCTGCGGCGTGACAAGCTGGCGCTGCAGCGGCTCAAGGAAGCCGCCGAGAAGGCGAAGATCGAGCTGTCCTCCTCGAAGGAGACCGAGATCAATCTGCCCTTCATCACCGCCGATGCCTCGGGACCGAAGCATCTGGTGATGAAGCTCACCCGCGCCAAGCTCGAGAGCCTGGTCGATGACCTGATCCAGAAGACGCTCGAGCCTTGCCGGGCCGCGCTCAAGGATGCGGGCGTCAGCGCCGGCGAGATCGCCGATGTGATCCTCGTCGGCGGGATGACCCGGATGCCGAAGGTGATCGACACGGTGAAGCAGTTCTTCGGCCGGGAACCCGCCCGCAACGTCAACCCCGACGAGGTGGTGGCGATCGGCGCGGCGATCCAGGCCGGAGTACTCAAGGGCGACGTCAAGGATGTTCTGCTGCTTGACGTCACCCCGCTTTCGCTCGGCATCGAGACGCTTGGCGGCGTGTTCACGCGGCTGATCGAGCGCAACACGACGATCCCGACCAAGAAGTCGCAGACCTTCTCGACCGCCGATGACGGGCAGACCGCGGTGACCATCAAGGTCTTCCAGGGCGAGCGCGAGATGGCGGCGGACAACAAGCTGCTGGGCAATTTCGACCTCACCGGCATTCCGCCGGCGCCCCGCGGCGTGCCGCAGATCGAGGTGACGTTCGACATCGACGCCAATGGCATCGTCTCGGTCTCGGCCAAGGACAAGGCCACCGGCAAGGAGCAGCAGATCCGCATCCAGGCGTCGGGCGGCCTCTCGGAAGCCGACATCCAACGCATGGTCCGCGAAGCCGAGGCCAATGCCGAGGCGGACAAGCGGCGGCGTGAGTTCGTCGAGGCGCGCAACCACGCCGACGCGCTGGTGCATCAGGTCGAGAAGACGCTCAAGGAGAACGAGGCCAAGATCGCCGCGCCCGACAAGAGCGAGGCGGAAGCGGCGCTCGCCGGCGTGCGTTCGGCCATGGAGGGGCAGGATCCGGATGCGCTGAAGCAGGCCACCGACCGGCTCAGCCAGGTGGCCATGAAGATCGGCGAGGCCATGTATCGGGCCCAGCAGCCGGAGGGCGGTCCCGCGCCCGAGGCCGCTGCACCAGGCGCGGACGACAAGGTCGTGGATGCCGAGTTCGAGGAAGTCGACGAGAAAAAGAAGAAATCCAACTGATCCGCAGGGCAGTCCGTGCATGATGTGACGCGCCCGGCTCCTTCGGGATCCGGGCGCGCCCGCATGGCCGCCCGGTAACGGGACGATTGGGGGCGCGAAACGCGAGACCGCGGCGCGAGAGGACGGAAATGGCGAAGCAGGACTATTACGCGTTGCTCGGCGTGCAGCGGGACGCCGGTGCCGATGATCTGAAGAAGGCCTACCGCAAGCTGGCCATGCAGTATCACCCGGACCGCAATCCGGGCGATCACGAGGCCGAAGCGCGGTTCAAGGAGATCAGCGAAGCCTACGACGTGCTGCGCGACGAGCAGAAGCGCGCCGCCTACGACCGCTTCGGCCATGCCGCCTTCGAGAATGGCGGCGGTGCCGGGGCCGGCGGATTCGACTTTTCCGGCGGCGGACTCGGCGACATTTTCGATCAGATGTTCGGCGATTTCATGGGTGGCCGGCGCGGTGGCCGGGGCCCGCGGGCCGGGGCCGACCTGCGCCAGGGCGTCGAGATCGATCTCGCCGAGGCCTTCTCAGGCACCAAGGTGCAGGTGCGCGTCGCCACGCGCGTGGCCTGCGATGCCTGCCTCGGCAGTGGCGCGGAGGATCGCAGCCGCGGCACCGACACCTGCCCCACCTGCAACGGCTCCGGCAAGGTGCGCGCGCAGCAAGGTTTCTTTCTCATCGAGCGCACCTGCGCGACCTGTGGCGGTGCCGGGCGGGTGATCCGCAATCCGTGCCGCGTCTGCCACGGCAGCGGCACGGTCGCCCGCGAGCGGGGTTTGCAGGTCTCGATCCCCGCCGGCGTCGAGGACGGGACGCGGATCCGCCTCGCCGGCGAAGGCGAAGCCGGCGCCAACGGCGCCCCACCGGGCGATCTCTACGTCCATGTCGCCATCCGCCCGCACCCGATTTTTCAGCGCGATGGCGCCAATATTTTCGTGCGCGTGCCCGTGCGGATGACCCTGGCCGCGCTCGGCGGAGAGGTCGAGGTGCCGGCGATCGATGGCTCGCGTGCCAAGGTGAAGATCCCGCCCGGTACGCAGACCGGCGACCAGTTCCGCCTGCGCGGCAAAGGGTTCTCGGTGCTGCGCCGGACCGAACGCGGCGACATGTATATCCAGGTCGCCGTGGAGACGCCCCGCCATCTCAGCCGCCGCCAGCGCGACCTGCTCGAGGAGTTCGAAAGCGAGGCCAAGAGTCACGCCAAGGGCAGCCCCGAGAGCGAAGGGTTCTTCGCCAAGGTTCGGGAATTTTTCGAGAGCCGGGGCTGAGGCAGCGCAGGCCGCGCGCCGCGCCGGAGATCGGCTACGCCGGCCTGCCGTGGCAGTGCTTGAACTTCCTGCCCGACCCGCACGGACAGGCGGCGTTGCGCGGTGTCGCCGCCCAGGTGGTCGGATCCGACGGATCGACCACGACGCTCCGCGACGGCACCGCGACTTCGGCCACGTCGATGCCGGCCGCTGCCATCCCCGCCGGTGCTCCACCCATCGCGCCCGGATCGGGGTGGCTTTCCACCATCGGTGGCGGCGGCGGAAAGGCCGGGGCCGCTTGCGTCTCCGGAGCAAGTTCGACTCGGGCAAGCAGCGATGTCACCCGCTCCTTCAGGTCATCCAGCATGGCATTGAACAGCGCGAAGGCTTCGCGCTTGTATTCATTCAACGGATCGCGCTGGCCGTAGGCGCGCAGGCCGATGCCTTGGCGCAGATGGTCGAGCGCCAGCAGATGTTCCTTCCAGACTTGGTCGAGCACCTGGAGCAGCAGCGACTTCTCGATGAAGCGCAGCAATTCGGGGCCAAAATTCGCCGCCTTGGCCGCCATGGCTGCATCGCCCGCACGCTCGATCCGCTCGCGGAGCCCGCGTTCGTCGATGCCCTCCTCGCGCCCCCAATCCACGATCGGAAGATCGAGGTTGAGGATACGGCGCACGTCATCGGCCAGACCCTCGGTATCCCACTGCTCGGCAAAGCCTCGCTCCGGAATGCGGCGGGTGATCAGCGCGCCGATGACCTCCGCGCGCATTTCGGTGACGGTTTCGGCGACGTCCGCGGCCAGCATGAACTCCTTGCGCTGGGCATAGACCTCCTTGCGCTGGTCGTTCATGACGTCGTCGTAGCGCAGCACGTTCTTGCGCATGTCGAAGTTGCGCGCTTCGACCTTCTTCTGCGCCTTCTCCAGCGCCTTGTTGATCCACGGGTGGACGATCGCCTCGCCGTCCTTCAGCCCCAGCCGCTGCAGCATTCCGCCCATGCGGTCGGAGCCGAAGATGCGCATCAGATCATCTTCGAGCGAGAGGAAGAACCGTGACGCGCCGGGGTCGCCCTGGCGACCGGAGCGCCCGCGCAGCTGGTTGTCGATGCGCCGGCTCTCGTGGCGCTCGGTGCCGACGACGAACAGGCCGCCGGCCGCCTTCACCGTTTCGTGGGCGCGCGCGATCTCGTCACGGATCGCCGCCTCGCGCGCGGTCCGCTCTTCCGCATCCGCGATGCCGGCGAGCTCGCGCCGCAGCCGGACCTCGAGATTGCCGCCGAGTTTGATATCGGTGCCGCGGCCGGCCATGTTGGTGGCGATGGTCACCGCGCCCGGCGCGCCGGCCTGGGCGACGATCTCCGCCTCCTGCTCGTGATAGCGCGCGTTCAGCACCGCGTGGGCGATCTTGCGATGCTTGAGGATGGCGCTCAGATGCTCGCTCTTCTCGATGCTGACGGTGCCGACCAGCACCGGCTGCCCGCGCGAGCTGCACTCTGCGATGAGCGTCGCCACCGCGTTGTACTTCTCCTCCGCGGTGCGATAGACCTCGTCGTCCTGATCGTCGCGCACACAGACGACATTGGTCGGAATCTCGACGACATCGAGCTTGTAAATCTCGGCGAACTCGTCGGCCTCGGTCATCGCCGTTCCGGTCATGCCGGCGAGTTTCGGGTAGAGGCGGAAGTAATTCTGGAACGTGATCGAGGCGAGCGTCTGATTTTCCTGCTGTACGCTCACCGCCTCCTTCGCCTCGAGCGCTTGGTGCAGCCCCTCCGAGAATCGGCGCCCCTCCATCATCCGGCCGGTGAACTCATCGATGATGACGACCTTGTCCTGGCGCACGATGTAGTCCACGTCGCGCTGGAACAGCGTATGCGCGCGCAGCGATTGCTGCACGTGGTGTACCACCGAAACATTGAAGACATCGTAGAGATTGCCCTCGGTGATGATGCCGGCGGCGCGGAGCATGTCCTCCACCTGTTCGGAGCCGGGTTCGGTGAGGGAAACCGTCCGCTGCTTCTCGTCCTTGTCGAAGGTTGATGCGTCCTTGACCAGTTCGCGCACGACGACGTCGACTTGGCGGTAGAGATCGGAGGAATCCTCCGCCGGGCCGGAGATGATCAGCGGCGTGCGCGCCTCGTCGATGAGGATGCTGTCAACCTCGTCGACGATCGCGTAGAAGAAATCCCGCTGGACCATGTCCTCCAGCCGGTATTTCATGTTGTCGCGCAGATAGTCGAAGCCGAATTCGTTGTTGGTGCCGTAGGTGATGTCCGCCGCATAGGCGGCGCGCCGCTCGCTGTCATCCAGCCCGTGGACGATGATGCCGACGCTGAGGCCGAGATAGCGATAGATGGCGCCCATCCACTCGGCGTCGCGCCGGGCGAGGTAGTCGTTCACCGTGACAACGTGCACGCCGCGTCCGGCCAGGGCGTTGAGATAGACCGGGAGCGTGGCGACCAGCGTCTTGCCCTCGCCGGTCTTCATTTCCGAGATCTTGCCGTCGTGCAGCACCATGCCGCCGATCAGCTGGACGTCGAAATGACGCAGGCCGAGCACCCGCCGCGCCGCCTCGCGGACGGTCGCGAACGCTTCAGGCAGCAGATCGTCGAGGCTCGCGCCCTGGGCCAAGCGGGAGCGGAATACATCCGTCTGCCCCGCCAGCGCCGCCTCCGAAAGTTGCTGCATCGCCGGCTCCAGCGCATTGATCTCCGGCACGCGCCGCTGATACGCCTTGAGCGAACGGTCGTTGGCGGTGCCGAAGAGGGAGCGGGCGATGCGGGCGAACATGCGTGCCTTCCGCGGACGAGGCCGCGCCGAGTGGCGTCGGACCGGCGTTGACTGAGGAACCGGATCGATCCGGCCGGATGCGTTTGCGGTTCAGATAGGCTGCGCGCAGCCCCCGGTCAACGCGAACGCGCCGCCTCGGCCGCATCCTTGCGAGGCGCCGGCCCTTCGGTCATACAATGCGGCCCCTTTGGATCAGGATTTCTCAATGCTGCTCAAGCTCATTCCTGGCGCCGCCGTGGCGGCGCTGCTTTGCTTGCCCTTGACCGGGAAGGCGCAACCCGCCACCGACAGCCCGCCGGCGGAGACCGCGCCGGGCGCCGCCGCTGCTGGCGCCGAGGCGCGGCCGGACACCGTCATCGCCCGGGTCGGCGGGCGCGCGCTGCACATGAGCGATCTGCAGGAAATCGCTCGGGAAATGCCGCCGGAGCTGCGCAGCATGCCGCGAAACGTACTCTATCCCATGCTGCTGGACCAGCTCATCGACCGCGAGGCCTTGGTGCTCGCCGCGCGCAAGGAGGGGCTGGACAAGGACCCGGCGGTGGCCCGGCAGATGGAATCCGCGGCCAACACCGCCCTCGGCAACGCGCTGGTCGGCCGCAGCCTCGCGCCCTCGATCAACGAGGCCGCCATCCGGGCCCGCTACGAGAAGGACTACGCCGGCAAGCCCGGCGAAACCGAGGTCCATGCGCGCCACATCCTCGTCGCCAGCGAGGCGGAGGCGGACAAGGTGATCGCCGAACTCAAGGCCGGCGGCGACTTCGCGGCGCTGGCCAAGAAGTACAGCACCGACCCGGGCGGCGCCCAGGGCGGCGATCTCGGCTTCTTCAAGAAGGGTGACATGCTGCCCGAGTTCAGCGCCGCCGCCTTCGCCCTGCAGCCGAACCAGATCAGCGACAAGCCGGTGCACACCCAGTACGGCTGGCATGTCATCCAGGTACTGGAGGTCAAGCAGGATCCGGCGCCGACCTTCGCCCAGATGCATGACGAGCTGCGCCAGAAAATGATCCAGGAGGGCGTGCAGAAGACGATCCGCGAGGCGCTGTCCGGGGTCAAGGTGGAGAAATTCAATCTGGACGGCTCACCCCTGCGCGCGACGGACACCGCCGAACCGCCGGCGCCGCCGGCGAAATAGGGGCGGCGATGCCACCCGCGCTGTCGCCCCTCGCCCAGCCGCTCCCGGCGCTGCCGGCAATCGCCGGGGTGCGGCTGGCCGCGGCGGCGGCGGGGATCCGCTACCAGGGCCGGACCGACATGATGTTGGCGGAATTCGACCCGGGCACCACGGTCGCGGGGGTGTTCACCCGCAACCGCTGCCCGGGCGCGCCCGTCGATTGGTGCCGGGCGGCGCTCAAGACCGGCCGCGCCCGGGGCCTCGTGGTCAATGCCGGGAATGCCAATGTCTTCACCGGCCGCGCCGGCGCCGAGGCGACGCGGGCGACGGCGGAGACCGCTGCCGGCCTGCTGGGCTGCAAGCCGCGGGAGATTTTTCTCGCCTCCACCGGCGTGATCGGCGAGCCCCTGCCACATCAGCGCCTGGCGGCGGCGCTGCCGGGGCTGCACGGGTCGCTGAACGCGGATGGCTGGGTGGATGCGGCGCGGGCGATGATGACGACCGACACATTCCCCAAGGCCGCCACCCGCGTGGCGCGCATTGGCGGAGCCGAGGTGCGGATCACCGGTATCGCCAAGGGCAGCGGCATGATCGCGCCGGACCTGGCGACCATGCTCTGTTTCGTCTTCACCGACGCCAAAATCCCCGCCGCCGCGCTGCAGTCCGGGCTGGTTCGCGGAGTAGGCACGAGCTTCAACCGCACCACGGTCGATTCCGACACCTCGACCAGCGACACGGTGCTGCTTTTCGCCACCGGCCGGGCGCGGCATCCCCGGGTGCCGGCCGATGGCGGCGTCATCCTGCGCGATTTCCGCGCCAAGCTCGCCGAAGTGCTGCTCGACCTGGCACTGATGGTGGTGCGGGACGGCGAAGGGGCACAGAAGCTGGTGCGCATCGACGTCACCGGCGCCGTCTCTGCCCGTTCGGCCCACTGGGTCGCCATGGCCATCGCCAATTCGCCGCTGGTGAAGACCGCCATCGCCGGCGAGGACGCCAACTGGGGCCGCATCGTCATGGCGGTCGGCAAGGCCGGCGAGCCGGCCGATCGGGATCGCCTGGGCATTGCCGTCGGCGGCGTCTGGATGGCGCGGGCCGGCGCGGTGGTCGACGGGTATGACGAATCGCCCGTCGTGGCGCACATGCGCGGCCGCGAGATCCATATCGAGGTCGATCTTGGCCTCGGCCGCGGCCGGGCCACCGCCTGGACCTGCGATCTGACCCACGGCTACATCGACATCAACGGCAGCTATCGCAGCTGAGCCTCGGCCGCACCCGGACGGCGGACGCGGTAGAGCGCGGCGATGTCCTCGGCATGGACCAGATCGAGCCGGCCGGGAAACGCTACGTCCAGCCGCCCGGCGCCGCCGGCATCGAGCACCAGTACATAGTCGAACCGGCGCGGCCAGTCGGCGAGGTAGGGCGCCGGGCTCTCGCCGACACCGACCCGGCCGGTCGCGAGGTCGTGCCAGTCCGGCGGCACACCCGAGGGCAGCGCGAGATCCCGGAAGGGCGGTCGGACGACGAGCGGCTGCTTGGCCGGATCGGCGAACAGCAACGGCCAAAACGCGTGGCGCTCCAGCACCAGTAGCGCGGGCAGATGCAGATCGAGCGGCATCGGGCGAGCGCGGCGGGCGAGCGGCTGGGCATCCCAGTATTCGGGACTGTCCTGCGCCGAGACGCGAACGACGAGGACGAGGCTGCCCGCCGGGACGGGTGCGATGGTACGGCGAAAGGCGCTCAGGTCGGCGCCATGACGCTCCCAGGCGAGCGCCGTCTCCCCGGTGCGGAGAACCAGCAAGGCGACGACGAGGAAAGTCGCCGCTCGATTCAGGCGGGTGAAGGGCAATGGCTCGTTCGGCTGCGATCCGCTGGGCCGCGCCCCGGCCGGCCCAAGCCCCGCCGACAGCATGAGCGCCGCCAGGGTCAGCACGCGCAGGTCGACGAACGTCGTTTCGTGGATCGCGAACGGCGCCAGGGCGCCGATGACGCCCAGCGCCAGCAGCGCGGGCAACGCCGGCGCGGCCGGACGTAAGGCCCCGTCACGCAGCAACGCGTAGATCAGGGCCAGGAACAGGGCGGCACTGGCCCAATCGAGCGCGCAGTCGAACGCCATGAAGGGGGCGACGGCGGCGAAGGCCTTCCACGCCGGCCGATGCCAGCGGACCGCGCCGCCAATGGCCTCGGCCGGGGCGAGGCGCAAAAGTGCCAGCGCCGGCGCGAGCGCGGCGATCAGCACCAGCGTCCGCCCGGCGGCGGATCGCGCCATCCGAGCCGGGGCCCGGCGCAGCCGCGAGAGCGCGCTGGCCTCCGCGGCGCCGATCAGAACGGCGAAGAACCCTGCGCCAGCGAGATGCAGAAAGAACAGGAGCGCGGTCGCCAGCATTCCCAGCAGCGCGCGTTGGGTGGGCCGGGCTGCGAGCCGGAGCCATCCCGCCGCGAAGATCAGGGCCATGCCGGCGGCGATGAGGAATGCCGACAGGCCGAGCTGGAACACGGTTCCGGTGGCGATCAGGCCGGCGGTGAACGGCCAGTAGGAGCGGGTGCGGAAGGCGGCGCGGTGATAGGCGGCGCACCCCAGCACCGGCAGGGCGAGGCTGAGCCCCAGCATGATGCGCCCGGCGACGTGGAGACCGAGCCACGGCACCAAGGGGAGCAGCACCAGGTCGGTGGCGAGGTTCGGAATGACCGCCCAGTGGGGCGCATAGAACCGTGCCAGGTCCGGGTCGGCACCCGGCGGCGTCAGCAGGCCGGACGCGAGCAGATAGGCGCGCGTCAGATGGTTCGGGTAGTCGAGCACCGGCGGCACTTGCACGGTGGCGAGCGGCATCACCAGCGTGGCCAGGAGCGCTGCGAGCGCGAGCCACCAGACCAACGAGTGTTCGGTCCAACGGGCCGGGCGCGGCAGCGCGGGGCGTGCTGGCTGAGACAATTGGCCACACTCCTCTGGTCCGGGGGCGCGGCGAGGATGGTGCCGACACATTGCGGAAGCGTTGACCCGCACGGCCTGGGCGCTGGGCCGTCAATCGTTCGGTAATCCCGCCGGCGTAGATATGGTTAGGGTGCCTGGCCGGCGACCGGCGAGGGTGAGGGGCGTTCCGTAATGCCATTCGCGAGCGATCCGATCGAGCCCGCGCTCCCCGGCGACGTGCGAGCCCTGCTCGACATGGGCGGGCGCGAGCGGACATCCCGTGCCGTTGCCCGGGTCGGACGCCAAAACGCCTCCCCGGCTCACGGAAGGCGTCCGCTCCGCGGCCTGTCCCCGGTCTCGACGCTGCTACCGCTGGCGTTTGCACTGCGGTCCGCCGTCGGCCTCCTCCTTCCGAATACGATCGCCGCCGACGAGGTCTACCAGTATTTCGGGCAGGCGCACCGGCTGGTGTTCGGGGTCGGAGTGGTGCCGTGGGAGTTCCGCGTCGGGCTGAGGAACTGGCTGATCCCGCTCCTGCTCGCCGGGCCCATGAGTCTGGCGCAATGGATCGACCCTGCGCCTGCATTGGGCCTCGGCGTGATCCGTGCGCTGCTGTGCGCCACCTCGCTCGTCGTCGTTGTCTGCGCGATCCGTTGGGGGCAGCGCTTCCACGGCGAGCGCGGGGCATGGATCTGCGGCGCCACGGCCGCGCTTTGGCCCGACCTGTGGCTGATGGCGCCGCACCCTCTGGAGGACACACTCTCCGCCTACGCCCTGGTCGCCGCCCTCTGCCTCATCGAACCCGCGGGCGCCGGAGGGTTGAGGCGGGTTGCGCAGGCCGGCGCCCTGCTCGGTCTCGCCTTCGTGCTGCGCAACCCTCTGGCGCCGGCGGTCGCGGTGGCGGGGATTGGGTTGTGCCGAACCGATCCCCGCCGCTGGCTGGTCGGGCTGGCCGCGGGAACGATGCCGGTCGCCCTCGCCGGCCTTTTGGACTGGGTTACCTGGGGCGAGGCGTTCCGCAGCTTCTGGCTCAATGGTCTGCTCAACGGCGTGCACGGCATCGGCTCGACGTTCGGTGCCCTGGGGCCGGGATTCTATCCCGCGGCCCTGTTCGGAGACTGGCTGTGGGCAACGCCGGTCATCCTCGCCCTCGCCGTGCTCGGCGCGCGCCGCCTCCCGCTCACGGCGCTGACCGCGCTTGCCGTGCTCGCGACCTATTGGCCGGTGGGACACAAGGAATTTCGGTTCCTGTTCCCGATGATCGCGCTCCTGGTCCCGCTGGTCGGGCTCGGGCTGGTGCACATCATGGAGAGTGAATCGGGCGGCCGAAGCCGGTCCCTGGTGGTCATCGCCGCCGTCGCGGTCATGGCCAGCGGACTGCTGACGTCACCCTTGCTCCGCGTCGAATTGTCGAACTGGGTCTCTGGGGCGCGGGCCTCGATCGCGCTCGCGCGTCTCGGTGCGCAAGCCGTGGGGAGCAGCTCGCTGCGCATCCCGGGGGATCTCTATCTCGCCCCTCCGACCGGGATCGGTGCCGTCACGAGCGGGGCGGACCTTGCCGCGTTCGACGCGCTGATCCTGGCGGAAGACGCGCCGCGGCCGCCGGCACGCTTCCGCCTCGTCGGCTGCTATCCGCCGCCGTTCCGCCTGCTGCCGCCTGAGATCGATCCCACGCTCTGCGCCTGGCGCGCCCCTTCGCACGACCCCCATCTCGCGGCGCCGCCGCTCGAGCGGCTGCTGACATTCCCGGACATGGCGCGCCCGTTCATGCTGGAGCGCTGGCGCGCCGCGCCGGAGTAGGGTGGTGCCGGATCAGACCGGATCCCACGAGAACACCTCGCCGCTGCGGTCGAGCGGCTGCTTTGCGTCCTTCAGGGCCGGCCAGGCGTGCTCGGCGATCAGCGCCGGGGTCCAGCCCTCGCCGCGATGGATGCCGCGGATCGGGCGGCTCTGGCTCATCAGGAAAATTTCGTTGTGACGGGTGGCGAACACCTGCCCGGTCACCTCGCGCGCGGCCTCGGAGGCCAGAAACACGGCCATGGGCGCGTTCTTGTCCGGCGTCATCTGCTGGATCTTGGCCACCCGCGCCGCCTGCTCGGGCGTCTCGGCCGGGATCGAGCTGGTCATCCGGCTCCAGGCGAAGGGCGCAATGCAATTGGAGCGGACATTGTAGCGCTTCATGTCGAGCGCGATCGATTTCGACAGCGCGGTGATGCCAAGTTTGGCCGCAGCGTAATTGGCCTGACCGAAATTGCCGATCAGCCCGGATGTGCTGGTCATGTGCACGTAGGCGCCGCTCTCCTGGCGGCGGAAATGCTCGGCCGCGGCACGCGAGGTGAAGAAGCTGCCATTGAGGTGGACGTTGATGACGGCCAGCCAGTCCTCGGGCGACATCTTGTGGAAGATCACATCGCGCAGGATGCCGGCATTGTTGACGACGATGTCGACGCGGCCGAAGGCGTCGAGCGCGGCAGCGATGATGCGCTGGGCGGACACCCAGTCGGCCACCGAGTCGGTATTGATCACCGCCTCGCCGCCGCGCTGGAGGATGATCTGCCGCGTCTGTTCTGCCGGGCTCGCCGAGGCGCCCTCCCCGCTCAGCGAAGCGCCGATGTCGTTGATGACGATGCGCGCGCCAGCCAGCGCCATGGCCAGTGCGATCTCGCGCCCGATGCCGCCGCCGGCGCCCGTGACCACCGCCACTTTTCCCTCAAGCATCCGCGTCTCGTTCATGCTCGTCCCCTCCATGCTGCGCCTGTTCGGCCCTGATCCGGGGCGCAGTATGGCGGTGGCGGAATCGGGAGACCAGCCCACGAGCGCCGCCAAACGCGAGGGGCGGCTCGTGGGCCGGCACGCCCCGCCCCCGCGAATCTTGACCGTACCGTCGCGGTACGGTATGAACCCCCTGCTTGATCCCGTGGATGAGCCGCTCATGGATGAGCCGCTGCAGGGTGGGCTCGCGCGGATCCTCGTCGCCTCCGTGAGGGACGATGTCCGGGGCGTGAACGCGAATTAAAGCGCCCTGTCTGGTAGAACCGTGTAACCGGCCGCTATCCTGAGCCGCACTCGGTCAGGACGTATGCCGCTGAGACGATAAGGAGCCGCCCGGATGGCCGCTGCCGTCATTTCTGCCCCCTCCGAGGGGAATCTAACGCGCTATCTCCAGGACATCCGCAAGTTTCCGATGCTGACGCCCGAGGAGGAGCTGGCGCTCTCCCGCCGCTGGCGGGACGCGGAGGATACCGAGGCCGCGCACCGTTTGGTCACCTCGCATCTGCGCCTCGTCGCCAAGATCGCCATGGGCTATCGCGGCTATGGGCTGCCGCTCGGGGAGCTCATCAGCGAGGGCAATGTCGGCATGATGCAGGCGGTCAAGCGCTTCGACCCCGACCGCGGCTTCCGGCTGGCGACCTACGCGATGTGGTGGATCCGCGCCGCGATCCAGGAATATATCCTGCACAACTGGTCGCTGGTGAAGATGGGCACCACCGCCGCGCAGAAGAAGCTGTTCTTCAATCTCCGCCGGCTCAAGGGCCAGATGCAGGCGATCGATGAAGGCGATCTGCAGCCGGAGCAGGTCTCCGAGATCGCGCGGCTGCTGGATGTGCCGGAGCAGGACGTGGTCAGCATGAACCGGCGCCTCGCGGCGCCAGACCACAGCCTGAACGCGCCGGTACGCAGCGACAGCGAGGGCGAGTGGCAGGATTGGCTGGTGGACGAGACCGAGAGCCAGGAAACGGCCATCGCCGAGCGCGAGGAGCTTTCCGGGCGCCAGTCCCTGCTCGCCAAGGCCCTGACCGCGCTCAACGACCGCGAGCGCCACATCCTCATCGAGCGGCGCCTGCGCGACAACCCAACGACGCTCGAGGACCTCTCGAAGCAGTACGGCATTTCGCGTGAGCGGGTTCGGCAGATCGAGGTGCGCGGCTTCGAGAAGCTTCAGAAGGCGATGAAGGCGAAGATCGCCGAGCAGCGCGCGGGCCAGCCCCAGCCCGGCTGAGACGCGCCCGCGCTCGGCTTGACGCGGCCGCCCGCCACACGAACTCTCTCCTGTCAGGGATTCGAGGAGCGGTTCAATGGCGGGACGGAACGCGGCGGAGAGTGGCACGCATCACAGCGTGGGGGCGGGCGACCCGGCGCCGGAGTTCACGCTGTCGGCGACCGGCGGGCGAACGGTCAGCTTGGCCGTGCTCCGCGGTAGACCCGTCGTGGTCTATTTCTATCCGAAGGCGGACACGCCGGGCTGCACGCGCGAGGCCTGTGGTTTCCAGGAAGCACTCGGCCAGCTTGGCGGCGTGGGCCTCACGGTGATCGGCATCTCCCGCGACGGCGTGCCGGCGCTCGAGCGCTTTGCGGCCAAATACGGGCTGCATTTTCCACTCGCCTCCGACGCCGACATCGCGGTCGCCAAGGCCTATGGCGTCTGGGTCGAGAAGACGATGTATGGCCGCACCTCGATGGGGCTCGAGCGCAGCACGTTCCTCATCGACCCGGCCGGCCGCATCGCGCGGGTCTGGCGCAAGGTGAAGGTCGATGGCCACGCCGCGGCCGTTCTGGAGGCCGTCCGGGCACTCTCCTGAATGGCGGCGATGTCCGGTGCTATGCGCCGCCGGCGATGCGCTCGACCAGACGCGTCGTCGAGCGCCCGGCCAGGAGTTCGCACAGCAGCACGCGCCCGCCGGCCTGCTGAACCACATCGGCGCCGACCACGTCCTCGACGCGGTAGTCGGCGCCCTTCACAAGCACGTCCGGCAGCAGGCGGCGGATCAGGTCCAGCGGGGTGTCCTCGTCGAAGGCAACGAGGCAATCGACGTGCCGGATGGCGCCGAGAACGGCGGAGCGGTCGGCCAACCCATTGATCGGGCGCGCCGGCCCCTTCAGCCGGGCGACCGAGGCATCGCTGTTCAGGGCGACCACGAGTCGGTCGCACTCGGCCCGCGCCGCGGCCAGCAAAGCGACATGGCCGGCGTGCAGAATGTCGAAGCAGCCGTTGGTGAAGCCGACACTGAGGCCCTGTCGCTTCCAGCGCGCCACCGCCACTTCGGTCTCGGCCAGGCTGCGCAGCGCCGGCGCCGGCTCGTCCTGGTCGGGTTCGGCGAGTTCGCGGGCCAGCTCGGCGGGCTCGACCGTGGCGGTGCCGACCTTGCTCACCACCACCCCCGCGGCGGCATTGGCGATATGCATCGCTTTCGCCAGGCTGAGCCCCCCGGCATGGGCGAGCGCCAGCGTGGCAATGACGGTATCGCCGGCACCGGAGACGTCGAACACCTCGCGCGCGCGCGCCGGCACCGAGTGGATGTCGCCATCCGCCTCGACCAGGATCATGCCCTGGGCGGAGCGCGTGGCGAGGATGGCTTTGGCCTCGGCGTCGGCCATCACGGCGCGGGCGGCGGCGATGATGCCGGCCTCGCCGGCCACCGGCAGGCGGGCCGCGGCGGCCAGCTCCTTGAGGTTCGGCGTGATGCAGGTGGCACCACGGTAGCGGCGAAAATCCTCGGTCTTGGGATCGACGAAGACCGGGATGCCGGCGTCGTGGGCCACGGCCATCGCCGCGCCGATCACGACCGGGCTCAGCACGCCCTTGCCGTAATCGGAAAGGATCAGGGCCGCGGCGCCGCTGATCGCCGCCCTCAGCGCGCCGATCAGTGCTTCCTCCTCCTTGGGCTGCAAGGCGAGCGCACTCTCCTCGTCCGCGCGGACCACCTGCTGCTGGGCAGCGAGGAAGCGGGTTTTGCAGATCGTCGGGCGCTGCCGGCTGGTGACCAGGGCGGGCTCGATACCGCCGACGGCCGCGATCCGCTCGGCGAACAGCCGGCCGGTCTCGTCATCGCCGATCAGCCCGACCAGCCGTGCCCGCCCGCCGAGGGCGGCAATGTTATGGGCGACGTTGCCGGCGCCGCCGAGCATGGCGCGCGTGCTCCGCAGCCGCAGCACCGGCACCGGGGCCTCCGGTGAAATGCGGTCGACATCGCCATAATGGTAGCGGTCGAGCATCACGTCGCCGACGCAGAGGATTGGAGCCGAGGGAACCTGCATGCTTCGCCTGCCCGCGGGGCTTGATAGGGTGGGACCCGCGCATCTATCAGCGGTAGCGACGGCTTGTCCACGCGGGGCGCCGGGAACGGCAACTGGGAGGCACTGCATGATGGAAGGCGATGCGGCGGAAAGCGACTCGGCTGGCGCGGCCACCGGCGGGTTCGACCCGGCGCGGCTGGACGCCTTCCTGCGCGATGCGCTCGGCCTCGCCGGCCCGATGACGCTCGAACGCGTCGGCGGCGGGCAGTCCAACCCGACCTTTTTCGTCAGCTATCCCCAACGGCGGCTGGTCCTGCGCAAGCGACCGGCAGGGACGTTGCTGCCCTCGGCCCACGCTGTCGACCGCGAGTTCCGCGTGCTCAGCGCCCTCGCCCGCTCGGCGGTGCCAGTGCCGACGGTGCTTCTGTTCCATGCCGAGACGGATGTGGTCGGCACCGCGTTCTATGTCATGGAACGGCTGGACGGACGCGTCTTTCACGATACCGCCCTGGCGGCCGCGGCGCCGGACGAGCGTGCGCCAATGCTGCGCGCCATGGCCGAAACCCTGGCGGCCTTGCACGACATCGACTGGCGCGCGGCGGGCCTGGAGGATTTCGGCCGGCCGGGCAACTACTTCGCGCGTCAGATCGGGCGCTGGACGAAGCAGTGGGACGCAGCGCGCTTCCGCGACATCCCCGATCTCGCCGAGCTGGCCGCCTGGCTGCCGGAGCATATCCCCGCCGGTGAGGAAACGGTCCTTTGCCACGGGGATTACCGCATGGGCAACCTCATGTTCCACCCCACGGCGCCGCGTCTCGTGGCGGTTTTGGACTGGGAGCTTTCCACCCTGGGCCACCCGCTCGCCGACCTCGCCTTCAGCGCGCTGGCCTGGCACAGCCGGCCGGAGGAATATGGCGGACTGCTCGGGCTCGATCTCGCGGCGCTGTCGATTCCCGGCGAGAACACTTACCTCGACTGGTACTACAGCGCCCGCCGCACCGGCACTGGCGAGCGCTTGCAGCCCTTCCACATCGCCTT
>DAIDKZ010000260.1 GCA_027449745.1 Acetobacteraceae bacterium | reverse complement strand
GCGCCGTACCGGCATTTTCGCGACCGCAATGCCCTGGTCAGCGAAATCGCCCGTCGCGGCTTCGATCGCTTCACTGATGCGCTGGCGGCGGCGTGGGATGGCGGCCGGCCGGACCCGGTTGCGGCGATCGAGGCGTGCGGGCGCGCCTATCTCGCCTTCGCCCGCGCCGAGCCGGCGCTGTATGCGGCGATGTTCGAGAATGCTTTGCCGGAGCCGGCCGAGCCGGCGTTGCTGCTCGCCGCCGACAGGGCTTTCGGCGTGCTGCGCCAGGCGGCCGCCGCCGTCTGCGAGCGGCTTCCTCAGGAGCGGCGGCCGCCGGCGATGATGGTTGCGCTCCATCTCTGGTCGCTGGCCCATGGCATCGCCGCGCTGTTCGTCGGCCGGGCGGGCGCGGCGCGGCGCAAATTGCCGATGCCGGCCGAGGCGCTGCTCGAGGCCGGGGTGCTGATCTATCTGCAATCCCTGGGTCTCGCCGCCGGGCTCAGCGAGGTTCCGATCACTTCGGCGTGAGGGACTTGACGCCGACTGAGCTGAGAGCACCTAATGTGAATGTATTTAACATTGACATGGAGGCACCCATGTTTCTGGCGGCCAAGCTCGACGAGTTCGGCAGACCGGCGTGGATCGGCGTTGCAGTTCTGGGCTTCCTCGTGTTCTGGCCTCTGGGCGTTGCTCTGCTTGTCTTCCTGGCCCTGAGCGGGCGGCTGCAGATGTGTCGCTCCGAGGGGGCCTGGCAGATGGCAGCACCGGGCCGCTGGTACAGCGCGTCCGGCGAGCCGGTGGGTCCGAACGCCCGAGGCGGCTCAAGCCGCGGCTTCGGCTGCCGCTGGCGGCGTCGCCATCACGCCGCACCGCCTAGCGGCAACGCTGCTTTCGACGATTATCGCGCCGAGACCATCCGCCGGCTCGAGGAGGAGCAGCGCGAGTTCATGGACTATCTGGAACGGCTGAGGCGGGCCAAGGACAAGGCCGAATTCGATCAGTTCATGGCCGACCGCCGCCGTTCCGGGGCGGGCACATCGGACACCGGCCCGTCCGCGACCGACTGAAAGGGGCAACCGGCGGGCGTGGGGACTGCCCACGCCCGGCCGCGGACGCCCACCCGGTGAATCATCAGCCCGGCTTCACGTCGATCTTGCGCTGTTCCGCCTTGGCGGCCGGCGTTTTCGGCAAGGTGAGCTTCAGCACGCCCTTGCCAAACTCGGCAGAGATGGCGTTCCGGTCGACGCCATCGGGCAAGGTGAAGGCGCGCTGGAACGTTCCGTAGCTCCGCTCCGAGAGATGGTAATTTGCGGTCTTTTCCTCGGTCTGAGAGCGTTTTTCACCCTTGATCACGAGCATATCGCCGGTCAGGGTCACCTCGACGTCCTTCTCTTCGATCCCCGGCAGCTCTGCACTCACCGTGTAGGCGGTGTCGCTTTCGCTGACATCGACGGCGGGCAATAGTGCCCCGCTCACGCCGGCCGAGCGCATCGGCGGTTCCGCGTCAAACCGAGGAGGCAGCGGCGCGAAGCCGAAACCCGCCGTGAAGCGATCGAACAAGCGATCCATCTCGCCGCGGAAGACACGCCAGGGATCCGCCGGATTTGCCGGCGCCGGGGCAGTGGAACGGCTCTGGACAGGAACATTGGTCATCGCATGCCTCCTGATGCTCCTATGGGCATAGTGTCGATATGCGGAATATTGCGAAGAGTAAGCACGCCGTTCGCGGGCGTCGTTGATTTGGGTCAAATCCGGTCGTGCGGCGCCTACCTTCAGGGCAAGGCGGCCAAACGCTGCCCGAGAAGGTCGAAGAACCCGTCCGCGTCGAGGCGCTCGAGGATGTGCGCATTGGCCGGTCGGCCCGACAACTGCCAGCGGTCGATATGCGTCCGACCACGTCCCTCGCCATCGCCGGCCTCGACCCGCACGGCGCAGTCGCGTCCGCTGAAGAGGTCCGGGCGCAGCAGCCAGGCGATCGCGCACGGGTCGTGCAGGGGCAAACCGGGCAGGCGGGCCGGCGGCGGCGCGGCGGCAAGGATGTCGCAGGCCGCGTGCAGGCAGGCACTGTCGCTGCGCCCTCGCAGCGCGGCGATGCGCGACGGCGTGACCAAGGCCTGGGCCGTAAGTTCGAGCGTGACCAGGGTGATCGGCCGGCCGCACGCCAGCACCATGGCGAGGGCTTCGGGGTCGCTCCAAGCATTGAATTCAGCAGCCGGGGTCACGTTTCCCTCGCCCCACGCTCCGGTCATCAGCACGATCTCAGCGATCCGGGCGGCGAGCGCTGGCTCCGTCGCCAGTGCCAGGGCGAGATTGGTGGCCGGGCCGATGCCGACCAGGGTGAGCGGGTCGGTGGACGTGCGCAGCCGGGCGCGGATCGCGTCGGCCGCAAGGCCCGGCGCCGGCGGTCTGCCGGGCGGCAGCTTCACGCCATTGAGCCCATCCGGCCCGTGTACCGTCTCGGCGCTGGTGAAGCGGCCGAGCAAGGGCCGCCCCGCCCCGGCGTGGACCGGCACGGCGCCGCCGGCCAGGGACGCGATCGCGCGCGCGTTGGTCAGGGTCCGCTCGAGCCCGACATTGCCCCCCGCGACGGTGATCGCCTCGACGGCGAGTTCCGGTGACGCCAGCGCCAGCCAAAGCGCGACCGCATCGTCCGTGCCCGGGTCGCAATCGATGACGATGTGCCGCGTCACGCCCGCACCCTCGGCGACGCCGGTTCAGCCGCGCGGCCCGGCATAGGCCTCGATCCGGTAGCCGTCGGGGTCGATGACGAAGGCCGCGAAATAGTCGGGCCCATACTCGGGCCGCAGGCCGGGCGGGCCGTTATCGGTTCCGCCCGCGGCCACAGCGGTGGCATGGAAGGCACGAACCGCGTCCCGGTCGGGTGCGGTGAAGCAGATGTGGAGGCCGGAGCGGGCGTCCGGGGCGACGGGACGCTCGGCCCGGACCACCCAGAAGCCGGCGTCGTCCGCGCCATAGCCACGGGTCTCGTCGCCGGCGTGCCGGCAGCGATAGCCGAGCGTCGCCAGAACCGCGTCATAGAAACGGCCCGCAACCGCCAGATCGCGCACCCCGACCGAGAGATGGTCGATCATCGCCGGCCTCCTTGCCCGCTCGCGCTGAGATCTCGTGACCGTGCTCTAGAGTCGAAGGTTTCTAGAGCGCGGTCCGACCAGATGATTCCATCAGGTCGGACCGTGCTCTAGCCTATGGGCTCAGCTCCGGGGGTCGCAAGTGCGGGTGTCACGAGGGGCGAGGCGAGACGACGCCCGCTGAAATTGCCGCTTGACCGCGGCATCGAGGGTCGGATATACGGTTCGTCCTCAACCGACATCTGGTTGACCGAAATCGCGCTGGGCTCACCGAGGGGTGGGAACTGCCGGGTTCGGCTTTGTTCATTGAAATTGGAATCTGGATGGAAGGGATACGTTGGCGGTGCCCTTAGGCTTGTTTTGTTATCGTGAGTGGTAGCGGGACGGGTGGTTTAGGGCTGTTGTTTTGGGTTTGGGGTGTTGGGTTAGTGGCCTGATCTTG
>DAIDKZ010000259.1 GCA_027449745.1 Acetobacteraceae bacterium | reverse complement strand
CGCGCCCCGCGCGGGGAGGCGCTGGCGCGCATGGCCGATGCGGTTCTGGCGGCCCGTCGCCCGGATGCGGCGCGGCGCGTGGTCTATGCCCGCGGCGAGCCGGACGCGCTGATCGCCGCCGCGCCAGGTTCGCAGCCGTACGAGACGCTGCGCGCCGCCGGCTGGCAGGTGCTGGCGCCGGCGGGCGAGGCGGGCGAAAAATTCCGCCCCGTCACGGCCGAGACGATCGCCAAGCTCGACCCCGACGTGCTGATCCTCTCGGATTCCGCCGCCCGCGCCGCGCTGGCGAAGGCGCCCGAATGGCGCGCGGTACGCGCGGTGCGCGAGGGCCACGCCTATGTCGCGCCGATGTTGCCGTTCGGCTGGTTCGAGGAGCCGCCCTCGATCAACCGGCTGCTGGGCGTGCTCTGGACTGAACACTACGCCGATCCGGATGCGCTGGCGGCGCAGGCAGCCGCGCTGCAGGCGGAGTTCTACGGCCGCGCCGCGAGCGCGTCGGAGACCGCGGCGCTGCGCGACGCCCTCGCCCCGATCGCGCTCGCGACGCCATGAGTCTGCCGCGCCGCCGCGCGCTGCTGCTGCTCGGCGGCGGCACATGGCTCGCCGGCGCGGCGCCGGAGCCGCTCACCGTCTTCGCCGCCGCCAGCCTCACCGACGCGCTGCGCGCCGTCGACGGCGTCTGGCAGGCGCAGGGCGGCGGGGCGCTGCGCCTCGTCTTCGGCGCCAGTTCGACATTGGCGCGCCAGATCCAGGCCGGCGCCCCGGCGGATCTCTTCGTCTCCGCCGACGAGCGCTGGATGGACGAGCTCGCCAGCCACGACCTGCTCGTGCCCGGCACGCGCGCGGACCTGCTGCATAACCGGCTGGTGCTGATCGTGCCGGCCGAAGGGTCCGGCCGCGGACCGCCGGCAATGATGACGCCCGATTTCGACCTCGCCGGCCTGCTCGGCCGCGACGGGCGGCTGGCGGTGGGCGACCCCGGCCATGTGCCGGCCGGGCTCTATGCGCGCCAGGCGCTGACCCGGCTGGGGCTGTGGCCGGCGATGGCGCCGCGGCTGGCGCCGGCGACCGACGTGCGCGCGGCGCTGCAGCTCGTCGCGAGGGGCGAGGCACCGGCGGGCATCGTCTATGCCACGGATGCCGCGGCCGCGCCCGCGGTGCGCGTTGTCGCCCTGTTCCCGCCCGCGCTGCACGACCCGATCACCTATCCCGTCGCCATCCCGCGCGGCCATGACGGCGCCGGCGCGCGGGCGCTCCTCGCCTTCCTCGCCGGCTCGGCGGCGCGGGCGATCTTCGTCCGCCTTGGCTTCTCGCCGGAGTAGGCGACGCTGCCGCCGGAGCTCTGGCCCGTCATCCGGCTCACCCTCGCGGTCGCGGGGCGAGCCGTTGCCTTCGGCCTGCCGCTTGCCGTGCTCGTCGGCTTCGCGCTGGCGCGGGGGCGGTTCGCCGGGCGATTCCTGCTCGATGCCGTGGTCAATCTGCCGCTGGTGCTGCCGCCGGTCGTGATCGGCTGGCTGCTGTTGCTGCTGCTCGGCCGGCACGGGCCGCTCGGCGCCTGGCTCTATGCCGCCTTCGGTCTGCGCCTGGCCTTCACCACCGCGGGAGCCAGCCTGGCCTGCGGGGCGATGATTTTTCCTCAGATGGTCCGCGCCTGCCGCCAGGGTCTCGATGCGGTCGATCGCGGGCTGGAGCAGGCGGCACGCACGCTCGGGGCCGGGCCGCTCGATTGTTTTTTCAGCATCACCCTGCCGCTCGCCGCGCCGGGCGTGTTGGTGGCGGCGATCGCCGGCTATGTCGCGGCCCTCGGCGAATTCGGCGCGGTGATCACCTTCGCGGCGAATATCCCGGGCGAAACCCAGACCCTGCCGCTGGCGATTTTCAGCGCCTTGCAGATGCCGGGCGGCGAGACGCTGGCAGCGCGGCTGGCGATGGTCTCGGTGGCGCTGGCGCTGGCCGGACTCGGCCTCTCCGAATGGGCGGAACGGCGACTCGGGCGGCGGCTCGGGCTGCGATGACCGAGGGCGCCGGCCTCGCGATCGCCTTCCGCCACGAAGTCCCCGGCTTCACCGCCGCGATCGACCTCGCCGCGCCGACGCCGGGCACGCTGGCCGTGTTCGGCCCTTCCGGCTGCGGCAAAACGACGCTCGCCGCCGTCGTCGCCGGGCTGCTGCGCCCGGCCTCGGGGCGGGTCGTGCTCGATGGCACGGTGCTGTTCGACAGCGCCACCGGCACGTGCCTGCCGCCGGAGCGCCGGCGCATCGGCATGGTGTTCCAGAGCCCGAACCTGTTCCCGCATCTGACGGTGGCGGGCAATCTGCGCTACGGCCAGCGCCGCGCCGGCGGGGATGACGCCGGGTTCGACGAGGTGGTGGCGCTGCTCGGGCTGGAACCGCTGCTGGCGCGCCGGCCGCGGACGCTCTCGGGCGGGGAGCGCCAACGCGTGGCGATCGGCCGGGCGCTGCTCTCCCAGCCGCGCCTGCTGGTGATGGACGAACCGCTCTCCAGCCTCGACGGACCGCGCAAGGACGAGATCCTGCCCTACTTGGCCCGGCTCAAGCAGGTGCTGCGGCTGCCGATCCTCTACATCACCCACGACCTGGCCGAGGTTGCGCGGCTGGCCGACTGGCTGGCGCTGATGGAGGCCGGGCGGGTGCGCGCGGTGGGACCGCTGGGCGAGATCGCGGTGCGCGGCGATCTGCCGCTGGCACTGCGCGACGATGCCGGAGCGATGCTCGCTGCGCGGGTTCTGGAGCATGACGCGGCGCGGCAGCTGACGACACTCGCCGCCGGCGCGGCGCGGCTGCTGGTGCCACTGCTGGCCGCCGCGCCGGGGACGATGGTGCGGCTCCGGGTGCCGGCGCGCGAGGTGATCCTGGCCACCGACGCGCCGCGCGGCATCAGCGTGCACAACGTGATCGCAACCACGATCCGCGCGATCACGGAGGATCCGCCGCGCCGCGCCACGCTGGTGGCGCTGGACGCGGGTGGCGTCGGCCTGCTGGCACGGGTGACCCCGGACGCGGTCGCCCGCCTCGGCCTCGCCCCGGGCGCCGCCGTGCTGGCGCTGGTCAAGTCGATGGCGATCGAGGTGTTTTCGACCTGATGGCGGGGCTCTCCGAGTAGGGTGCAGCGGCGCAGAAATGCGACAACGATTTGTTATGGCGTTTCCAGCCCTGGCACCCTATATGAACGACACGGCGCTTTTCCAGCATTGGGCTGCTTGTGCCTTGTCGTGCGGCTTGTTCGCATCCTGTGCCCCCAAATTTGAAAAAGTATTCCGGCCTGCACAGTGTGGGCCGCCGGGTTACATGGAGAGACACGATGTCGCAAGGCACCGTTAAGTGGTTCAACTCGCAGAAGGGTTTCGGGTTCATCCAGCCGGATGACGGTCAGAAGGACGTGTTCGTCCATATTTCGGCGGTCGAACGCTCCGGGATGGGCCAGCTGAACGAAGGTCAGAAGGTCAGCTTCGACCTGGAGCGCGGCCAGCAGGGCAAGACTTCGGCCGTCAATCTGAAGGCCGTCTGAGCTCGCTGGGTCCGGTGCCGCCTTGGCGGCACCGGCAGCGACGGAGGTTAGAGTGACACTGCACAAGTTCCAGGTCGGGCAGATGGTCGATTTCATGCCCGGGCCGCGGGACGCGAATATTCCGCGCGGCCGATACAAGGTCCAGCGCCTGCTGCCGAGCGAAACTCGGGACCCGCAATATCGCGTGAAGCACGCGGTCGACGGGCACGAACGGGTGGTGCCGGAGAGCCAGCTCGCCGCCCAGCGTGGGGTGCTCGGCTAGAGCGACCTCCGATCTGATTGAGCCGTTCCGGCTCGGGCAGATCGGAGATAAGTTGCTCTAGAGTCATATGTTTCCAGAGCACGACCGTCCGACCTGATGATTCCATCAGGTCGGACCGTGCTCTAGAACAACGCCGTCAGGCGACGAATTGGGGTCAGGCGACGGGTCAGGGCGCGTGCGGCGCGCCCTGGCCAGCGCAAGGCGCTTGCATTTCAGGGGCGAGCAGGCCACTGGAGACGGGGAGCGAGTGCCCGGACGCTCGGTCGGCAAAAGCCGATGCAGGGCATTCGGCGTCTTCCTCCGGCCGGAGACGGTCGCCGGCGGCCGTGGCACGGGCAGGCGGATCGCGCTCCAGGGCGCGGGATGTGACGCACACAGGGGAAAGCGATGGTCTTCAAGCCGAATTACAGCCAGCAGCGCGCCGAGCGGAACCGCGCGGCGCAGGCGAAGAATGAGGCCAAGCAGCGCGAGCGCGAGGAAGCGGTCGCCCGGCGCAAAGCCGCCCGTGAGGGCGAAGCGCCGCCGCCGCCGCCCGAGCCCGCCGCTTCGGGTGATTCGTGACCACCCCCCCTGCCCCCTCGCCCTGCGCGATGGGCGCCGGCACAACCCAGGACTGGATGCGATGAAACGCCGCGCGCTCAGCAGCTTCGTTCTGTTCGACGTCACCTATGCGGATGGCAGCCAGACCTCGCGGCGCAAGGTCCCCAGCACGACGCTGGCGGACCTCGATGGCGAGGCGGCGATCAGGGCGGTGATCGAGGCGCAGGACCGGGAAATCTCCCTCGCCTCCGGCCGTCCGCGCGGGGAGATCAAATCGGTCTCGCGCTCGCGCACATAGGCTTGCCTTCGGCGCCATTTGGGCCTTGAAGCCAGGGAGGCTCGAGGTCCAGGGGTGCCGCGCCCGGTGATGGGCGCGGCGGTCCGGACGGGCCGCGGACCGGCAGGGAGGCACCATGGCGACCCATCTCGACGATGTGCTCGATAGCGCGCGCGGCTTTCTCGGCGAGCGCATCTCCACCAATGCGAGCCTGCGCGAGCAGCACAGCCACGGCGAGGACACCAATCCGCCGCTGCTGCCCGACGCGGTGGCCTTCGTCGAGAGCACCGAGGAGGCGGCACGGCTGCTCGCGCTGTGCGACGCACGGCGTGTCCCGGTGGTGCCGTTTGGCGCCGGCACCTCGCTCGAAGGCCATGTAACGCCGGTGCGCGGGGGAATTTCGCTCGATCTCTCGCGCATGACCCGCGTGCTCGAGGTCAACGAGCCGGACATGGATTGCCGCATCCAGGCCGGGGTGACGCGCCAGCAGCTCAACGCCCATCTGCGCGACGCGGGACTTTTCTTCCCGGTCGATCCGGGCAGCGAGTGCACCATCGGCGGCATGTGCGCGACCCGGGCGTCCGGCACCAACGCGGTGCGCTACGGCACGATTCGCGAGAACGTGCTCGGGCTCACGGTGGCGCTGGCGGATGGGCGGGTGATCCGCACCGGCGGGCGGGTGCGCAAATCCTCGACCGGCTACGATCTCACCCGGCTGTTCATCGGCTCGGAGGGCACGCTCGGCGTCATCACCGAGATCCAGCTCCGACTGCACGGCATTCCCGAGGCGATGTCCGCCGCCGTCTGCCAGTTCCCCGCCCTGGCCGGGGCGGTGGAAACGGTGATCGCCGTGATGCAGGCGGGCATTCCCGTCGCGCGCATCGAGTTCCTCGACGAGCAGATGATGGAAGCGACCATCGCCCACGCCAAGCTCGAAGGCTACGCGGCGCGGCCGACGCTGTTCTTCGAGTTCCACGGCTCCGAGGCCGGGGTGGCGGAGCAGGCGCAGATGGCCGAGGCGCTGGCCGAGGAGCATGGCGGGTCCGGCTTCCGCTGGGCGAGCAATGCCGAGGCGCGGAACCGGCTGTGGAAGGCGCGCCACGACGCCTACTGGGCGGCGCTCGCCTACCGGCCCGGCCATCGGGTGCTGACCACGGACGCCATCGTGCCGATCTCGCGCCTGGCCGAGGCCGTGCTCGGGGCGCGGGCGGACATCGACGCCTCCGGCTTCACGGCGCCGATGGTCGGCCATGTCGGGGATGGGAATTTCCACACCACCATCATGGTGCCCGACGAGCCCGGCGCGCTGGAGCGGGCCTGGGCGCTGGACCGGCGGATCGTCTCCCGGGCGCTCGCGCTCGGCGGCTCGTGCAGCGGCGAGCATGGGGTGGGGATCGGCAAGCGTGAATTCCTCGAGATCGAGCACGGCGCCGAGAGCCTGGCGGTGATGCGCAGCCTGAAGACGACGCTGGATCCGAACGGCATCCTCAATCCCGGCAAGATGTTCCTGAACTGACGCCGATGTCGCGCCTCGCCGCCCTCGGTCCGGCGACCCGGCTCGCCGCCCAGCGCATCGCCGCGGCCAATGCGGCGCTGAACCGGCGGCTGATCGGCCGGCTCGGACCGGGCCTGATCACCGGCGCCTCGGACGACGACCCCTCCGGCATCGCCACCTATTCCCAGGCCGGCGCGCAGTTCGGCTACGCCATGTGCTGGGTGATGCTGTTCACCTTCCCGCTGATGGCCGCGATCCAGGAGATCAGCGCCCGCATCGGCCGCGTCACCGGACGGGGGATCGCCGGCAATCTGCGCGCGCATTATCCGCCCTGGCTGCTGCGCGCGATCGTGGCGCTGCTGCTGATCGCCAACATCGCCAATCTCAGCGCGGACCTCGGCGCCATGGGCGAGGCGCTGCAGCTGCTGATCGGCGGCTCGGCCAAGCTCTATGTCGTGCTGTTCGCCGTCGCCTGCGCGCTCCTGGAGATTTTCGCCCGCTACGAGCGCTATGTCGCCATCCTCAAATGGACCTCGATGTCGCTGCTCGCCTACGCCGCCACGGCGCTGGTGATCGACGTGCCGTGGGCCAGCGTCGCGCGCCATACAATCGTGCCGACCTTCTCCTTCGACACCGACTACGTCATCGCCATCGTCGCCGTGCTCGGCACCACCATCACGCCCTATTGTTTCTTCTGGCAGTCCTCGCAGGAGGCGGAGGACGAGCGGGTCAATCCGCTCGCCCGCCCGCTGCTCGAAGCGCCCGAGCAGGCGCCCGCGGAAATCGCGCGCATGCGGTTCGATACCTACACGGGCATGGGCTACTCGAACCTGATCAGCCTGTTCATCATCGTCACCACCGCGGCGACGCTGCACGCGCACGGCATCACCGACATCCAGACCTCGGCCCAGGCGGCCGAGGCGCTGCGGCCGCTCGCCGGACCCTTCACGTTCTTCGTATTTTCTGCCGGCATCATCGGCATCGGGCTGCTCGCCGTGCCGGTGCTGGCCGGGTCCTGCGCCTATGCACTGGGCGAGGCGCTGGACTGGACCACCGGGCTCGGCCGCGCGCCGCTGGATGCCAAGGCGTTCTACGGCGCGATCACGGTGGCGACGCTGATCGGCATCGGCATCAATTTCACCGCCATCGACCCGATCAAGGCGCTGTTCTGGTCCGCGGTGCTGAACGGCGTCGTCGCGGTGCCGCTGATGGTGATGATGATGCTGATGGCGATGCAGCCCCGCGTGATGGGCCGCTTCACCCTGCCGGCGCCGCTGCAGGCGCTGGGGTGGCTCTGCACCGGCGCCATGGCGGTGGCGGTCGCGATCATGTTCGTGACGCTGTAGCCACATCGGCAGGCTTGGCGGCACTACTCCAGCCGGAACGCGTCAGCGATGCGCCGCACCGCGCCGGCGGCGTCGACCAGCATCACGTCGAAACGGACCCCCTTCGCACCCCAATGCGGCTGGCTGGCGAGCAGCGCCTCGGCGGCGGCGAGGAGGCGGGTGCGCTGGCGCGGCGACAGCGCTTCGGCCGCCGCGGCGAGGCGAGGGCGGGATTTGACCTCGACCAGCGCGAGCAGCCCGTCGCGCGTGGCGGCGATGTCGATCTCGCCCGCACCGGTGCGCAGGCGCCGGCCGAGGATGGTCCAGCCCTCCGCTTCGAGCGCGGCGGCGGCCAGGCTCTCGGCATCGAGGCCGCTTCGGTGCGCGCGCTGGCCGCGGGCGCGGCGGGTCGGATCGCTGGTGATGGCGGCAGGCTCCCCTGCCCGGCAGGTCTACCGGAGCCGCCGGCGCGACGCTACGGCCGGGTCGCGTGAAAACGACATAAAGATATGCTTATATCTTGACTGATCGCCGCGATCGCTCTATCCGCTATTCCCCGCGTCACCGCCCAGCCGCTTCGGCCAACAGGAGCCCTGCATGACCATCGCCACCAATCTCGGCTTTCCCCGCATCGGCCGCCGGCGCGAACTGAAGACCGCGCTCGAGGCGTTCTGGAGTGGGCAGGCCGACGAGGCCGCCCTGCGCGCCACCGCCGCCAGCCTGCGCGCCACCCATTGGGACCTGCAGCAGGGCCACGGCATCCAGCACGTCCCCGCCAATGATTTCGCCTTCTACGACCACGTGCTCGATACCGCGGTGATGCTCGGCGCCATTCCCGCCGGCTATGGCTGGCAGGAGGGCCCGGTCTCGCTCGCCACCTACTTCACCCTCGCCCGTGGCGGCGCCGCCGTGCCGGCGCTGGAAATGACCAAGTGGTTCGATACCAACTACCACTATCTGGTCCCCCGCCTCGCCGCCGGGCAGCGCTTCGTGCTCACCGAGAACCGCCCGCTCGCTGCCTTCCGCGAGGCCTTCGCCCAGGGGCGCCGCACCCGCCCGGTGCTGCTGGGCCCGGTCAGCTTCCTCGCCCTCGCCAAGACCATCGACGGCTCCGATCCGCTCGACCTGCTCGAGGCGGTGCTGCCGGTCTACGCCCAGATCCTTGACGAATTGGCTGCCGAAGGCGTGGCCTGGGTGCAGATCGACGAGCCGGTGCTGGCGCTCGACCTGCCGGCCAAGACAAGGGCCGCCATCAACCGCGCCTACACGGTGCTGGCGCCGAACCGCGGTGTGGACATCCTGCTCGCCAGCTATTTCGCGCCGCTGGCCGACAACCTGCCGACCGCCCTCGCCCTGCCCGTCGCCGGGCTGCATCTCGACCTGGTGCGCGGCGCCGGCCAACTCGGCGCGGTGCTGGAGGCAGCACGGCCGGAGCTGTGGCTCTCACTCGGCATCGTCGACGGGCGGAACATCTGGCGCACGGACCTGCGCCGCGCGCTGGCGACGCTGGAGCAGGCGGCGGCCAAGCGCGGCACCCGCCAGCTCATGGTCGCGCCCTCCTGCAGCCTGCTGCACGTGCCGGTCGATCTGGCGCAGGAGACGGCGCTGCCGGCCGAGCTGAAGCCGTGGCTGGCCTTCGCGACCCAGAAGCTCGCCGAGATCGCCACGCTCACCCGCGCCCTCGACGAGGGTGCGGCCAGCGTCGCCGACGCGCTCGCGGAGAGCGACAAGGCGGTGGCCGACCGGCGCGCCAGCACCAAGGTGCACAACGCGGCCGTCGCCGCCCGCCTCGGCGCCGTGACCCCGGCGATGGAGCGCCGTGCCGGCGCCTTCCCCGCCCGGCGTGCGCGCCAGCAGGCGCGGCTCAACCTGCCCGCCTTCCCCACCACCACCATCGGGTCATTCCCGCAGACCGCCGAGGTCCGCGCCGCCCGCGCCGCCCACGCCCGCGGTACCATCGACGACGCGAAATATGATGCGGCGATCGCCGAATGGACCAAGCAGGCGATCGCCTGGCAGGAGCAGGCCGGGCTCGACGTGCTGGTGCATGGCGAGTTCGAGCGCAACGACATGGTGAAGTATTTCGGCGAGCAGCTCTCCGGCTACGCCTTCACCAAGCATGGCTGGGTGCAGTCCTACGGCAGCCGCTGCGTCGCGCCGCCGATCATCTGGGGCGACGTCTCGCGCCCGGCGGCGATGACGGTGCGCTGGACGAAGTTCGCCCAGTCGCTCAGCAAGCACCCCGTCAAGGGCATGCTCACCGGCCCGGTGACGATGCTGCAATGGTCGTTCGTGCGCGACGACGAAACGCGCGAGACGGTGTGCCGTCAGATCGCGCTGGCGCTGCGCGACGAGGTGACCGACCTGGAGGCCGCCGGCATCGGCGTCATCCAGATCGACGAGCCGGCGCTGCGCGAGGGCCTGCCGCTGCGCCGCGCCGACCGTGCCGAGTATCTGCGCTGGGCGACCGCGAGCTTCCGCCTCTCGGCCAGCGGCGTGCGCGACGAGACGCAGATCCACACCCACATGTGCTACGCCGACTTCAACGACATCATGGCCGACATCATCGCGCTCGATGCCGACGTGATCAGCATCGAGGCGACGCGCAGCCGGATGGAACTGCTCGACGCCTTCAAGGTCGAGAAATATCCGAACGAGATCGGCCCGGGCGTGTGGGACATCCATTCCCCGCGCGTGCCGAGCGCGGCCGAAATGGCCGAGCTGCTCCGCCTCGCCCGCGGCCGCCTGGCCGACTGGCAGATCTGGGTCAATCCCGATTGCGGGCTGAAGACGCGGCGCTGGGAGGAGGTTCGCCCGGCGATCGACAACATGGTCGCGGCAGCGCGCGAGCTGCGCGCCATGGCCCAGGCCGCGGAGTAAGGCCGACGCCTTCCCCGGGGCGGCGACGCCCCGGGGTTGGGCTCAGCAATGATGCGGCGGCTGCAGCTTGAACTCTGACAGGCGCGCCATCATGACGAAATCGCCGAAATCCATGCGGATCTCGTCGGCGACCCCGTTCTCCCAGTAGCGCATGCTCACCTCGTAGTCCGGTTCGAGCGCCGAGGGCTTGCGGTCGAAGAAGGCGATATGCACCCGCCCGCTGGCGAGCTTGGCCAGCGCCGGGTAGCGCGCGGATGGCGACTTCGTGTTCCAGCTGGTGACGGTGACGAACGTGTCCTGCGCGCCGCCGTCGGCGGTGCCGTCGAACAGCGGCAGGCCAAGGAAGCGCTTGCCCGCGGCCGCGCCGGAGAGGATCGTCGCCGTGTGCCACATCGGGAACAGGGTCCCGGCCGGCAGCGGCGTGATCTCTTCCTTGGGCTGGGTGTAGCGCACCTCGCCGTGCCCGCCGGGATGATCGAGCGTCGCCTCGCCGGCGGTTGCCTCGGTCAGCGCGGTATCGGTGGTCTGGCGCATGCGGAAGCGCAGCCGCGTGCCGGCCTTCGATTCCCAGGTGGCGTAGTCGGTCTCCATCTGCACGTCCTGGCCGTCGCGGTTGGAGATGGTCATGGAGAGCTTCTGCTCGACCGCCCAGCCGTCGCAGGCATCGATGACGTCGAAATTCATCGATCCGCTGCCGCCGACGATGTCGCCGCCGCGCCCCGAGTCGAAGGTCAGCTGATAGCGCGCATGGTGCGCGGCGAGGCCGGCGGCGACCTGGGCGGCCGCCGGTGCCACTGTGGCGTGCGGCGCGCCGAGCGGCGGCGGCGCCGGCTCCGCTCGGGCCCACAGCGGCGCGGTGCTCAGCAGAGTGGCAGCGGCAAGGGCAGCGAGGCGCCTGGTCATGCGCGGAGTCTCCGTCGGGTTGCCTGATAAATAAGCGAGCGACAGCCACTTGCCCATAGGCGCATCGTCGCCGGCGTGAGCGCTCGGACCCGGGTGCGCGGCGCCGGCTCAACCACCGCCCGAAGCCGGCATCGGGCCGCCGGTGTGCGCCTTCGGCGGCAGATCGAGCTTCAGGGACAATTCCTTGAGCCGCGCGGCGGCGACCGGCGCCGGCGCGCCCATCATCAGATCCTCGCCCTGCTGGTTGAGCGGGAACAGGATGACCTCGCGGATGTTCGGCTCCTCGGCCAGCAGCATCACCATCCGGTCGATGCCCGGCGCCGAGCCGCCGTGCGGCGGGGCGCCGTAGCGGAACGCGTTGAGCATGCCGCCGAACCGCGCCTCCACCTCGTCGGCGCCATAGCCGGCGATGGCGAAGGCTTTCAGCATGATGTCGGCGCGATGATTGCGGATCGCGCCGGAGGAGAGCTCGATGCCATTGCAGACGATGTCGTACTGGTAGGCCTTGATGGTCAGCGGATCCTGCGTCTCCAGCGCCTCCAGCCCGCCTTGCGGCATGCTGAACGGGTTGTGCGAGAAGTCGATCTGGCCGGTCTCCTCGTTGCGCTCGTACATCGGAAAGTCGGTGATCCAGCAGAAGCGGAAGGCCCCGGTCTCGGCCAGGCCCAGCTCGGCGCCGAGCCGCGTGCGCACGCTGCCGGCGAATTTCGCGGCCTCGGCCGGTTTGCCGGCGGCGAAGAACACCGCATCGCCGGCACCGAGGCCGCAGAGATCGCGGATCTGCGCCGCCCGCTCCGGCTCCAGATTGCGCGCGATCGGCCCCTTGGCGCCCTCGGCGTCGAAAATGATGTAGCCGAGGCCGCCGGCGCCCTCCTCCTTGGCCCAGTCGTTGAGCTTGTCGAAGAAGGAGCGCGGCTGCGCGCCGGCGCGCGGCGCCGGGATCGCGCGCACCACGCCGCCAGCGGCGACGATGCGGGCGAACAGGCCGAAGCCAGAGCCGGCAAACGCGGCGCTCGCGTCGCGGATGCGCAGCGGGTTGCGCAGGTCCGGCTTGTCGGAGCCGAACTCGAGCATCGCCGTCTCATACGGGATGCGCGGGAACGGTGTCGGGCTCACGGCGCGGCCCGCGGCGAACTCCTCGAACACGCCGGCGATAACCGGCTCGATTGCCGCAAAAACATCATCTTGCGTGACGAAACTCATCTCGAAATCAAGCTGATAGAACTCGCCCGGCGAGCGGTCGGCGCGCGAGGCCTCGTCGCGGAAGCAGGGCGCGATCTGGAAATACCGGTCGAACCCGGCGACCATCAGCAGCTGCTTGAACTGCTGCGGCGCCTGCGGCAGGGCGTAGAACTTGCCCGGATGCAGCCGCGCCGGCACCAGGAAGTCCCGCGCGCCCTCGGGCGAGGAGGCGGTGAGGATCGGGGTCTGGAATTCGTGGAAGCCCTGCGCCGTCATGCGCCGCCGGATCGAGGCGATGACCTGGCTGCGCAGCACCATGTTGCGCTGCATCCGCTCGCGGCGGAGATCGAGGAAACGATAGCGCAGGCGCAGATCCTCCGGGAATTGCTGCTCGCCGGCGACCTGGATCGGCAGCGTCTCGGCCGCTGACTGGACCGTGAGGCTGGCCGCGCGCAGCTCGATCTCCCCCGTCGGCAGCCGCGGGTTCACCGTGCCCGGGGCGCGCGCCACCACCTCGCCCGTGACGGTGATGACGCTCTCCGGCCGCACCCGGTCGGCCTCGGCGAACACCGCGCTGCCCTGGGTGAAGACGCACTGGGTGATGCCGGCGTGGTCGCGAAGATCGATGAACAGCAGCCCGCCATGGTCGCGCTTGCTGTGCACCCAGCCGGAGAGGCGGGCGATGCGGCCGGTATCGGCGGCGCTCAGCGCGCCGCAGGAATGGGTGCGGTAGGAATGCATCGGCATGTTCCTGCTCGGGGGTCGTGCCCGCTGGGCGCCGGCCGGAAGCGGACGCCGGGCCCAGAAGCGGCGGGCACACAAGCGAGCGGGGGCGCCACTGTCAAGTTTGTTGCCTCCGCTGCGCTTCCGACCTTGTTGTCCCGGGCGTGCTTCCGCCACGCCATGGGGCGGTGTAGAGACATACTCATGCCGCGCCCCGCCCGTGCCGATTTCCCCCCGCCCGAACTCATCACCACCACCGACGCGCTGGCCGCGGTTTGCGCCCGGCTGCGGCGGGAGGCGTTCGTCACCGTCGATACGGAGTTCATGCGCGAACGCACCTATTGGCCGGAGCTCTGCGTGGTCCAGCTCGCCGGTACCGCCGAGGTCGTGGTCGTGGATGCGCTCGCCCCGGGCATCGATCTGGCCCCGCTCGGCGCCCTGCTCGCCGATCCGGCGGTGACCAAGGTCTTCCACGCCGCGCGCCAGGACGTGGAGATTTTTCTGCTGCTGTTCGACGCCGTGCCGCGGCCGCTGTTCGATACCCAGGTGGCGGCGATGGTCGGCGGGTTCGGCGACCAGGCCGGCTACGACACGCTGGTCGCCGCCCTCACCGGCGGGCATATCGACAAGGCCCACCGCTTCTCCGACTGGTCCGCCCGGCCGCTCTCGCCGGCCCAGATCGCCTACGCCGCCGCCGACGTCACCCATCTGCGCGGCGTCTATGAGACGCTGATGGCGCGGCTGGTGAAGGAGGGCCGCGGCACCTGGGTCACCGAGGAGATGGACGCGCTGGCGGAGCCGGCGACCTACCGGGTGGACCCGGAAACCGCCTGGGAGCGGCTGCGCGCGCGCAGCAACAACCGCCGCTTTCTCGGCACGCTCCGCGCGATCGCCGCCTGGCGCGAGCGCGAGGCGCAGCGTGTCAACATTCCTCGCCAGCGCCTCCTCAAGGACGAGACGCTGCTCGAGATCGCCGCCACCGCGCCGCGAACGGCGGAGGACCTGCTCCGTGCCCGTGGCGTCGGCCGTGGCTTTGCCGAGGGCAAACAGGGCGCGGCACTGCTGGCCGTGATCGAAGCCGCCGCCGCCCTGCCGGAGGACGCGCTGCCCGAGCTGCCCCGCGCGCGGGAGGGCGCCCGCCCCTCCCCCGCCCTGGTCGCGCTGCTGAAGGTGCTGCTGGCGGCAAAGTGCGAGCAGCACCATGTCGCCCCGAAGCTGGTCGCCTCATCGGACGAGATCGACCGGCTCGCCGCCGAGGACCAGCCGGACATCCCGCCGCTGCATGGCTGGCGGCACGACCTGTTCGGCGCCGACGCGCTGGCGCTGAAATCCGGCCGCATCGCGCTCTCCACCGAGGGCAAGCGGATCAAGCTGCTGCGCCTGGGCTGAGCGGGCGCGCGATCCCCTCCCGTTCCGGCGTCGCGGATGTTACATAGGCGATCTTAATCGGCCGGCGCGCGCTCACCCGATTCCCGGTGAAGCGCGGCGCGGCGGCGGTGGGGAAGCGCCATGCCAGACGCGAAAAAATCACAAGCGGCGCAGGACGTTCGGACCCGGCCGGCGCGCTGGTGGCAGTGGATTCTGATGTATCCTGCCCTGTTCATAGCCATGCTCGGCGCGGTGCCGCAGTATTTCCATTGGGTCTCGGCGGTGCAGCTGGGGCTTTCGCCCTTCGCCGATGTCGGCGGCGCGGAGAAGCAGCTCGATGCCTGGCGCAGAAACACCGATTGTCTGAGCGGGATCGATCACGTCAAACCCGAGGCGAAGACCCGCTACGGCATCGATCTGCTCACCTGCCCCTCGGGCGACATCCTGGTGACCCTGACCCCGCCGTCTGGCGCCGGCCAGGCGCTCTCGACCTGGATCATCACCGCGGACCTGTTCACCCACACCGCCCGACGTGGTCTCCTCGCCGCGGCGTTCGCCGAGACGCCGCCCAGAGCCGCCGAGGAACCGTATTCGACCCGCGTGATCGACGTGCGCCAGAGCGGAACCCTGGTGACGAGACGCATCCAGCGTTCGGACGGAAGCTGCGTCGACCAGACGATCGACGCGCTGACCGGGCGGCACATCCGGCAAGCCGACGCGCCCTGCACGAAATATTGAAGCGGCGCGGGCTCTGGCGCTGAAGGCTCTGGCGCCGAGCGCCGGGGCGGGCCTACGCGGCGTCCGCACACCCAAGGAGACCGCCGGGCCTGCCGGCGGCGGCGGCTCCTGGCCCTGGAGGATCACGGAGATGCGCGATCAGCCAAACGGCGGAGTGACAGGCTACCGTGACAACAGAACGCAAGACCTGCCGGGAATCGGAAGCATAATTTCTTGCAATTATTGCGTTTATCTGTTCCATTCGCGGCATTCGAAAAGGGGTGGTGCTTAGAGTAGCATTTTTATAAGTAGCGGAGCGTGACAGAGAGGCTGCTGCGATGGATGCTGTTGGATCGATGCTCCTCTCCGTCGAGCCCACGCTCTCTTCGGAGCCTCCGTGCGCAGTTCGCCAAAGCGCTTGCGCGACATGTAGATCGTCTGCTCGCTGACACCGTGCCGCTTGGCCACTTCCGCCACCCGCTCCCGATCCGCTTCGCGGATGATCCCCGCCACCTGTTCGTCCGTGAACCTCGATTTCCGTATCGCTCCCTCCGTCCAGGAAGCCAGTGCCTCAACTTTTGTCAAACGACATCCGGAACTGGACCGTCTGCGACATTGAGAACTGGACCTGTTGTTGCTCACTCGGTGTCGGCGGGCGTCGGCGTCGCAGCGGGCTTCTGCAGAAGGCCGCTGCGACGCTTTTCGCGCAGGCGGTAGCTG
>DAIDKZ010000258.1 GCA_027449745.1 Acetobacteraceae bacterium | reverse complement strand
GGCCTTCGTGCGCGAGGTGCATCGCCGTCCGGACGATTTGCTGTTCGTGATGACGCTGCAGGCGCTCGCCCGCGGCCTGGGCGCCGGGCTCGTCGTCGAGGGCGCCGAAACCGACGATATCCTGGACGCGCTCGCGGTGCTGGGCGTCGAACAGGTGCAGGGCTACGCGATCGCGCGGCCGATGCCCGCCGATGCGCTGCTGACCTGGCTCGGCAGTTTCACGCCGCCGCCGGTGGTGCGCCAGCCACGCACGCTGCTCGGCGCCTTTGCGGCCCATCTCGACCTGCAGCAGGTGCTCACTGTGCTGCCGAGCCACACGATGGTCTCGCTCAACCTGCGCGACGAGCACGCCAGCCCGACCGGGAAGTTCCTCGCCGCCGCCGGTCTCGGCGCGACGCCGGCGGGCCAGGCCCATGCCCGGTTCTTTGCCGCACTGGATCGCTGGAGCCAGGATGGCACGCCCTGGAACAGTGCCGCCGACGCCTTCCGCGCCACCCTGCTCGACGCCATCAACGCGACGCAGCGGGCCCCGGGCTGAACACCATCAGCGGCAAACCACGGCCTTCCTCGCCTGGTACGATCTAGAGCAACCTCCGATCTGACCGAGCCGTTCCGGCTCGGGCCGATCGGAGATAAGTTGCTCTAGACTCATAGGTTTCTAGAGCACGACCGTCCGACCAGATGATTCCATCAGGTCGGACCGTGCTCTAAGGCTCCGGCGAGGCCGCCTGCGCCGCTCTCCCATGCATCGCGGCGCGCTCGCGAATGGTTCGCGCCATGGCCGCGACGCCATTGCCGCGATTGGTGGAAAGCGCCCCGATCAGGCCGAGCTCGCGCAGGAACGCCGGGTCGGTGGCGGCGATCTCCTCAGGCGAGCGGCCGGAATAGACGCGCAGCATCAGCGCCACCAGCCCCGAAACGATGGCGGCGTCCGAGGCACCGGCCAGCCACAGCGCGCCGGCGCGCCATTCCGCTGCCAGCCACACCTTGCTCTGGCAGCCCATGACGCGGTGCGCCTCGTCCATCCACCCGGCTGGAAAAGCGGGCAGCTTGCGGCCGAGTTCGATGATGTACTGGTAGCGCTCCATCCAGTCGTCGAACACCGCGAGTTCCTCGCCGATAGCGGCGATGGCCTCTGCCGCCGTCGTTTCCTCCGGCCGATAGAACGGATCCGCCACGGCCGTGGTCAAAGAATGAACCTGCTGAGATCGCCACGCGCGGCGAGCGGGGCGACACGGTCGCGGACATAGGCCGCATCGACCCTCACCGTCTCGCCGTTACGGTCGGAGGCGGTGAAGCTGATCTCCTCCAGCAGCTTCTCCAGCACCGTGTGCAGGCGCCGCGCGCCGATATTCTCGACCCGCTCGTTGATGTCGGCGGCAAGCTCGGCGAGCGCGCCGATCGCATCCTCGGCGAACTCGAGCCGCACGCCCTCGGTCGCCATCAGCGCCACATACTGCTTGAGCAGCGAGTGCTCCGGCTCGGTGAGGATGCGGCGCAGATCGGCGCGCGAAAGCGGCGCCAGTTCGACGCGGATCGGCAGCCGGCCCTGCAACTCGGGCAGCAGATCGGCGGGCTTGGCGAGATGGAAGGCACCCGAGGCGATGAACAGCACATGGTCGGTCTTCACCGGCCCGTATTTCGTCGACACCGTGGTGCCCTCGATCAACGGCAGCAGGTCGCGCTGCACGCCCTCGCGGGAGACATCACCGCCGCGGAATCCGCCCTCGCTCGTGCGCGCGCAGATTTTGTCGATTTCATCGATGAAGACGATGCCGTTGTTCTCCGCGTGCGCCAGCGCATCCTTCGCCAGCCGTTCGCTGTCGAGCAGATTGTCCGCCTCCTCGCGCGCCAGCGCGGTGCGCGCGGCGGCGACCGTCATCCGCCGCTTCTGCGGCGTGCGGCCGAGCATGCCGCGCATCATCTCGCCGAGATTGATCATCTGCGCCGGCGGCATGCCGGGGATGTCCATCTGGCCGATCGGCGAGGGGCCGGTGTCGGCCAGGCTCACCTCGATCTCGCGCTCCTCCAGCTCGCCCGAGAGCAGCATGCGCCGGAACTTGCCCCGTGTATCCGCGCTCGCGCCCTCGCCAACGAGCGCGGTGACGAGCCGCTCCTCGGCCGCCAGCTCCGCCTTCGCCGCCACCTCGCGCCGCGACGCATCGCGCAGCATGGTGAGACTCGCCTCGACCAGGTCGCGCACGATGCTCTCCACGTCGCGCCCGACATAGCCGACCTCGGTGAACTTCGTCGCCTCCACCTTGAGGAACGGCGCCTGGGCGAGTTTGGCCAGGCGGCGCGCGATCTCGGTCTTGCCGCAGCCGGTGGGGCCGATCATGAGGATGTTCTTCGGCACCACCTCCTCGCGCATCGCCTCGGGGAGCTGCTGGCGGCGCCAGCGGTTGCGCAGCGCGATCGCCACCGCGCGCTTGGCGTCGGCCTGGCCGACGATGAAGCGGTCGAGCTCGGAGACGATTTCGCGCGGGGAATAGGTCGGAACGTCCATCAACTGTCCGTACGCAGGGTTTCGACGATAATATTGTGGTTGGTGTAGACGCAGATCTCGGCCGCGATGCGCATGGCGCGCCGCGCGATGTCCTCGGCCGAGAGCCCGTCCACGCCGAGAAGCGCGCGCGCCGCGGCGAGCGCGTAGTTGCCACCCGACCCGATGCCGATCACGCCATCCTCCGGCTCGAGCACGTCGCCATTGCCGGTGAGGGTGAAGCTGTGATCGCGATCGGCCACGATCATCATCGCTTCGAGCCGGCGCAGATAGCGGTCGGTCCGCCAGTCCCGCGCCAGTTCGACGCAGGCGCGCTCGAGCTGGTTGGGAAAGCGCTCGAGCTTCGCCTCCAGCCGCTCCAGCAGCGTGAAGGCATCGGCCGTCGCCCCGGCGAACCCGGCCAGCACCGCTCCACTGGCGCCGATGCGGCGGACCTTGCGGGCGTTGGCCTTGATCACCGTCTGACCAAGGCTGACCTGGCCATCGCCCGCCAGGGCAACCTCTTGGCCGCGGCGGACGGCAAGGATGGTGGTGCCGTGCCAGCCCACCGGATCGTGCGGGGAAGTCCGGGAATCGTCCATGGGCCGGTTAGATGGCCGCTCGGGCGCCCCCTGGCAAGGCCGATCCGCGACCCACCCCGGCCGTTCGCCGCGGGAGGGTTCGACCGCCCGCGCCGGGGCGGATGGTTTCGCCGGAATTCTACGCGCTGCGGCACCACGCCGGCCGCGCGGCCGCGCGTGTCCAGTAGAGACCACAGGCAGCCACGGTGATCTCGAGCGCGTAGGCCCCCGCCAGGAGCGAGTGCCGTAGCAGCGCCTCGCCATTGGTCCAGCGCGACACGCGTCCGTCCACCCCTCGCTCGACGCCATAGAAGCCGGTCCCGAGCGCCGGGTCATCGAGCGCGATCGCCGACGCGCCGCGCCGCGTGTGGAGCGTGATCGCGCCGATGCGAACGCCCAGCCGCCGCATGTCCTCATCCGCGGCCCGCACGCCGCCCGGCGTCCACACGCGCGACAGCACATACCCATCGCAGTCCTCGGCCGGAAGTTCGAACCGGAACCGCATTCCATCCAACTGGACCGGCGCCAGCAGCCGGTGCCCGACACGCAGCCGCAGGTCCGGCGTCTCATCGAGACCGAAATCCGAGGCTTCGATATCGGCGATGAGCCGGGCACGGATGGCCGCAACGATGGGGCCGGACTCCGCGACCGGATGGCACGCATCCGCCGCCTTCGACCCGGCAGCGATATCGCCAAAGAGCGCGACGACGTTGCCGCCATTGACGAACTGATGTCGGTTGCCGGTGTCGAGATAGCTCTCCGCCGGCATGCCCTCCGCGATCAGGACATCATGTTCGTCGAGCTCGACATGGAAATATGTCGCGGAGACGACGGCTCGGTCCTGAGCGATTGTCACACCGTTGATCAGCTTCTCGACATCGACCAGCACGCCGTCGAGAAACAGCGCGTGCCCCGGCGACAGCACCAGGGGGCGCGCAGGCAGGCCGCGGCCGAACGTGTGCGGCGCGATGCGGATGGGACGAACCGTCTCGGGCCGCGGATGCCGCCTGAAGTCGAGCTGCGTGTGCCCGATCCAGACCACCGGGCGCGCCTTGCCCGAGTGGGTGAGCACGAGGTCGCCGTCCCGCAGCGCTTCGACGGCCACCTCGCCGGCCGGGGTCGCGATCCGCGTGCCGGCCGCGAAGCATGGCATCGAAATTTCCACGGCCCCGGCGAAGGGGCTGGAACTCGGCGCGGCACTGAGTTTGAAATCCGCCGCAGTATAATTGCCCCGGAAGTTGAGCGAGGCAAACGGCGTGCTGTTGCTGTACAAGACCAGATGGCCCTGCGCCGGCGTGCCTTGGTAGGTGAAGGTATCGGTGCTCGCATACGGACTCGCGGTCAGGATGATCCCGGACCCGGACGAATATCCCGCAATCGGTGCATTGAATTCTGAAACCGAGGCAATCTCCAGCGTGCCGGAGCCGGCCAGGAAGTCGATGGTCTCGCCGCCGGAAATCGGCTTGGTCGAGGTCACATCCAGCGTCCCGCCCGCACCGATCTCGAGCTTGCCGAAATCGTTGGTCAACTGACCGGCAAGGATGAGGTCGGCGGTCGCGGTCCCCCCGACCACGATGGTCGCCGCATTGTCGACCGTCCCCGCCAAGGTCAGCGTGCCACCCGCCAGTTCGAACGCCACCGGCCCCGGCGTGCCGGACGGATTGTAGATCGGGCCGACGGTCAGGGAACCGGCCAGACTCAGATTGCCGCCATTGGTAACGATCAGCTCCCCGGATAGCACCATCAACTGCACAAGCGAGGACGACGAGATCGACGCGACGCTGTTGGTCAACGGCTCGCTATCGCTGTACGGGTCGTAGGTGATCGTGATGTAGGTCGAGTTGCTGCTCTGCAGCGACACCACGTCGCTCGCCGTCGGAACATAGCCAGTCGACCAGTCCCCGGCACTGAACCAGTCGCCGTCACTGGCAGTCCAGGTGTCGATCGTTTGCGAGGTCTGCGACATGGCGTTCATCTTCCGCGAAGAACAGGATTGAGCTCTCGTCGCCGTCGCGCCGCGACGCTGCCATCGCGTGCATTGCGCAACAGGAACGCTATCCAACTTACCTTATTGGGTCAACGAAAAACCGGCTACAACCACGGCTGGCTTGCAACAACCCTGTTCCGATCTTGCTCTGTCTCGTCGACCACAAGTTGTGCCCGCGGCTACCGCACACTATCCGAGCCTCATTGGCACAGCTGCGACGCTCCATCATGGGCCCGTCGGCAACCGCGATTTCGGACATCGCACCCAGGTCATGCTCCCTTTCCGGGGTGACCACGGCTCCGTCACGCGATCGTGAGATGCGCGAGCGTTGGCTTGGTATGGTCGCCGGCGAACAGTATCTGCCCGCCATTCACGGGAAGGACGAGCCCTGCGCTGGTCATCTGCAACGCCGATTGCACCGCGCCCGGACTGGCGTAGATCGAGTGGTCGATGGTCAGAACCCCGGCGGCATCCGCTTGGAAACCGTTGACCACCAGATCCGGGTTGCCGGCCGCGGCACCGACGACAAGATCGAGCCCGCCGAACGACGCATTGTCGTTGATGGTTCCTGCAGCGCCGTGGGTCAGGAACACCATGTTCCCGCTCCCGTTCAGGTTGATCGTCGATGCCACGGTCGTCGCATCGAGCGTGATCGTGTCTCCGCTCGGCGTCCCGGCAATCCCGAGTTGCAGTTGAGCCGCGCCACCGACGGTAATCTGGTTGTTGGCCCCATAGGCGGTGATCTGGACTGCTCCGCCAGTCTGGCCGGCGCCGACGGTGAAGATATTGGCATTGCCGTTGTCAATGATGCTGTCATTGCCGGCGCCGAGCCGATAGACGTCCCCGCCCATGCCGCCCGTGATCGTGGTGCTTTCGGCGCCGCCGGTGACAACGTTGCCGGTGCCGGCAAGCCCGATCGTGTTCGCGACCGCGCTGTTGACGGCAGCCCCGGCGCCGAGCGTCACGCTGTCCGCGCCGCCGCCGGAAAAGACGATCATGTTGGAATTGTTGCCGGCGTAGATGCTGTTGCCATAGCCGCCGGTGCTGACGGAGTTCACGCCGTTCCCGATCGAGACCGCCAGATTCCCACTGCCGCCGGTGACGGTGAAGTTCTCGTCGCCCCCCGACACCCGGTTGTTCGTGCCGCTGACCACAACGGTCGACGCATAGCCGGACCCCGTCCCTGGCGTACCAACAATGGCCACGCCATTGCCTGCGCCAAGGGTGATGAAATTCGTCGCATCCCCATTGACCGAGACCGCATTCGCAAAGCCGGCAAAGGTGATGAGGTTCGTCCCCCCGGCATTATCGATCGCGACCAGGTTCTCGCTGGCCCCGCCACTGATCGCGATATAGCCATCGACGATCGGGGCGGCCGAGAAGATGCCGTCGTCACTGCCGCCGTTGAGGTAGATCTGTTCGGTGATCCCGGTGGCAGCCCCGAGGACGACCGTATCATAGCCGCTGCCATAGAGATTGATCGTGTCGCTGCCACCATTGGCGAAGAAAGTATTGTGCAATGCGAACAGGTTGACGATGTCGGCGCCCAGCCCCGCGCCGGTCAAGGTGGAGAAGCCCGACGGATCGCCGTTGATCACGGTCGCCATGTGCAACGCCCTCGCTGACCGGACGCGGCCCCTGCCCGCATGCAGGGACGAGGCCGGATCCTGTTGCTACACGCAAATGCAGGCGACCCGCCTGGAGACCAGGCAGGCCGCCCTTGAGCAAGGAGTTCAGGTGATCTGGATGTTGGCTGGAATGACGTGATCGCCAGCAAACAGGATCTGGCCGGCACCCACCGGCAGCACGAGGCCGGCATTCGTGTTGGTGAACGCAGCCTGCACGGCGCCGACACTACCGTAGATGGTGTGGCTGACGTCGAGCACGCCGGTGAGGTCGTTCTCGAAGCCGTTCACGGTGATGTGCGGCGCACCCGCGGTCGCGAGGACATCCAGCGTCAGCCCACCGCCGGTCGCATCGTCGTTGATGGTGCCGCCGGCGCTGTTGGTCAGCATCACCATGTTGTTCGAGCCGGGCAGATCCAGCGTCGAGCCGATATTGGTCGCGTTCAGCGTGATGGTGTCGTTGGTCGGCGTATTGGCGGTGCCGACCGAGACGGACGCGGAGCCGCCGACGGCGATGGTGTTGTTGTTCCCGTGGGCGGTCAGCGACACGGAGCCCAGTGTGCTGCCGGCGCCGGCCGTGATCGTGTCGTTGTTGCCGTTCGCGGTGATGGTATCCGCGCCATTGCCGACAGTGATCGTGTCCGCCTTGCCGTTGGCGACGACGGTGTTCACGCCCGTGCCGAGCGTGATCGAGGCGTTGTCGCCGTTGTCGGTAACGTTGTCATTGCCGTTGCCGAGCTTGTAGGTATCGCTGCCGGTGCCGCCGGAAGCGGTGGTGCTCTCATCGCCGCCGGTGACCAGGTTGTTCGTGCCGGCCAGGGTGACGGTGTCGAGCACGAACGGATTGGCCGGCCCGCCAGGGGCGATATGGACGGTGTTGTTGCTGCCGGCGGTGAAGGTGATGGTGTTGGTGTTGTTGCCCACCGTGATCACGTTGCCGGCGCCGGCGGTCGTGACGGTGTTCACGCCATTGCCGATGCCGACGATATCCTGGCCGGTGCCGCCGGAGATGTTGAAGTTCGCGTCCTGGCCGCCATTCTGGCCGATGACCCGGTTCTGGCTGCCGCCGAGCACGACGGTGGTGTTCCAGCCGGCATCCGAGGTTCCGCCACCGTCGATGATGACGGTGCCGACGCCCATGCCGGTGGAGACCGTGTTGGTCGCGTCGCCATTGAGATCCACGCTGTTGTCGACGCCGCCGAGGGTAACGAGGTTGAGGCCGCTGGCGTTGACGACGTTCACCGTATTGCCGCCGCCGCCGCCGGTGACGTTGAAGGTGCTGTTGGACATGCCGACACCGTTGATGGTGTCGTAGACGCTGCCGTCCAGGTTGATCTGGTCGGTCACGCCAGTCCCGACCATGTTGAGGGTGTCAAACCCGCCGGTCCAGACATTGACCGTGTCGCTGGCGCCAAAACTGTTGAAGGTGTTGAAGAACCCGAAGAGGTTGATGATGTCGGTGAAGCCTGCGCCAAGGCCGTCTACGGTGGAAAATCCATAGGGATTTCCGTTGATGATGGTTGGCATTCGTTGTCTCCCGTTCCTATCATTACTTACTCATTAAGACTAGACGTCCGACGTGACTCTCCCAAACGGATCGGGACTTCCAGACTCCTCCGTCGGCGGGGATTGGCCGGGCCACATTCTTCGCCAATGTGCAAAGCCTGAGGCAATCAAGGCCTTTGTATCGCCCGAGAAAATTTGTGACACATACAGTACAATTGGTCAATGGTACTTGATGGTGAGTCTAGATGTGCTTTTGCCATCCAAGAATGAAGTACTAAATTCATATATATACTGCTGCGTGCGGCTCGTTGATGATCCGCAACCTTAAGGCGATCACGAATGGAGATTTCGTCGATTCCGCTTGTTGCAGTGCGGGGTTCAAAAATTTCGAATCTCGCCTCCGCCTCTCATCAAACTGGAGCTGCTCGCCGTTGCGCCAGATTCGTTTGAATTGAGCCGAGTTTCAATATAGATTGTCTGATAATGGATCGCATGTGCTGCGCAAGCAATTGAATATTGGTCGGAATTCCCGCCGCATACACGGATGTTGCAAACACGCCGCAATCATCCTCACATTCGCGTGATACCAAGCCGCCGACAGCGTGCGACTGCACGGGTTCGTCATCGTGCAGATTGACGCAGTGCGCTTCGGGCAAGGCATACCTGCCCGGCGCGTTCAAAATTTTGTGATTGAATGACGGATATCGAGTGCGGCCGTGCTCGGGCGTGCCGGGCTCAGAAGGTGCGTTGTGGGGCTCGCAGCGCCGCTTGCCTTCAGAGCACGGTCCGCGCCCCGCCGCGCGAGATCGCGCGGCGGAACAGGACCGCGCTCAGGCCGGGCGGCGGCCGAGATCGACGACGATGCGTCCGCGAACGCGTCCGGCCAGCAAGTCGTCGGCCAGAGCCACCGCCTCTTCGAGGCCAACCACCCGGCGCATCGCCGCCAGCGCCGCCTCCGGAAGGAGCTGGGCGATGCGGGCCCAGGCCCGTTCGCGCGCCGCCAGGGGTTGCATCACCGAGTCGATGCCAAGCAGGCTCACCCCGCGCAGCAGGAAGGGAATGACGCTGGTGACCAGTTCGCTGCCACCCGCCAAGCCGCACGCGGCCACCGCGCCGCCATAGCGGAGTTGCGGCAATATCCCGGCGAGCACGCGTCCGCCGACGGCATCGATGGCACCGGCGAAGCGCTCGGCGCGCAGCGGCCGGTCACCGGCGGCAGCCAGTTCGGCGCGCGGCACGATGTCGGCGGCGCCGAGCCCTTTGAGGTAATCGGTCTCCTCGCTGCGCCCCGTCGAGGCAGCGACGCGATAGCCGAGCCGCGACAGCATCGCCACGGCCATGCTGCCGACCCCGCCGGCCGCGCCGGTGACCAGCACCTCGCCGTGCTTCGGTGCAAGCCCGGCGCGCTCCAGCGCCTCGATCGCCAGCATGGCGGTGATCCCGGCGGTGCCCACCGTCATCGCCGCAGCGGCGGTGAATCCGGCCGGACGGCGCACCAGCCAAGCGCCCTTCACCCGCGCCCGCTCGGCATAGCCGCCCCAGTGCGTCTCGCCGACCCGCCAACCGGTGAGCAGCACCGGATCGCCGGGCGCGAACGCGGGATCCGTGGAGGCCAGGACGGAGCCGGCCAGATCGATGCCGGGCACGTGCGGATAGGTCCGCACCAGCCGGCCAATCCCCTTGAGGATCATCGCGTCCTTGTAATTCAGTGAGGAATGGCTGACGGCGACGGTGACGTCGCCCTCCGGCAGGTCCGCCTCCGTAAGCGCACGGATCTCGGCATGCACGCCGCCCTCCTGCTCGATGAGCGTCAGTGCACGGAACTCGGATTCGGTCATGGCGCGTCTCCCCTCTCTGCCCCGGTGCCGCACCCGGGTTCACCACGACGAAGTCTCGCAGCGGCGCCGCGGGTGATCAACCTGCCCGCCAGGGGCCCGGCGGCCGCGTTCCGGCGCTGGACAAATTCGATATTGGATTATATGGTTGCTTACGGTATGGGCACGCTCGCCCGGAACACCAGCGCAAGGAAGCCGCCATGAGCAAGATTCTCGTTCTCTACTACTCCAGCTACGGCCATATCGAGCGCATGGCCGAGGCCGTCGCCGCCGGCGCGCGCTCCGTCGCCGGCGCGACCGTCGTGGTCAAGCGCGTCCCCGAACTGATGCCGCGCGACGTCGCCGAGAAGGCGCATGTCAAGCTCGACCAGGCCGCGCCGATCGCCACCGTGGACGAGCTGGCCGACTACGACGCCATCATCTTCGGCACGCCCACGCGTTTCGGCAACATGGCCGCGCAGATGCGCAACTTTCTCGATCAGACCGGCGGGCTCTGGGCGCAGGGCAAGCTGATCGGCAAGATCGGCAGCGTTTTCGCCTCGACCGCGAGCCAGCACGGCGGGCAGGAGACGACCATCACCTCTTTCCACACCACCTTGCTGCATCACGGCATGATCATCGTCGGCATCCCTTACTCGCAGGCCGGCCTGGTCAACATGGCCGAGATCACCGGCGGCACGCCGTATGGCGCGACGACGCTGGCCGGTCCGGACGGGTCGCGCCAGCCCTCGGCGAACGAGCTCGCGCTCGCCGAATACCAGGGCAAGCACGTCGCCGAACTGGCGGCCCGCCTGGCCGGCTGAGGCCCCCGGTCGGCCCGTCTCTCAGGGACCTCCCACCAAGGGACGGGCCGCCGCTGGTGCGCCTGATCGGCGTTCGCGGATCAGGTGACGATCAGGTTTTGGTTGTGCCCCGCGCGCCGGGTGGGTAGGAATGTTAGTGAAACTAACGTTCCAGGAGCCCCTCAATGTCCCCCACCCGCCGCGCGCTGCTCAGCGCCACGCCGCTTCTCGCCGTCGCCGCCTGTGCCGGCCAGACCGCCGCGCAAGTCTCGGCGCAAATCGTCACCGACCTCAATAACGCCATTGCCGCGCTGTCCAACGCGGTGCCGGCGATCGCCAAGGCCGATCCGTCGCTGCTGCCCGCTGCGGTCCAGGCCCAGATCCTGAGCGATGCCGCGCAGGCGCAGGGCGTGCTGACGTCGGTCTCGAACAGCATGACCGCCACGGCGGCGGCGCCGGCGCTGCAGAAGGCCGAGGCCGATCTCAACGCGATCCTCGCCGCGCTCGCCGCGGTGCCGCTGATCCCGCCGCCCTATTCCATGATCATCGCCGCCGCCGCGATGGTCGCGCCCATGGTCGAAGGCTACATCGCCACGCTCCTCGGCACGCCGACGAAGGCTGCGCCGGCGCCGACGATGCTGGCGGCGCGCTACGGCAGTGGCATGACACTCTCGCAGGCCGAGCAGCAGCTCGCCGCGGCGGCGAAAGGGCAGATTTGATGCGCCTCGGGCGCCTCGGACACAGCGAAGCGGCGCTGGCCAGCGCGCCGCAGCTGGGCACCCATCGCTTCGCCGCGATGCCGCCGCCGCCCGCACTCGACCGCGCTTCGGTTCCGTTCCAGCCACGGCTGTTCGACAACGACACCCTGCCGGACTGCACCGCCGCGGCGCTGGCCAACGCGGCGCTGGCGGTCTCGGCGCTCAATGGCTTCGAGACCGCACTCGACGATGCGGCGGTGCCTTCCTTCTACGCCGCCTGCATCGGCATGCCCGGGGCGACGGCGACGCAACTCGCCGTCACCCAGGGCGCGATCGCGCTCGACGTTCTGGCGCGCCAGCTGACCGACGGGTTCGATGTCGGCCAGGCCGCTCCGCTGAGCGGCCTCTACGGTGTGCTGGCGCTGGCGCCGAGCGCGCTGGCCACGGCCCTTGCCCATCTCGGCCCCGGCTACTGGGGCGTCACGCTCACCGCGCGGGACATGGACAATGCGGAGAGCGCCGCGCCTTGGGATGACGACGGCAGCACCGATCCCGGCCCCGCCGCCGGCGGTCACATGCTGATGGCGTGGGACTATGCCGGCCTGGCCGAGACCGACACGCTGCGTCTCGCCACCTGGGGCCGGTTCAAGTCAGCGACCTGGCGGTGGGTGCGGCGGCGTCTCGACGAGGCCTACGGTCTCGTCTGGCGGCAACTCTCCACCGTGAGCGGAACCGATCTCGGCGTCGACGTGGCTCGGCTCGAGGCCGAACTGCGCGCGTAGCGACGCAAGATCACATCGCGCGCGCCGAGCCCGTATAGAAATAGGTGAGCAGCTTCGGTCCCCGCGCGTAGGCGGCTTCCAGGGTCTCGACCTGGAAGCCGCTGTCGCGGACCAGGGTTTCGATCGGGCGGTTCAGGTGGCAGCCGCCGGCGATCTGCCGCCAGACCGGGGTCAGCCGGTCCTGCCAGGCCCGCACCGCGGCATCCGGCGCCAATCCATGCTCGCAAAACAGCAGTCGTCCGCCGGGGCGCAGCACCCGCCGCGCGTCGGCCAGGGCGCGACCCGGATCGGGAACGCTGCACAGGGTCCAGGTGCAGACGACCGTATCGATCGACTCGCTCTCGATCGGCAACGCCTCCCCCACCCCTTCCACCAACTCCACCGGAAAGGCCGCATCCCGGTGGCGGGCCATGTCCAAGAGCGCCATCGCCGGATCGACGCCCACCACCTCGCGCACGGCCGGGCCGTAGAAGGGCAGATTGAAGCCGGGACCGATACCGAGCTCGAGCACCCTGCCCGTCGCGGCGCCGCAAACCCGGGCGCGATAGCGGTTCAGTTCCGGCGTTCGCATCGCCAGCGCGATGAGGCGCGGCAGAATATAGGCTTGGTAAAAGCCGGTGCCGCCGCGCCCCATGCGATGCATCTCCTGCCGGCCTCGCCCGATGGGGCGGGGAGCCACGTCGATCGGCTTCCGGCACCGGCCCGCGCAGCCGATGACCAGAGAGCACGACATCGCTTATAGCTGGGCTCGGCTCGCGACTCCGGGCAAAAAAATGGCGGCGCAGAGCGCCGCCAAGTTTAGGGAGGAAACGTCCAAGAATGCAGGAAGCGCAAGGCGCGACCTACAATCTTGATGATAAGCGTCCGCTCGGGCAGCGCAAGGGATATTTGTGCACTGCAGCGCCCCGGATCGCATGCAGGCCGACCGCTGTGTTGTTCTTGCAACAGCACCGCGGGGTCCCCCCGGTCCCGCCGCGCGCGCGTTCGCCCCGCGCGGACGCCGGACTTGAGTTGAATTCCCCATTCGTTTCAGATATCTGACGATTGCGCCGTGGGCGCGTCCCGGGCGCGCCCAAGGCAGCGGCCCGGGCGAGCCCGATGCAGGATCGGATCGCCGGCGTCGGCTGGCTGTGAACGGGCAAGGCTGACATGCAGGAAATTCCGATCTATCGGGACTGGCGAGCGGTCCCCGCTGCGGCGCGCGGAGCATCGGTCGCGCTCGGAAATTTCGACGGAGTCCATCTCGGCCACGCGAGCGTGGTGCGCGCGGCCCACGCGGCACGGCCGGACATCGCGCTGGCGGTGCTCACCTTCGAGCCGCACCCGCGCGAACTGTTCCGCCCCGAAGACCCTCCGTTCCGCCTGACTTTGTCGGCGGAGAAGGCCGCCGCCCTCGCCCGGCTGGGGGTGCGGACGATCTTCGAGATCGCGTTCGACTGGTCCTTCAGCGCGCTGACCGCGGAGGCGTTCGTCGGCGAGGTTCTGGCCGGGGCCTTGGGAGCGCGGCACCTGGCCTGCGGAGTCGATTTCGCCTTCGGCCACCGCCGCGGCGGCGATATCGCGTTTCTCGCGGCGCAGGCGGAGGCGCGCGGCATCGGCCTCACCGTGGTACCGCCGCTGGCCGATGCGCAGGGCCCGGTCTCGGCCTCGCGCATTCGGCGCTTGCTGCAGGACGGCTACCCGGAGCGGGCCGCGGCCGAACTCGGGCGGAACTGGTCCATTCGCGGCGCCGTCGCCCACGGCGATGCGCGCGGACGGACGATCGGCTTCCCGACCGCGAATGTCCCGCTCGGCCGCCATCTCGAACCGGCGCGCGGCGTCTATGCGGTCACGGTCACGCTGCCGAGCGGCGCGATCTATCCGGGTGTGGCGAATATCGGCCGCCGGCCGACCGTGAGCAGCACGATGGAAAGCCGCCTCGAGGCACATCTGTTTGATTTTGATGACGATCTCTACGGGGTGGAGGTCACCGTCGCGCTGCACGCCTTTCTCCGCCCGGAGCGGAAATTCGCCGGGCTCGATGCGCTGAAGACCCAGATCGCCGCCGACGCCGCCGAAGCCCGCGCGCTGCTGGGCTAGAGCAACCTCCGATCTGATCGAGCCGTTCCGGCTCGGGCCGATCGGAGATAAGTTGCTCTAGAGTCATATGTTTCTAGAGCACGACCGTCCGACCAGATGATTCCATCAGGTCGGACCGTGCTCTAGTGGCCTGACGCCGACGCAAGCTTCCGGGCCTCGGCCGGACCGTCACGGGCGGGACCGACGACCCTTCCGGCCGCCGGTCCACTTCTCCGCCGCTTGCCGCCGGCGCGATGCCGGGCAACACGGCGGGCCCGCTCGTCATCGTGATCTCAAATCCCAGCCCAAAGGCGATAATCCAGCTCCGGCCCCGGCTGGGTAAGAGTGCTATCCCCGCTCGCTGACGGCAGCATGACGCGCTGCGAACGCTTGACCGCCCGGCACCCCGCTCCGCATAGTCCCGACCATGTCCGAGTTCCGCCGCGCGCGAATTACCTCCCGGGCCGCCTGACCCGGCCCGCTCCGTCGCACGCCCGCCCCGTCGCGCGCCCGCTCCGGCCGATCCCCATCCCGTCTGCGAAAGAACCAGATGACCGAGACCAAGGACTATCGCGATACCGTGTTCCTGCCACGGACGGATTTCCCGATGCGCGGCGATCTGCCGCGCCGGGAACCCGAAATCCTGGCCCGCTGGGAGCGGATGGACCTCTGGTCGAAGCTGCGCGAGGCGGCGCGCGGGCGCGAGAAATTCATCCTCCATGACGGTCCGCCCTACGCCAACGGCAATCTGCATATCGGCACGGCGCTGAACAAGATTCTCAAGGATGTCGTCAACCGCGCGCGGCAGATGGCCGGCTTCGACGCCGACTATATCCCCGGCTGGGACTGCCATGGTCTGCCCATCGAGTGGAAGATCGAGGAAGAATACCGCAAGTCCGGGCGAGACAAGGACGCGGTGCCGATCCTCGATTTCCGCGCGGAGTGCCGCGCCTATGCCGCCCACTGGATGAGCGTGCAGGCGGCGGAGTTCCGCCGCCTCGGCGTCGAGGGCGATTTCGCGCATCGCTATGCGACCATGGACTTTCCCGCCGAGGCCGCCATCGCCGGCGAGATCGGCAAGTTCCTCCTCAATGGCGCACTCTATCGCGGCCTGCGCCCGGTGCTGTGGTCGCCGGTGGAGAAGACAGCGCTCGCCGAGGCCGAGGTGGAATATCACGACCACAGCTCGACGACGATCTGGGTGCGTTTCCCGATCGTGACCCCGCCCGATCCCCGGCTTGCGGGTGCGAGCGTGGTGATCTGGACGACGACGCCCTGGACGATGCCGGGCAATCGCGCCGTCGCCTTCGGCCCGGAGATCGAATACGCGCTCCTGCACGTGGATGGCGTCGCCGAAAGCGCCGGCGCCCGCGCGGGCGAACGGCTGCTCGTCGCGCTGCCGCTGCTGGGAGCGTTTCTCGACGTTGCCGGGATCGCCACCCACCATCTCGAGCACGTCTTCACCGGCGCCGAGCTGGCCGGCACCGTCTGCGCCCATCCGCTGCGCGGCCGAGGCTACGAATTCGACGTGCCGCTCCTGTCCGCCGATTTCGTCACCACCGAGGCGGGCACGGGGTTCGTGCATGTCGCGCCGGGGCATGGCGACGATGATTTCATCCTCGGCCGCGCCCATGGCATCGAGGTCCCGGAAACCGTCGGCGATGACGGCACCTTCAATGCGTGGGTGCCGCTGTTCGCCGGACTCCATGTCTACAAGGCCGCCGACGCCGTCTGCGCCGCCCTCATCGCGTCGGGCGCGCTGGTGGCGCGCGGCGCGCTGGTCCATTCGTACCCGCATTCCTGGCGCTCCAAGGCACCGCTGATCTTCCGCGCCACGCCGCAATGGTTCATCCGCATGGACGGGCCGCAGCGCGTTCGCGAAAAAGCGCTGAGCGCGATCGCGGCGACGCAGTTCGTGCCCGAGCAGGGCCGCAACCGCATCGGCAGCATGGTCGCCGCGCGCCCGGACTGGTGCATCTCGCGCCAGCGCGCCTGGGGCGTGCCGATCGCCGTCTTCGTCCATCGCGCCAGCGGCGAACCGCTGCGCGACCCGGACGTCGTCGCGCGCATCGTCGCGATCTTCCAGAGGGAGGGCGCGGACGCCTGGTATTCCTCTCCGCCCGAACGGTTCCTCGGGCCGGGGCGTGATCCCGCAGACTTCGAGCAGGTGAAGGACATCGTCGATGTCTGGTTCGAGAGCGGCTCGACCCATGCCTTCGTGCTGGAAGCTCGCGGCCTGCCCTGGCCGGCCGATCTCTACCTGGAGGGCTCCGATCAACATCGCGGCTGGTTCCACTCGTCACTGCTCGAATCGGTCGGCACGCGCGGCGTCGCGCCGTTCAAGGCGGTTCTGACGCACGGGTTCGTGCTCGACGAGCAGGGCCGCAAGATGTCCAAATCCCTCGGCAACACCACTGCGCCGCAGGACGTCATCAAGCAGTACGGCGCCGACATTCTCCGCCTCTGGGTGATGATGTCGGACACCACCGAAGACCTTCGCGTCGGCCCCGAAATCCTCAAGCAGCAGGCGGAACTCTATCGCCGGCTGCGCAACACGCTGCGCTGGCTGCTGGGCTGCCTGGACGGCTTCACCGAGGCCGAGCGCGTGCCGCACGCGGAGATGCCGGAACTCGAGCGCTGGGTGCTGCACCGGGTTACCGAGCTCGATGCCAAGCTGCGCGCGGCGGCCCTGTCCTACGACTGGACCGGCTTCTACCCGGCGCTGCACGCCTTCTGCGCCACCGACCTCTCGGCCTTCTATTTCGACGTCCGCAAGGACACCCTCTATTGCGACCGGCCCGACAGCCTCCGCCGCCGCGCCGCGCGCACCGTGCTCGACCACCTCCACTGCTGCCTGTGCACCTGGCTGGCGCCGGTTCTGTGCTTCACCGCCGAGGAGGCGTGGGGCGCGCGCTTCGGCACGGAGGGCAGTGTGCATCTGGAAACGTTCCCGGCGCTCCCGACGGAGTGGCGGGACGAGGCGCTGGGCGCGAAATGGGAACAGATCCGCACCGTGCGGCTGGGCATCACATCGGAGATCGAGCGGCGGCGCGCGGACGGCAAGATCCGTTCGTCATTGGAAGCGATCGCCATCATGCCGGAGCACTCGGATGCCGCCGGGCTGCTCGATGATGCGACCTGGGCGGATGTCGCCATCGTCTCGAAGGTTCGCTTTACCTCCGGCGACATTCCGGCTCCGATCGAACTCGCGCCCGGGCAGAAATGCTCACGGTGCTGGAAGGTTCTCGAGGAAGTCGGAACGGACCGGCGACACCCCACCCTTTGCCACCGCTGCGCCGACGCGGTCGAATCCGGCCTGGTCTGCCGGGCGGCGGCCGAATGACGCAGCGCAGCGCGCTGCTGATCGGCATCCTCGCCACGATCACGGTCTTCGCCGCCGATCAGGCCAGCAAGTTCTGGGTACTCGAGCGCCTGCAGTTGCCGGCGCGCGGGCAAATCGACGTTCTGCCGGTGCTGAGCCTGACCATGGTGTGGAATCGCGGCATCACCTTCGGCCTGCTGAACCATCTCGGCAACTCGGAACGCCCGATCCTGGTGGTCGTGGCTCTGGCCATCATCATCGCACTCGGTGCCTGGATGCGCCGTGCCGAACGGGCGCGGATCTCCCTCGCCCTCGGCGCCATCGCCGGCGGCGCCCTTGGCAATGTCCTGGACCGGCTGCGATTCGGCGCGGTGGTCGATTTCATCCACGCCCACGCCTTCGGCTGGTCGTGGTACGTCTTCAATGTCGCGGACGCCGCCATCGTCTGCGGCGTCGCGCTCCTCGCCCTCGATGGGTTCCTGGCGCCAAAGCGCCAGCCGGCGGAATAGGCCCTGACAGGTTTCGGCGCGCCGATTCGCGGATCAAAGGAGCCGCGCGGCCCGCGCCGCTGCAGTCGCCGTCTAGCGTCTGTCCGCCGCAGGCGGAATCGCCGGAGGCGGATAAACAGACGCGTAAACAAAGAGCTAGAGTCTGTCAGCGCTTCAATGAAGCGCTGACAGACTCTAGCTCTTGTGCCGGGTGGTGGAGCCAAGGGGAGTCGAACCCCTGACCTCCTGAATGCCATTCAGGCGCTCTCCCAACTGAGCTATGGCCCCGGTGGCGGAGGCATATACAGGCCAGTGCCGGGGGGATCAAGCCGTCCGCATGCGGCCCGCGCCCGGTCAGCCGAGATGGCCCGTTTTGCGGTAGACCAGCGCGCCGGCCCGGCTGCCGAGGCTGGCCTGGCTGCCGGCGGGCAGCCGCAGCCAGGCGCCGGCGCCGTGCGGCACCCCCTCCAGCAGCACATCGCCCTCGACGACGAACATCTCGGCGCCGTGCGCCCAGGTCTCCGTGGGTCCCTCCGCCCCGGGCGGCAGGCGGAGCATCACCACGCGTTCCCAGGCCGCCTCGAACAGCACCGCCTCGCCCCGTCCGTGGCCGAGATCGCGCCAGACGGCAGGATCACGCGTATCGACGCGGACGAAACCCGTCTCCTCGGGCGGCATCTGGCGGAGCTTGACCAGAATCACCGCCCCCGGCGCGCTGGAGGGCGTGTGGCGCGACCCCGGCGGGTTGCGCACGTAGAACCCGGCAGGAAAGTCCCCGGTCTCGTCGGAGAACACGCCCTCCAGCACCAGGAACTCCTCGCCGGCGCCGTGGGTGTGGGGGGAAAAGGCCGACCCGGGGGCATAGCGCACGAGCGAAGTGGCGCGCGCCACTTCGTCGCCGTCGCGCTCCAGCATCCGCCGCTCCACCCCGGCCATGGGCGAGGCGACCCAGGCGAGTGCCGCGCTGTCGACCGTTGCCGGCAGGGAAAGATCGGCGTGCAGCTGCATTGATTGGTCTCCCAGACGTTCGACGGCCGTGGTCTGGGCATCCTACCCCGTCGAGCGCATCGGCGCACCGGTGCGCCGGCAAGCGGAGGTTTGCGCCGCCGGCACCACTACACTAGGGTTACGAATCCGCGCGCCGCGCCGCTTCCGCCCGGCGCCGCCTGTGGCGCCGCATCGTGACCATGACCGACCCGCGCAAGATCGTCCGGCGCAAACTCTCCGACGCCGTCTTCGACAGCCTGATCGCCGCGATCCAGGCCGGGGAGTTCCCGGCTGGCAGCCAGCTGCCGTCCGAGCGGGAGCTGATGGCGCGCTTCGGCGTCGGCCGCCCGGCGGTGCGCGAGGCGATGCAGACCTTGGAAAAGGTCGGGCTGATCGCCATCAGTCACGGCGAGCGGGCGCGGGTGCTGGAGCCGACGGCGGCCGACGTGATCCTCCAGATTGACCAGACGGCGCGGCACCTGCTGGCACGGTCGCCGCAATCGCTGGAGCATCTGAAGGAGGCGCGCGAGTTCTTCGAGGTCGGCATGGCCTCGGAGGCGGCGCGGCGGGCCGGTCCGGGCGACCTCGCGCGGCTGGAGGCGGCGCTGGCACTGCAGCAGGAATGCCTCAAGACCGATCCGCGCGCCTTCGTCGCCGCCGACATGGCCTTCCATACCGCCATCGCCGCGGTCACCCGCAACCCGCTGTTCGAGGCCGTCAGCCGGGCGATGCTGCAATGGCTCAGCCTGTTCCATTCCGGCGTGCTGCACTGGAAGGGCCACGAACCGATCACGCTGATCGAGCACCGCCAGATTCTCGACGCCATCACCGCCGGGGATGCCGACCTCGCGGCGGAGGTGATGCGCACGCATCTGCGCCGCAGCCGCACCAACTACGCGCCGCACTGATCCCCTGGGCGGCCATGCATCCGCCCGGTTGCTCGTGCGTCCATTCTGGTATAATGACATGATAACCAACCAAGACAGCGCGCCAGGGAGGGCCGGCCAACCCCATGCCGAGCGAGCCGAATGCGCCGCCAGAGCCACCTTCGGGTAGCGCGGCCCGCTTCGAGGCCGACTATCTCATCGAGAGCGCCTTTCCCCTGCGCGAGGCCGCCGAGGCGATCGCCGGTGAGCAGTCCTGCGGCACCTTCGTCGCCGTTCCCGGTGAAACGGCGGCGCTGAGGGCACGCGCCGCCGCCCGCGTCGAGCGCATCGAGGAAATCGGCGAGTCGGCGGCGCCCGCGCTGCCCGGCGCCAGCGCGCCGCGCGGCGGCCCGGCGCGCTGGCGCCGCGGACGCGTGACCCTGTCCTGGCCGCTGGACACTATCGGCCCATCGCTGCCGAACCTGCTCGCCACCGTCGCGGGCAATCTCTACGAACTGAAGCAGGTCTCCGGGTTGCGCCTGCTCGATCTCCGCCTGCCGCAGGCCTTCGCCGACGCCTATCCGGGGCCGCAATTCGGCATCTCCGGCACGCGGCGCCTCGCCGGCGTCGCCGGCCGGCCGCTGATCGGCACCATCATCAAGCCGAGTGTCGGCCTCGACGCCGATGAGACGGCCGCGCTCGTCGCCACTCTGGCCGAGGCCGGGGTCGATTTCATCAAGGACGACGAGCTGCAGTCGGACGGCGCCCATTGCCCGTTCGAGCAGCGGACGCGGGCGGTGATGCGGGTGATCAACGCCCATGCCGAGCGCACCGGCAGGATGGTGATGTACGCCTTCAACATCACCGGCGACCTCGACGAGATGCGCCGCCGCCACGACCTCGTGGCCGGGCTCGGCGGCACCTGCGTGATGGCGAGCCTGAACGCGGTCGGCCTGGTCGGGTTCCTCGCCCTGCGCCGCCACGCGCAGCTGCCGCTGCATGCGCACCGCAATGGCTGGGGGGCACTCTCGCGCGCGCCGCTGCTCGGCTGGTCGTTCCCCGCCTGGCAGACGGTCTGGCGTCTGGCCGGTGCCGACCACATGCATGTCAATGGCTTGAGCAACAAGTTCAGCGAGGATGATGACAGCGTCGTGGCCGCCGCACGGGCCTGCCTCGCGCCCCTCTTCGCCGGCAAGCCGTGCCTGGCGATGCCGGTCTTTTCCTCCGGCCAGACGGCGCGGCAGGCGGCGGCGACCTGGCAGGCGCTGGGCTCGACCGACCTGATCCATGCCGCGGGCGGCGGCATCATGGCGCATCCGCAGGGTCCGGCCGCCGGCGTGGCAAGCCTGCGCGAGGCCTGGGACGCAGCCGTCGCCGGCATTCCCGCAAGCGACTACGCGCGCACCCACCCCGCGCTCGCCGCCGCACTCGAGGCATTCCGATGACCACCGACCCACGCGGCGAAGGCCATCGATGTCTTCGCCCCGACCGCGCCGGAGCCGGCAGCGGCCGCCCCTGAACCTGGAGGAATCGCTCATGACCAAGATCGCGTTGCTCGGCGCCGGCGGCAAGATGGGTGTGCGCCTCGCCACCAATCTGCGCGGCTCGCGCTTCACCGTCGAGCATGTCGAAGTCTCCGCGGCCGGCCGCGAGCGGCTGCGGGAGACGATCGGCGCCGAGTGCGTCGAACCGGATGCGGCCCTCGCCGGCGCGGACGTGGTGGTTCTCGCCGTGCCGGACCGGCTGATCGGCACCGTGGCGCACGAGATCATCGGCCGCGTCCGCCCCGGCACGGCGCTGATCATGCTCGACGCCGCGGCGCCCCACGCCGGCGAGCTGCCCCAGCGCGCGGACGTGAGCTACTTCGTCACCCATCCCTGCCACCCGCCGATCTTCAACGACGAAACCGATCCCGAGGCGAAGAAGGACTTCTTCGGCGGCGTCCACGCCAAGCAGAACATCGTCTGCGCCCTCATGCAGGGTCCGGAGCCGCACTACGCGCTGTGCGAGGAGATCGCGCGCACCATCTACAAGCCGGTGATGCGCGCGCATCGCTGCACCGTCGCGGACATCGCGATGCTCGAGCCGGCGCTGTCGGAAACGGTCGGCATCACCCTCTGCCTCGCCTTGCGCGAAGCGGTGGACGAGGTGGTGCGCCGCGGCGTCTCGCGCGAGGCGGCGACCGATTTCCTCCTCGGCCATCTCACCATCGGCCTCTCGATCGCGTTCGACGTGTTCCCCGAGGGCCGCTTCTCCGATGGTGCGCTGCAGGCCATCGCCGAAGCGCGGCCGGAAATCTTCCGCGACGGCTGGCTCGATCGCGTGTTCGATCCCGCCGCCGTGATGCGCTCCGTGCGCGCCATCTGCCACCCGCCGAAGGCCGCCTGAACCGAAGGCGGCACCACCACGACCAGGGAAGGAAACGACCGAATGAAAACCACGCATCTCGCTCTCGCCGCGGGCCTCGCGGCGGCGACGGCGCTTACCGCCGCGCCGGCCCGCGCCTCCGAGGACAAGCCGGTGATCGCGCTCTCCAACGCCTATTACGGCAACACCTGGCGCCACCAGATGGTGGAGGCGTTCGAGAACGCCGCCAAGCAGGCCAAGGCCGACGGCAAGATCGCCGATTACGTGGTGCTGAACGGCGACGGCTCGGTGAACCAGCAGATGAGCCAGATGGCCGATCTGATCCTCAAGCATGTCGACGCCATCGTCATCGATGCCGCCTCTGAAACGGCGCTGAACGGTGCCGTGCAGAAGGCCTGCCAGGCCGGCATCAAAGTGATCGCCTTCGATTCCATCCTGTCGGCGCCCTGCGCTTTCACGCTCAATTTCGATTTCTTCAACTACCAGGCGCAAGTCACCGAGGAGATCGCAAAGCGTCTCAAGGGCCACGGCAACGTCATCGTCGTGCGCGGAGTCAAAGGGTCCGCGCCCGATCACGACATGTACGAAGGCCAGATGAGCGTGCTGAAGAAATATCCGGGCCTCAAGGTGGTGGCGACGGTCTATGGCCAGGCGACCACTTCGGTCGCGCAGGCGGCCGTGGCCAACGTGCTGCCGAGCCTGCCGCATGTCGATGCCGTCCTCGCCCAGGGCGGCGGTGACGATTTCGGCATCGCCCAGGCCTTCGCGCAGTATGGCCGCTCCTACGACGGCCACATGCCGATCATCGATGGCGGTGGCAGCTCGAACTTCATCCATTGGTGGATCGCCGAGAAGGCGAAGAACGGCTATTCGACGATCTCGCTCAACACGACGCCCGGGATCGGCGGGGCCGCGTTCTGGCTCGGCTATGACATCGTCAAGGGCGCCAAGCCGAAGAAGGACATGATCATGCCCGTCGCCCGCGTCACCGACGAGAATCTCAACGATTATTCCAGCCTCGCGCCCGGGCTGATCGTCAGCCCGAGCTACTCCGAGGCCTGGGTCGAGGAGCACCTGATCAAAGCCACGGGCAACTGACCGGCACGACGCGGCGGAGCGCAGGATGAACGGGGCGATGCCGCCGGCGGCGGCAGAGGACGGCGAGACGGCGCAGGCCGCTCCGGCCGCATCGCCGCCGGTCATCCGGCTCGACGGCGTCAGCAAATCGTTCGGCGCCACGCGCGCGAACGACCACCTGACGCTGGCGATCCGGCCGGGCGAAGTGGTCGGGCTGGTCGGCGCGAACGGCGCCGGCAAGAGCACGCTCATGCGCCTCATCTGCGGCCTGACGCGGCCGGATTCGGGACGCATCGCGATCGGCGGCATCGCCGTCGATCTCGACCATTTCTCGCCGAACGCGGCGCGCGCGCACGGCATCCGCATCGTGCACCAGGAATTGTCGCTGTGCACGAATCTCACGGTCGCCGAGAACTTCATGCTCGAGGAGCCGGCGGCGCTGCTGGCGCCCGAACCGGCCTGGCGCGAGCGTTTCGGCCGCCGCGCCAAGGCGCAGATCGAGGCGATCTTTCCGGCCGCCGGGCTCGGCGCCGATGAAGTGGTCGACCATCTGCCGATCGGCCAGCGGCAGATGGTCGAGATCGTCCGCGCCGCCGCCGGAGACGGGCTGCGCCTGCTGGTGCTGGACGAACCGACCTCCTCGCTCGATGCTGGCCGCAGCGCGCAGCTGCGCCGCTGGAGCCGGGCCCGCGCCGCCGAGGGCGTGGCGATCATTTTCATCAGCCACAAGCTGCAGGAGATTCTCGACGTCGCCAGCCGCGTCGTGGTGATGCGCAATGGCCGTGTCGTCGCCGATGAGCCGGCGTCGCGCGTCACCGTGACCGACCTCGTCGAGCGCATGGGCGGACATCCGCATGAAGGCGGCGCCCCCGCGGGTTCGGCCGCGCGCCCCGATGGCGAGGCGCTGGTGACGATCGCTGCTGCCGCCGGCCTCGCCGATCACGCGATCACCCTCGCGGGCGGCGAGATCGTCGGCCTGTCCGGGCTCGACGGCAATGGCCAGCGCGATTTTCTGCACGCGCTTCTCGCCGCCGGGCGGCGCCATGATCGCGCGATCACCTGCCGCGCCGAGCCCGGCTTCGTCTCCGGCGACCGTGCCGGCGAGGGCGTGTTCCGCCTGTGGTCGGTGCTCGAGAACATCGCCATCGGCGCCAGCGTGGACCGCCCGCCGCTGGCACGCCTCTCGCCACGCGCCGAGCAGGGGCTGATCCGGCCGCTGCTCGAACGGCTGCGCCTCGCCGATGCCCGCCTCGGCGCCAATATTCTCGATCTCAGCGGCGGCAACCAGCAGAAGGTGCTGGCCGCCCGGGCGCTGCTGCGCGGCTCGCGCATCCTGCTGCTCGACGATCCGACCCGCGGCGTCGATGTCGAGGCGAAGGCCGAGTTCTACCGTCTGGTTCGCGAGGTTGCCGCCGCCGGCACGCTGGTCGTGTGGTACAGCACCGAGGACGCCGAGCTGCTCGAATGTTCGCGGGTGCTGGTGTTCCGCGCCGGACGCGTGATCACCGAGCTGCGCGGCGCGACGATCAGCGCCGAAGCCCTGGTCGGCGCCGCCTTCGCCGGCGAGAAGCCGGCTGCCACGGCCGGGCGAGCCGGCGCCACGCACCGAAGGCCGCGCGGGGCACGGTTGGCGCCGGTGATCAGTCTGATCGCCGTGCTGGCGGTGATGGTCGCACTGAACCCGGGCGCCGCCTCGCCCTTCGGCCTCGATCTACTGCTCGGCCCGGCGCTGCCGGTTGCGCTGGTGGCGCTCGGCCAGATGTTCGTCGTCGGCGGCAGCGAGATCGACCTCGGAATCGGGCCCTTCGCGGGCCTGGTCAGCGTGCTCGCGGCGACGCTCCTGATCTCGGCACCGCTGGCCGGAGGCGCCGTCATCCTGCTGGCGATCGGCGCCTACGCGCTGATGGGAACCCTGATCCAGGCGCGGCAGATCCCCTCGATCGTGGTCACGCTCGGCGCCTCCTTCGTCTGGACCGGCATTGGCTACACGCTGCAGCCGACACCGGGAGGCAGCAGCCCGGCCTGGCTCGCGGTGTTGGTGGATTGGAACCTTCCGTTCCTGCCGACCGCGGCGGCCCTGCTCGTGCTCGCCGCGCTCGCCGCGCTCGCGCTGGACCGCGCGCGCGCCGGGGTGGTGCTGCGCGGCTTCGGCAACGACCCGCGAGCGCTGCGGCAGGCCGGCTGGTCGGCGGTGCGGGCGGCGGCGCTGCGCTTCGCCATCGCCGGCAGCTTCGCCGCCATCGCCGGCCTCTCGCTCACCGCGGTGAACACGGCGAGCGACATCAATGCCGGCGACAGCTTCACCCTGCTCTCGATCGCCGCCGTGGTGATCGGCGGCTGCCGGCTCTTCGGCGGCAGCACGGCGCCGGTCGGCGTCGTCTGCGGCGCCGTCACGCTCTCGCTCATCGGCGCGCTGCTCGGCTTTCTCGGCATCAGCACGGATTTCAACGCGGCGGTGCAGGGCGCGCTGCTGCTTGGCATTCTCGTCCTGCGCACGGCCCTGTCCGGCTCGGCGGCCGCCCGATGAACCGCTTCGCCGGCTGGAGCGAACGCAACCGCTGGATCTGGTCGGCGCTCGGCGTTGCGCTGCTCTGGCTGGTTCTGGCTGCGGCGACGGCGCGGCTCACGCTGGAAAGCCTGTCGGGCGTGGCGCAGTCGGCGTCGTTCCTCGTCCTCCCCGCGCTCGGCCAGATGTTCGTGGTCACGACCGGGCGCGGCAACATCGATCTCGCCATCCCCTCGACGATCACGCTCGCCGCCTTCCTGTCGATGAACATTCTCGGCGGCTCGGATGCCATGCTGCCGGCCTGCCTCGCGGCCATCGCCGCCGCCGGGCTCGGCATCGGCCTGGTCAATGCCGTGCTGGTCGTGCGCCTGCGGATTCCGGCGATGATCGCGACGCTGGGCGTGGGCTACGTGCTGGCGACGGCGGCGCTGCTCGCGAACCGGCACTTCACCAGCTATGTCGTTGCACCCTCGCTCGCCTTCGTCGCCAACCGCCGCATGCTCGGCGTGCCGGTCATGGTCATCGCCGCCGCGGCCGCCGTGCTCGCCGCCGGGTTCATCCTGCGCCGCACCGTCTATGGCCGCCTGCTCTCGGCAGTGGGGCAGAGCCTGCGCGCGGCCGAACTGTCCGGCGTTCGCTCCGGCCGGATCATCGCCAGCGCCTTCCTCGCCAGCGGGGTGCTCGCGGCGCTGGACGGCATGGTCCTCGCCGCGCATGCCGGCGGCGCGTTCCTCGAGGTCGGCTCGCCCTACCTGCTGCAATCGGTCGGCGCCGTGGTGCTCGGCGGCACCCTGATCTCCGGCGGCAGCGCCACCGCGCTCGGCACCCTCACCGGCGCGTTTCTGCTGGTGCTGCTGGTGACGGCGATGCAGGTGATCGGCCTGCCGATCGGCGTGCAGGAAATCCTCGAGGGCGTCGTGATCGTTCTCGTCCTGGCGCTTTCCGGCCAAACCGGGCGCGCCCGGCGCTCCGGCGCCACGCGATGAGACGCCGCGGCCAGCGGCACGAGCGCCTCACGGGTGGCCGGCTCCCCACGCCGCGTCGCGGGCGGCGAGATAGCCGAAGGTCAGCGCCGGGCCGAGCGTGATGCCGGGACCCGGATAGGCGCCCTTCATCACCGAGTTCATATCGTTGCCGCAGGCGTAGAGGCCGGCGATCGGTGTGCCGTCGGCGGCGAGGACCCGCGCCCGCGCATCGGTGACGAGGCCGGTCGCCGTGCCGAGGTCAGCGGGATAGACGGCGACGGCGTAGAATGGCGGCGTCTCGATCGGCGCCAGGCAGGGATTGGGCCGATGGTCGGCGTCGCCGAGATGGCGCTGATAGGCGTCCGAGCCGCGCCCGAACCGGCGGTCGATGCCGGCACGCGCATCCTCGTTATGCCCCGCGACCGTGGCGCCCAGCCCGGCCGGATCGATGCCGAGCATCCGGGCGAGCGCGTCCAGATCCGGCGCGGCGCGCAGATAATGGCTGGCGACCTGCTCGCGCAGGCGCAGGCTGAACGGGCGCACACGCCCGAGCCCGTAGGTCCAGAGAAAGCGCCGATCGCAGATGAGATAGGCCGGGCGGGCCGCACCGAGCCCACGGCGCAGCATCGCCAGGACGAACTCATGGTACGATACAGCCTCGTTCACGAAGCGCTGCCCGGCAGCGTCGACCGCGATGAGGCCGGGCTTGGCGCGGTCGGTGACGGTGTGGGGAAATACTCCTTCCGACCCGTCGGCGCGGCGAAACCGCGAGGCCGGCACCCAGAACGCGCCGGACGCGTTGGCCATGCCGAGTTCCCCGCCAACGTCGAGGCCGAGACGGATCCCCTCGCCCGCATTGCCCGGGGCGGCGGCAGAGAGCAGGCCCGCGGCTTGGGGCAGCGTGCGGGCGCGCAGCGCGGCATCGTGGGAGAAGCCGCCGGTCGCCAGCACCACCGCACGGCAGGTCAGCTCCGCCTCGCCGCCGGCCTCGTCGCGCAGCGCGACGCCAGTGATGCGCCCGCCATCGCGCCGCAACGCGGCGAGCCGCGTCCCCAGCCGCAGCTCCACGCCGAGCCGCGTGACCGCGAGCAGCAAGCGCCCGGCGAGCGCGTTGCCGAGATAGAGGCTCGTGCCGCGCGGCGCGGCGAGGCGCTCGCCTGCATGGCGCGCCAGGAGGCTCGCCACCCGCCACGTCGAGCGCGCGGAGCGGAACACGCGGCGGAAATGCGCGATATCGGCCCGGCTGACCATCATGCCGCCGAACAGGGTGAACTCCGGCAGCGGCGGACGCAGCAGCGCGAAGCGCGGGCCGAGCGCGCTTGCATCGAACGGGCACGGCTCCAGCACGCGCCCGCCCAGCGTGGCGCCGGGCCGGTCCGGATAATAATCGGGATAGACGGCCACCGGCCTCAGCCGCACCGGCGTGTGCAGGGCGAGATAGTCGATCGCCTCGCCGGCGTGGGCGAGGAAGGTTTCGCGCATCGCATCACCAGCCTCGCCCGGCACGGTGGCCGCGAGATAGCACCGCGCCGCATCGAGACTGTCCGCCATGCCCGCGTCCAGCATCTGCCGATTGGCGGGAACCCAGACCATGCCGCCGGACCAGGACGTGGTGCCGCCCACCTGCGCGGTCTTCTCGACCAGCAGCACGCGCATGCCCTGGGACGCGGCGACGGCCGCCGCCGTCATCCCCGCCGCGCCGGCGCCAGCCACGATGAGGTCGTAGTGGCCGGCCGCCACCATCACGCCCTACGCGTCGGTGGGTGGCGTGGTGATGACGAAGAACACGAGATCGACGAGACCCGTGTTGTAGATCGCGTGCTCCACGCCCGGCGGGAGATGGATGCAGTCATGGCGCCGGACGACGACGCGCTCGCCGTCGATCTCCATCAAGCCCTCGCCTTCGAGCACGTGATAGATCTGTTCCTGGATCGCGTGCCGGTGCGGCTTGACGTAGCCGCGCGGCTGATAGGAGGAGATGCGGAAATCGAATCGCGTGCCGGCGGAGGCGGCCGGTGTCACCAGCATTTTCGAGTGCGCGTCGAAATGCTCGGGCGGCGTCTCCCACATCACCTCGGCGATGTTGCGGATGCTGGCCCCGTTGCGGTGATACATGATGTGCTTTTCCATTCAGACGCCGGCTATTGTCACGCCAGCTATTCAAACGTCGGACCGGTAGCCGAGTTCGGCGGCGGTGCGGCGGGCGCCGAACACCGGCTCCTTGTGCGGGATCGGCGGCAGCGCCCAGGTGCCGGTTGCCGGCGGACGCACCTCGGCATCGACATGCACGTCGAGTACCCATGGCCGGTTCGACCCGATCGCGTGTTCGAGCGCCGGAGCGAGATCCGCGATACGGGTGATCGTGACACCATCGACGCCGTGCGCGCGGGCCAGCGCGGCGAAATCCGGATTGTAGCGCTCGCGATTCTCACCGCGATAAAAGCCGGTGCCGATCTCGCGCCCGCCGAACAGCCCGTATTGGATGTCACGGATCGCCCCCCAGGCGAAATTGTTCCAGATCACCCAGACGCAGGGAATGCCGTACTCGACGGCGGTGCAGAGCACGTGCGGCGTCATGGTGAAGCCGCCATCGCCGCAGACCGACACGCAGACCCGCTCCGGCGCCGCGAGCTTGGCGCCGAGAATGCCGCTGACGCCGAAACCCATGGCCGAAAAGCCCCACGCGTTCAGCATGGTCTGTGGCTGGCGTGCCTCCCAGAACTGCATGAACCAGTTGTGATGGACGCCGGAATCGAGCGAGAGGATGGCATCGTCGGGCAGCACCGCGCGCACCGCCGCGACCACCGGCTCGGGCCGCAGCGGCGATGTGTCGATGGCGAAGTTCGGCCGCGTGAATTGGTCCCATTCGCGCCGCCACCCATCGATCATGGCGCGCCATTCGCCCCGCTCCGGCCGTGGCGTGCCGCGCCGGTCGAGCTCGCCCAGCACCTGGCGCAGAAAGCTCCGCGCATCGGCGACGATGCCCAGATCGACCGGGTAGTTGCGGCCGATCTCGGCCGTGTCGAGATCGACCTGGATGAGTTTGCAGCTCGGAAAATTCCAGGAATAGCCCTCGATCCAGGAGGAGGCCGAGCGGTCGTCGAAGCGCGCTCCGATCGCCAGCACGAGGTCCGCGTAGCGGCCGGCCTGGTTGGCCGGATAGACGCCGTTGCGGCCGATGAAGCCGAGCGCCAGCGTGTGCGAGCCGGGAATGCAGCCCATGCCGTTGGGCGAGGTGATCACCGGCAGGTTGAGCCGCTCCGCGAGCGCCGTGAGTTCGTCCGCGGCCTCGGCGAGGGTCACACCATGGCCGATGAACAGCGCCGGCCGTTCGGCGGCGAGCAGGCGATCGACGGTCTCGGCAATATCCTCGGGCGCGGCCCCGGAGCGTCGCGCGGTGCTCAGCCGCACGCTCGGCTGCACCGCGACGTCGTCCTCCTCCTGGAACAGGTTGAAGGGGATGTCGACCTGCACCGGGCCGGGCCGGCCGCCGAGCATGGTATCGGTGGCCAGCCGCAGCGCGGCGGGCAGCATATCCACCCGGGTCGGCTGGAAGCCGCGCTTGACCACGGGGCGGCAGACCGCGGGAAAATCCGCCTCCTTCTGGCGGTAGAGTTCC
>DAIDKZ010000257.1 GCA_027449745.1 Acetobacteraceae bacterium | reverse complement strand
CTCGATCGCCGGCTGCCTCGGCAAGACCTCACGCGGCGGCGCGCTGATCCGTGACGACGAGGCCTTCGTCACCGCGCTCCTCGAAGAGGAGGGGGTGGCCGCGGTGCATGGCGCGGCGTTCATGTATCCGGGCTATTTCCGCATCAGCTATGCGACCTCGACGGAGGCGCTGCGCGAGGCGTGCACGCGCATCCAGCATTTCTGCCAGGGGCTCGCCTGAGCGGCATGCCGGGCTTCGCTCCCCGGCTCGCGCGGGTCGACGTCGCGCCGACCATCGCCATGAGTCAGCGCGCTCGGGCGATGCGGGCGGCAGGAATCGAGGTAATCTCGCTGGCGATCGGCGAGCCGGATTTCCCGACGCCGCCGCATGCCATCGAGGCCGCGCACGAAGCGGCGCTGCGCGGGGAGACGAAATACCCCCCCGTCGACGGCACGGTGGCGCTGAAACGGGCGGTGGCGGGGAAATTCCGCCGCGAAAACGGGCTCGACTACGCGCCCGAGCAGATCATGGTCGCCAATGGCGGCAAGCAGATCATCTACAACGCGCTGATGGCCACCGTCGGCGCCGGCGACGAGGTGGTGATCCCGGCGCCGTACTGGTCCGCCTACGCGCTGGTGACGCAGCTCGCCGGCGGCGTGCCAGTGTTCGTCAACTGCCCGCAGAACGCCGGCTTCCGCCTGCGGCCGGAGGATCTCGCCGCCGCGATCACCCCGCGCACGCGCTGGCTGATCCTCAATTTCCCCAACAACCCGACCGGCGCGGCCTGCTCGCGGGCGGAGATGGAAGCGCTTGGGGAAGTCATGCTGGCCCATCCCGAGGTCTGGATCCTGTGCGACGACATGTACGAGCACTTGATCTATGACGGGTTCGACTATGTGACTATGGCCGCGGCCGAGCCGCGCTTGGCGGACCGGACCCTGACCGTGAGCGGCGTCTCCAAGACCTACGCCATGACCGGCTGGCGGGTCGGCTTCTGCGGCGGTCCGCCCGCGCTCGTCAAGGCGATGGTGAACATGCAGAGCCAGGCCACCTCCGGGGTCGCCGGTCCGGCCCAGGCGGCCGCCGCGGCGGCGCTGGACGGGCCGCAGGACCTCGTCGCCGAGCGCGCCGCCATCTATCGCAGCCGGCGCGACCAGGTGGTGGCTGCGCTGAACCTCGCCCCCGGCCTCGCCTGCCACCGGCCGGAGGGCGCGTTCTACGTCTACCCGTCCGTCGCCGGCTGCCTCGGCAAGACCACGGCCGGCGGGCGCCGGCTCGTTTCCGACGAGGATTTCGCCATGGCGCTCCTGGAGGAGCAGCACGTCGCCGTGGTCCATGGCGCCGCCTTCGGCATGAGCCCCTATGTCCGCCTCAGCTACGCCGCCGATGAGGCGACGCTGGCCGAGGCGTGCCGGCGCATCGGCGAATTCTGCCGCGCCCTGAGCTGATGCCGGCCGGGCTGGGCCGTCAGGCGAAGAACTTGCCGAACCAGTCCAGCGTCTCCGCCGGCGCTTCCTCGGGGAGGTAGTGGCCGCAATCGATCGCACCACCGGTGACCTCTGCGGTGCAATAGCTGCGCCAGATGGCGAGCGGATCGTACCACTGCCCCACCTTGTTGCGCGCGCCCCACAGCACCAGCATCGGACAGGTCACTTTCCGCCCGGCGCCGCGGCTTTCGCGGTCATGAACCAGATCGATCGTCGCCGCGGCGCGATAATCCTCGCACATCCCCATCACCGCGCCGGGGTCGCGCGCGGCGGAGAGATATTCTGCCAGCGCATCGGGGCTGAAGAAGGCCGGCGGTGTCGTGCCCCGCCCGGTGTGGGCGGCGAACCAGATCTCTGGGGCGGCGTTGATCAGTACTTCCGGGAACGGATGCTTCTGGGCGAACCAGAACCAATGATAATAGCCCATGGCGAAGTTCATGTCGGCGCGCTCGAAATGTTCGATCGTCGGGACGATGTCGAGCACCGCCAGCCGCTCGACCCGCTCCGGGAAGTCGAGCGCGAGGCGGTGAGCGACCCGAGCGCCCCGGTCGTGGCTGCCGATGCGGAAGCGGGTGAAGCCGAGTGCCGTCATCACCGCGACCATGTCGGCCGCCATTTCGCGCTTCGCGTAGGCCGCGTGGTCGGGCGATGCGGCGGGCTTGAGGCTCCGGCCGTAGCCCCGCAGGTCCGGGCAGACGACGGCGAAGCGCTCGCCGAGCGCCGGCGCCACGTGGTGCCACATGGCGCTGGTCTGCGGGTTGCCATGCAGCAGCAGCAGCGGCGGGCGGCCGGCGCCGCCATGGTCGAGATTGTGCCGCAGGCGCACCCGCCCGGCCGATGTTGCGATGGTCGTGTCGGTGAAGCCCTCGAAGAACATGTGCGTCGATCCTCCCCTCTTCGATCTATATACCCGCCCTCCGTCGGAGGTCGGGTATCGTCTCAGTTTGGCGCGCGCCGCCACACCAACCCTGCGCGCCCTATACCCAGATTTCTTCGGACCCTGGGTATACCATCCTCGCCATGCCAGGGAGTGCGATCATCGTGACCGAGCCCGAGCCGAGCCTCGACCCCGATGGCTGGACCGACCTGCGCGCGCTCGGGCACCGCATGCTGGACGACATGTTCGATCACATCGCCGGCCTGCGCGCCGGCCCGGTCTGGCAGCCGATGCCAGCAGAGGCACGCGCGGCCCTACAGGGCGAGCTGCCGCGCGCGGGCGAGGATCTCGCGGCCGTCTACGAGGAGTTCCGCGCCCTTGTGCTGCCGTATGCCACCGGCAACCCGCATCCCGGTTTCATGGGCTGGGTGCACGGCGGCGGCACCGCCGTCGGCATGCTCGCGGAGCTGCTGGCCGGCGGGTTGAACGCCAATCTCGGCGGGCGGGATCATGCACCGATCCTGGTCGAGCGCCAGGTGATCGCCTGGACCGCTTCGCTGCTCGGCCTGCCAGCGACCAGCACCGGTCTGCTCCTCACCGGCAGCTCGATGGCCAACCTCGTCGGGGTTCTGCTCGCCCGAACCGCGGCGCTTGGCCCCGAGGTCCGTCGCCACGGGCTCGGCGGCGCGAGGCTCGCCGGCTACGCCTCAACCGCGGCCCATGGCTGCATCCCGCGCGCCTTCGAGATCGCCGGCCTCGGCCGCGACGCGCTGCGCCTGGTGCCGACCGACGCAGCGGGCCGCATCGAGTGTGGCCCGCTGGCCGAGCAGATCGCGCGCGACCGCGCCGCCGGCGTGCGCCCGTTTCTCCTCATCGGCACCGCCGGCAGCGTCGATATCGGGGCCACCGACGATCTCGCCCGGCTGGCCGCATTCGCCCGGGCCGAGCGCCTGTGGTTCCACGTCGATGGCGCGTTCGGTGCGCTCGCGGCCTGCGCCCCGGCGCTGCGGCCGCTGCTCGACGGCATCGAGGCGGCGGACTCGGTGGCGCTCGACTTCCATAAATGGGCGCAGGTGCCCTACGACGCCGGCTGCATCCTGGTGCGTGAGCCGGCGGCGGCGCTGGCCACCTTCGCCCAGAGCCTCGCCTATCTGCAGCCGTCCGCGAGGGGTCTGGCCGGTGGCGCGCCCTGGCCCTGCGATATCGGGCCCGACCTCTCGCGCGGATTCCGCGCGCTCAAGGTCTGGATGACGCTGCGCGCCTACGGCACCGAGCGGATCGGGGCGGTGATCGCGCATTGTTGCGCCGTGGCGCGGGCGCTGGCGGCGCGGGTCGATGCCGAGCCGGCGCTCGAGCGACTGGCGCCCGTGCCACTCAACATCGTATGCTTTCGCCATCGGGTGCCCGATGGGTGGGACGTCGACCGCCTCAATGCCGAAATCGTGGCGGACGTTCAGGAATCGGGGCGCGCGGCCCCCTCGACGACGATTCTGGGCGGGCAGCTCGCCATCCGGGCCGCGATCGTCAACCACCGCACCCGGGTGGCGGACGCCGATGCGTTGGTGGATTCGGTGCTGGAGACGGGGGCGTTGCGGCTTGCCGGCACGCCCCTTGCACGCGATCGCATGTGAAGACATGGCGGCGCCGGCAGGCCTGGGCTAAACTGGCCGTGCGAACCATGGTCGAGGGGGGAGCGGATGACGGAAATCGGGCGGCGGCGGGCTTCGCTGGCGGATCGGAGCGGCTACCGATTCTGGACCGACGAGCGCGCGCGCTACTCCGATACCGACAGGCAGGGGCACGTGAACAACGCCGTCTTCGCAACCTTCTGCGAAAGTGGGCGGGTGGCCTTCCTGTATGGGAATGGCGGGCTGGCGCCGCTCGGCTACGGCTTCGTCATCGCCCGGCTCGAACTGGATTTTCGCGCCGAGCTGGGCTGGGGCGATCGTGTCGAGATCGGCACGACGCTGCTGGGGCTCGGTCGCAGTTCGTTCACCCTGGGCCAGGGCCTGTTCCGGGGCGATCGCTGCGCGGCGACGGCCGAGAGCGTGATGGTGCTGATGGACGAGACGACCCGCCGCGCCAGCCATTTGCCCGAGACCCTGCGCCGCCGCCTGGCCGAACTGGCCGACGAGGCGATGGACTAAGCCGCGCATGCGCCCGTGTTGACGAACCGGTCATGGTCTCGTGCTAGACGTTCAAACCGTTGCCCGGTGACGCAACGAGGGGGTGGGCGTCTCGTGGAGCCCGGTCGCGCGCGCGGTCGGCGTGTTTTCCTGGAGATGGCGCGATTTTCGGATGACTTGATGGCGAGAAAACCGGATTGTCCAAGGCATGAAAATCGCAGTTCAGGCGGACGGGGATCCATCCGGTCCGTCGCCATGGTGATCGCGCCATGCCGGTGATCGTTATTCTCGATGACCGGGTCACCAACCGGAATATCTTCTCGCGCCTTGCCGCTTCGCTGGAAGACGGGCTGACCGTTCAGGCCTTCGGCGATCCGCAGGCGGCCCTGGACTGGACGGCGGAGCACACGCCCGATCTCATCATCACCGACTACAAGATGCCCGGCATGGACGGTGCCGAGTTCACCCGCCGGCTGCGCGCCGGCCCCGGTGGCGCTGACGTGCCGGTGATCGTCATCACCGTCTACGAGGATCGCAGCTTTCGCCTGCGCGCACTGGAAGCCGGAGCGACCGACTTCCTGCAAAGCCCGGTGGATCATCAGGAATTCCTGGTGCGCGCGCGGAATCTGCTCAAGCTCGGCCGCCAGCAGCAGATCATCCGCAGCCGGGCGATGATGCTGGAGCGGGAACTCAAGGACAGCGAGCGCTCGCGCGAGGCCGAGTTGCGCGACAGCCGTGAGCGGTTGGCACAGGTGATCGACACTGTCCCGGCCATGATCAGCGCCGTCGACGCGGCGGGTCGCTGTCAGTTCGTCAACGCCTACCAGGCCGAGGTTCTCGGCATCGACCCGCTGCGGTGTGTCGGCAAGGATGCCACCACGATGTTCGGCCCGGCGCATCGGGAGCGCAGCCAGGCGCTCGACCGCATGGTGTTCGAGTCCGGCCGTGCCCTGCCGAGCTTCGAGGAGGAGGTGATCGATCGCGCGGGACGGGCGCGGGTCTTCCTCACCACCAAATCGCCCCTGCGCGATGCCGCCCAGGTCGTCGCGAGCGTGCTGACGACCTCACTGGATATCACCGAGCGCAAGCAGGCCGAAAGCCGCCTGCGCCATCTCGCGCACCACGACGTTCTGACGAACCTGCCCAATCGAACCCTGCTGCGCAACCGGTTGCAGCGCGAACTGGCGCGCGGACGCCGTGGCGACCATATGTTTGCCCTTCTGTTCCTCGATCTGGATCGGTTCAAGGGCATGAACGACGTGCTCGGACACCATCTGGGCGATCGTCTCCTGCAGGCGGTGGCGAAGCGGTTGCGTGAGACGGCGCGCGACTGCGATACGGTCGCCCGCCTCGGCGGCGATGAGTTCGCCATCCTGCAGACCCAGCTATCGCGGCGCGAGGATGCGGAAAACCTGGCGCAGCGGGTGATCGAGACCCTCGCCGAACCGTTTCACTGCGAGGGGCAGGAGCTGGGCCTGACGGCGAGCGTCGGCATCACGCTTCATCCGGCCGACGCGAACGGCGTCGATGAGTTGCTGCGCAATGCCGACATGGCGATGTATCGGGCCAAGGAAGAGGGCGGCAATACATTCCGCTTCTATGTCGCCGACATGAATCGCCGCGCCTTCGAGGCGGTGCGCCTGGAGGCGGACTTGCGCGCCGGGATCGCGCGCGAGCAGTTCGTTCTGCACTATCAGCCGCAGATGAATCTGCGCACCGGCCGGATCATCGGTGTGGAGGCACTGCTGCGCTGGAACCGGCCGGGCATCGGGCTGGTGCGGCCGGGCGAATTCCTGCCGCTGGCGGAGGAGAACGGGCTTATCGTACCGCTCAACGCTTGGGTTCTGCGCGAGGCCTGCGCCCAGGCCGCGCGCTGGCAACGGCTCGGGTTGCCGCCGCTCCGCTGTTCTGTTAATCTTTCCCCGGTACAATTCCGAAAGCAGGACGTCATTGCTCTCGTCGTTGCCGCGATCGAGGAGACCGGTCTCGATCCGACGCTCCTGGACCTGGAGCTGACGGAGAATATCCTGATGGAAAATGCCGAGTCGGTGGCCGCTACGCTGCGTGAGCTGCAGGCGCTGGGCATCGGGCTGTCGATCGATGATTTCGGAACCGGGTATTCTTCTCTCAGCTACATCAAGAATTTCCCGATCACGAGAATCAAGATCGATCAGTCTTTCATCAGGCATCTGAAAACAGATCCCTCGGATACGACGATCGTTCGGGCGATCATAGGTCTCGGGCATAATCTCAATCTCGACGTGATTGCGGAAGGTGTCGAGACGGTCGAGCAATTCACCCAGCTTGCCGCGGACGGCTGCGACGAAATCCAGGGTTACTACCTCAGTCCCCCGGTGCCGGCCGAGGAGCTTCGCCGGCTCGTCGAGCAGGGCACGAGCTTGCCCTTGCCGGCGGCGGCCGGGATCGGTTGAGGGATTTCGGCGGCGCGTCGATGCCAGCGCCCCTGGATCAGCCGGAGCGGAACGGTCCGACCTCCCGCGGTCTGCTCCGGCGGCTGCGCGCCATGATGAGCGCCGCCTTTGCCGCCGATGAACTGGAGGCGATCGACCGCGAGCCGGAGATCATCCGCAATCGCCTGATCTTCAGCCTGCTTATCCTTGGCTATGTCACGCTGTTCGTGCCCGGCCACACCCGCGCGACGGCGCTGGTCGCCTATATCTACGCCGCGCTCGGTCTGGTCGTCTTCGCCGATCGGAAGCTCCGCCCGGTGCGCTCGACCGGGCGGCGACTGTTCGCGATGGGGCTCGACATCGGCGCCCTGTCGGTCGAGCTGCATATCGGTGGCGCCGAACTGGCGGTGCTCTATCCCATTTATCTCTGGATCATATTCGGCAACGGCTTCCGCTACGGCGTGGCCCATCTCTTCGCCGCGACCACCATCGGCTTCATCGGCTTTGCCGCCGTCGTCGCAACGACCCCGGTCTGGCAGGGCGCGCTGGCGGTCTCGCTCGGTCTGCTCGGCGGCCAGGTGGTCCTGCCGGTCTACGCCTCGACACTGATCCGCAAGCTCTCGGAGGCCAAGCGCGAGGCGGAAAAAGCCAATCAGGCCAAGAGCCTGTTCCTGGCCAGCGTCAGCCACGAACTGCGCACGCCGCTCAACGCGATCATCGGCATGGCCCATCTGCTCGCCGATACCTCGATCAATGCCGAGCAGCGCGACATGGTCCGCACGGTTCGCGCCGCGGCGACCTCGCTGCTGGGCCTGATCAACGGCCTGCTCGACTTCTCGCGCATCGAGGCCGGCCGGATGCCGGTCAGTGTGGTCGATTTCCCGCTGCTCGACCTGCTTGCCGAGATCCGCGGCCTGGTCACCGCCCAGGCGCGCAGCAAGCAGCTGGAAGTCGCTCTGCATGTGACGGCGCGGACACCGCTGGCGCTGCGCGGCGATCGGCGGCACCTGCACGAAATCCTGCTCAACTTGGCGGGCAATGCGGTCAAGTTCACCGCCGAGGGCGGCATCGTCGTGGCGGTCGACGCAGTGGAGGCGGGGCCTGGGCGGGCGCGGTTGACCTTCGAGGTGACCGACACCGGGATCGGTATCGCGCCCGAGGCGCGCGAGCGCATCTTCGAGAGCTTCACCCAGGCCGACAGTTCCATCGTCGACCGGTTTGGCGGCACCGGGCTCGGTCTGGCGATCTGCAAGCGCCTGGTCGGTCTGCTCGGTGGCGAAATCGGTGTCGACAGCGCCATCGGCGTCGGCAGCACCTTCTGGTTCACGGTCCCGTTCGAGGTCCTGGCGGAGCCGGATACGGCACTCGCCGGGATGCACGTCGGCCTGCTCGGCCTCGGCCCGCAGCGCGCTGCGATCGAACAGGCCCTCGCTGGCGAGGGGGCAAGCATCGAGCCGGCCGAGACGATGGCGGAGGCGCTCCGCCAGGCTGAGGCGGCGCGGATGCGCGGCGCGGGCTGCGTCGTCCTCGTTGCCCCGCAGGGACTTCCCGGCGGCGAGGAGGCACCGGCGCCGGGCCTGTTTGCCGCCCAGGCGGCGCTTGCGGTACCGCTCGTCCGGGTCGGCGAGACCAAGCCCGCCGGGCTGCCGGCGCTGGCCGAACGGCGGCGCTTCGTCAGTGCGTTGCCGCTCCCCGTCGACGCGACCAGCCTCCGGCGGGTCTTGACCATCGCCTTGGCCGGGGCGAATGGCGGAGCATCGTTGTCGCCGCCGGGGGTGGCCGAGGATCCGCCCGAACCGGGCCGCCAGCTGAGCGTGCTGGTCGCCGACGACAACCGCACCAATCAGAAGGTGATCGCGAAAATCTTGGAGCGCGCCGGGCACCGGGTGCACCTTGCCGACAATGGGGAAATGGCCCTCGACGCGCTTGAGGCCGACTCGTTCGACGTGGTACTGATGGACGTCAACATGCCGGTGATGAGCGGCATCGAGGCGACCAAGCTCTATCGGTTCACCGCCCTCGACCAGCCGCGCGTGCCGATCGTGGCGCTGACGGCGGACGCGACCCCCGAGGCCGCCAAGCGCTGCGCCGACGCCGGCATGGACGCCTGCCTGACCAAGCCGATCGAACCGGCGGTCCTGCTCGCGACCATCGCCTCTCTGGCAGGGGGGGAAGCCGCTCCTCCGCCGGGCGGAGAGGTGCGCGAAATCGCGTCGCACCCACGCTTCCGCCCCGCCGCGCCCGGCCCGATCGACGAGCGCATGCTGAAAGACCTCGAGACCCTCGGTGGCAGCGCCTTCCTGGCCGATCTGATCGACCAGTTCCTGGTCGATGCCGAGGCGCTCTTGGGCGAGATGGCGGCCGCGGTGGCGGCAGGAGACGTGCAGCAGTTCCGGTCGGAAGCCCATGCGCTCAGGAGTTGTGCCGCGAATATCGGCGCCAAGGCGCTGTTCGAACTCTGCCTTGCCTGGCGCATGATCCGCGCGCAGGAACTCGCCGCCGACGGCGCGGACCATATGCGACGGCTGCGCGCCGAGTTCGAGCGCATCCGCACCGCGCTGCTGCGGCATCGGGCCGGCCTGCAGGTGGTCGGGCAGCGCTGAGATCGCCGCCCGGCGACCCCGCTTCAGGCGGCGGGCGCCTCCAGGGCGGCGGCCAGGCGCGCGAAACAGTCCGCAAACGCGGCCCGCTCGCCGATCGCCTGGCCCAGAAGCGCGTCGATCCCCGGGGCGATGCGGATCGCCTCGTCAACCGCCTTGTCGCCGCCGGCGCGGTAGGCGCCGAGGCGGACCAGATCGGCGACTTCCTCGTTCAGCGCGAGGATGGCCCGCGCCCGCCGGATCACGTCATTTTCGGCGTCGCTGTTGCAGCCGGGCATGGTTCGCGACAGCGAGCGGAGCACGTCGATGGCCGGATAGCGGCCCCGCTCGGCGATCCGCCGGTCGAGTACGACATGGCCGTCCAGAATGCCGCGGACGGCGTCGGCGACCGGCTCATTATGGTCGTCGCCCTCGACGAGAACGGTGAAGATCGCGGAAATGTGGCCGGCTGGCCGGCCCGGCGTCTCTTCCCCCGGCCCGGCGCGCTCGAGCAGGCGGGGCAGCTCGGCAAAGACGCTGGGCGGATAGCCGCGCGTCGCCGGCGGCTCGCCGGCGGAGAGGCCGATCTCGCGGAGCGCGAGGCAGAAGCGGGTGACGCTGTCCATCAGCATCAGCACCGACTGGCCACGGTCGCGGAAATGCTCGGCCACGGCCATCGCCGTGTAGGCCGCCTCGCGGCGCATTACCGGCGAGGTGTCGGAGGTCGCGACCACCACCACCGAGCGGGCGAGGCCGGCGGCCCCGAGGTCGGACTCGATGAACTCGCGCACCTCGCGTCCCCGTTCGCCGACCAGAGCGATCACCGCGACGTCGCAATCGACATGGCGCGCGAGCATGGCAAGCAGGGTGGATTTGCCGATGCCCGAGCCGGCGAACAGTCCGAGCCGCTGGCCGCGCCGACAGGTGACGAAAAGATTCATCGCCCGCACGCCGAGATCGATGCGTTCGCCGAGCCGCGCCCGGCGTGTCGGCGCCAGCGGTGCGGGGCGGACCAGGCAGGGGCGCGTGCCGGCGGGGAGCGGGCCGTGTCCGTCGAGGGGCTGGCCGAGCGGGTCGATGACCCGACCGAGCCAACCATCCGAAACATGCAGGGCGCTGCCGTTGGCGGGGCGCGGCACCGCGCCGGCGGGGAGCACGCCACGACAGATCGCCGGGCTGCCCGGGCCGAGACCTTCGAGCGAGCCGAACGCCATCACCGTGCCATTGCCGGCACGGAACCCGATGACCTCGCCGGCGACGCCGCCGCCGTCCCGGCGCTGCAGCTGCAGACGATTGCCGATGGTGACATGGCTGGCAAGGCCGCGAATTTCGGCGGCGAGCCCGGCGACCCCGGTGATGCGTCCGGTGAGCTCATAGCCGGCGAGCGGCATCACCCCGGCGCGGGCGGTATCGAGTCTCGTTTTGAGCGTTTGATGTTTTTTCATGCCTTCCGGATCTTCTCACACGACAGGTAGCGGGTGATTCGGAGCGGATTGCGCGTTTTGCGCCTCTGCATACAGAAAAATGCACCCGAAAGGTGAAAAATCTCTGGCGTGATGCACGCATAGGTGGTAGTTTGTGTGCATCAAGGCTGGAGGTGTTGAGATGCGCGTTCTGCTCGTCGAGGATGATCTCACGGTTTCGCGGTCTGTCTCATTGTTGCTTCGTTCGAACGGCGCCGTGGTGGATCAGGTGGACACCGGCGAGGAAGCGCTGGATCTTGTCCGCCATTATGATTACGACATCGTGTTGCTCGACCTCGCCCTCCCCGATATCGAGGGGTTCGAGGTGGTCCGCCGGATGCGGGCCGCGCGCATCGAGACGCCGGTTCTGATCCTCTCCGGCACGTCCCGTCCGCAGGCCAAGGTCAAGGGCTTCGGCCTCGGCGCCGACGATTTCCTGTCCAAGCCATTCGACAAGGCGGAGCTGACCGCCCGGATCCAGGCGATCATCCGCCGCAGCAAGGGCTTCAGCCATTCGGAGATCCGCGTCGGCAAGCTGGTGCTCAATCTGGACAGCCGCAACGCGACCGTCGAAGACCAGCGCATCCACCTGACCAGCAAGGAATATTCGATCCTGGAGCTGCTGGTGCTGCGGCGGGGCTTCGTCCTCACCAAGGAGGCGTTCCTCAACCACCTCTATGGCGGGATCGACGAGCCCGAGATCAAGATCATCGATGTGTTCATCTGCAAGCTGCGCAAGAAGATGGCGCAGGCGGGGGTCGGCAACATGATCGCGACCGTCTGGGGCCGCGGCTACATGCTGCGTGACCCGGCCGAGAGCCCGCACGTCCCCGAGCGCATTGAGGAGCCGATGCTCGCCGCCGTCGGCGCCTGAGGGGCGACATCGCCCGGGCCGGCTCCCCCGCCGCGCATGGTGGGACCAGCCCGCGGCGCCGTCCCGCTTCGTTCAGCCGCGCTGGATCAGCTCGATCTTGTAGCCGTCCGGATCTTCGATGAAGGCGATGATCGTCGTGCCGAACTTCACCGGGCCGGCTTCCCGCACGATGGCGACACCCTCGGCGCGCAGCCTTTCGCAGGTCGCCGCGACGTCACGGACGCCGATGGCGAGATGGCCGAACCCGGTGCCGAGTTCGTAGCCCTCATCCTTGCCCCAGTTGTAGGTCAGCTCGAGCACGGTATGGGTCTCCTCCGGCCCGTAGCCGAGGAAGGCCAGCGTGTATTTTCCCTCCGGCACCTCACGCCGGCGCAACTCCTTCATGCCGAGCAGCCGCGTGTAGAAATCGATGCTGGCTTCCAGCCGCTTCACGCGCAGCATGGTGTGCAGATAGCGTCCAGTCTCGGCGGTCATCCGCGTGCTCCTTTCTGAGAAGATGGGCTCCGTTCGATCGGATCCGGGCCGAGCCCGAGCAGGAACAGCCCGGCCGCCTCGGCCGCCGCGATCATCGATGCGCGATCGGCGAGCAGCGTTCCGCCGGCCTCGAACGCGATGCCGCGCAGCCCCGCCGCACGCACCGCCTGCACCGACTCGACGCCGAGCGTCGGCAGATCGGCGCGGCGATCTTGTCCCGGCTTGACGAGTTTGACCAGGACCCCGCCCGGGCCGGGCCGGGCCAGAGCGCCGCAGCGGGCCAGCATCGCATCGGTACCTTCGATGGCCTCGACCGCCAGCACAATGCCCTGCTGAACGACGCAGGCTTGGCCGACATCGGCCGTCCCCAGGGCCTGAACCACCTCGCGCCCGCGCGCGATATCGGCCAGTGCCTGAGCGTCCGGACCGATGCTCGTCAGCAAGCCGGGGGGCGCCAGCGCCTCGGTGAACACCTCGTGGGCGCCGATGACGCGGAACCCCTCATCGGCGAGGACGCGCACGATGGCGGCCAGCAGGCCGTCATCGCCGCCGAACGCGGCCCGACCGATCCGCCCGAGCAGCCGCGCGCCCTCGGCGTCCGGACGCAGGTCCAGCAGCGAGGGCCGCCGCACCGGTCCGACCAGGACGATCTCGGTGCATCCGGCGCCGCGCAGCAGTTGGAGGATCCGCCCGGCCGCGCCGATGCGGGCGAGCGCGTGCGGGTAATGGGCGAGCACGGCCGGATCGGCGAAGCCATCGAGCCCGACCAGGAACACCTCGCGGCCCGAGGCGAGGGCCGCGGCGGCGACGCGTCCCGGCAAGGCCCCACCGCCGGCGATGATGCCGAGCGCCATGCCGCCCTCAAGCCGCGCGCGCCATCACTCCGACGGGTCGAGGTCGGAGAGGGTGCGGATCAGGCCGCGCTGGCTGGGCGCATCGATGAAGGCGAGCAGTTCGGCCACCAGCGCGTCGGCGCCATATTCGGCCCGCACGCGCGCCAGCCGCTCGGCGAAGACGCCGCCGTCATCGCGGAACAGGCTGCGGAAGGCGGCGCGCAGGCGGTTGATTGCGTCGCGCTCGTGCCCGCGGCGCTTCAGCCCGACGAGATTGAGCCCGGCCAGGCGGGCGCGGTTTCCGATCACGCTGCCGAACGGGATGATATCGCTTTCGACGCCGGACATGCCGCCGACCATGGCGCCGCGGCCCACGCGCACGAACTGATGCAGCGCTGCCGCGCCGCCGATCACCGCCGCCTCGCCGATTTCGACATGGCCGCCCATGACGACGTTGTTGGCGATGATCACGCGGTCGCCGATGAGGCAATCATGCGCCACATGCACCACCGCCATCAGCAGGCAGTCGGCGCCGACGCGGGTGACGCCGCTGCCGGTGACGGTGCCGCGATGGATGGTGCAGTGCTCGCGCACATGCGTCCGCGGGCCGATTTCGGTGCGCGTCGGCTCGCCGCGGTATTTGAGATCCTGTGGCGGCAGCCCGACCGTGCAGAACGGCCAGAGCTTGGCCTCCGCGCCGATCCGCGTGTGCCCGTCCACCACCACGTGGGAAACCAGCTCGGCGCCGTCCTCGATGACGACATCGGGGCCGATCTGGCACCACGGCCCGATGCGCGCGCCGTCCCCGATCGTCGCGCCGCTCGCCACGATCGCCCGCGGATGAATCTCGGTCACGATCCCCGTTGGTCCATAATCATGGCGGAGTAGGTCGCTTCCGCCACCGCAACCCCGTCGACCCGCGCGACCGCGTGGAATTTCCAGACATTGCCGCGGTTGCGCTGCTTCTGAACGTGGACCCGGACCTGGTCTCCCGGCACCACGGGACGGCGGAACTTGGCGCCCTCGACCGACATGAAATAGACCAGCTTGCCGGCCGCGTCCGGGCCGAGCGTCTCGACCACCAGGACCGCCGCGGTCTGCGCCATGCTCTCGATGATGAGCACCCCGGGCATCACCGGATGACCGGGGAAATGGCCCTGGAAGAACGCCTCGTTCACCGAGACATTCTTGACCCCGACGGCCGAGACGTTGGCGACGAGCTCGACCACGCGGTCGATCAGCAGAAACGGGTAGCGATGGGGGATCGCCTGCATGATGCGCGCGATGTCGGCGGTCCCGGAAGAGTCCGCCGCTTCGGGCAGCTGCTTGGCGATCGTCCCGCTTGTCTCGGTGGTTCCCGTATTCCCGTGTGTCATTGCGTCCATCGAGGCTCAGTCTTGATCGTTGGTGCCGCCGGCCGTGTCGTCCGGCCTTTTGCTTCCGCCGCGCGCGGCTGGGCGCGCCAGTTTGCGCAGCACCGCGACCTGGCGGAAGAATTCCCGGACCGGCTGCGCCGGACTGCCGACGACATCCGCCCCCTCCGCGACATCGGACATGACCCCCGCCTGCGCCCCGATCCGGGCCTTGCGACCGATCCGCAGATGGCCGGTCAGCCCCGCCTGGCCACCGGCAACCACGAAGTCCCCAAGTTCGGTCGAGCCTGAAATGCCAGACTGGGCCACGAGAATGCAGTTCCGACCGATCCGGACGTTGTGCCCGATCTGCACCAGGTTGTCGAGGCGGGATCCGGCGCCGATCACCGTGTCCTGCGCCGAGCCGCGGTCGATCGTCGTATTGGCGCCGATCTCGACATCGTCCTCGATGATCACGCGGCCGAGCTGCGGGACGGTGAGGAAGCCCGCGTCGGTAACGGCGAAGCCAAATCCGTCCTGGCCGATGCGCGCGCCGGGATAGATCGCCACGCGGGCGCCGAGCAAGGCATGGCTGATGCTGGCCAGCGGGCCGATGCGGCTATCGGGTCCGATCACGACGCCGTCCCCGATCACCGCGCCTGGGCCAATCCGGCAGCGTGGCCCGATCTCGGCCCCGGCGCCGATCACGGCGAGCGGCCCGATCTCGGCCGTCGGATCGATCACGGCGGCGGGATCGATCACCGCGCTCGGATGGCGCCCGGGGCGCGGCGGCGGCGGCGGGTGGAAGAGGGCGGCGACCCGGGCCCACGCGGCGTAGGGCTCCTTCGTCAGGATCGGCGCGCAGCCGGCCGGCACGCGAGACGCGAGCTCCGGATGGATGATGACGGCGCCCGCCCGCGTCGTCTCCAGCAGCGGCGCGTAGCGCCGATTGTCGAGAAAGCTCACCGAACGCGGTCCGGCCCGCTGCAACGGGGCGACGGAATCGAATTCGGCCCCGGCGGGCGCGTCCTCCGCCAGGGTCGCGCCCGCCGCCGTTGCCAGCGCGGCGAGGCGGTGCGGCCCGGTGCGGGCGAAGAACCGGGAATCCCCGGCGATAGGCTCGACCGCCATCGTCCCGATCAGGGCTTCGGCTTCGCCGCGGCGTCGGGGGCAGGCGCCGGCGCCGGTTTGGGGTCCGTATGCGCCGCCGGCGGTGCCGCGGCCGCGGCCTTCTCGGCTGCCTGCTTGGACAATTCGGCGGTCGGCTCCTGCCCATCGGGTGGAATCACGACCTTGGGCAGAGCGGCGTTGATCTGTTTCGTGACGTCGGCCGTGATATCGAGCTCGTTCACATTGAGCGCCACCTGCGCGCGGTGCAGCACCAGGTTCATACCATGCGCCTCGGCGACCTGGCGGATCACGAGAACGAGGGTCCGTTCGATCTGCGCCAGCGAATACTGGGCGCCATCCTGGATGATCTTGCCGCGCTCACGGAAGGTGCGCTGTGCAGTGGTGATGCGTTCCTGCAGCTGGCGCTCACGCGTGCGGATCTGCTCGGGGCTCAGCTTCGCGCGCTCGTTGACCAGCGACTCCTGCATGTCGCGCCAGGCCGCCTGTTCCTTCTGCGCGTCCTGATTGAGCTTGTCCCGGCGCTGGCCGAAGACCCGCTCGATTTCCTGCGCCGCGGTGGAACTGCGCATGACATCCGGTACCGCGAGCACGCCGACCACCACGGTGGGCGGGGGTGCCACCTTGGCCATCGGCGGCAAGGTGGGTGGTGGCGGTAGCGGCACTTGCGGTGGCGGCTGCTGGGCCGCTTCCGCGCCGGGGGCAGCGCCGGCGGCCGCCCCAGGGGCCTGGCCGGCGGGGAGCGCGGGCGAGCCTGCGGGTGCGGCCAGGCCCGTCGGCTTGGCCGCGCGCGGCGCTGCCGCCCCGGGCTGCTGGCCCTGGCCGGGCATGAACCAGTCCTCGGCCCTGGCCGGCGAGGCCGCGAGCAGGATCATCCCCAGAAGGGCGGGAAGGCGGACGGGAGCCGGAAAGATGCGCACTTAGAACCTCGTGCCAAAGCCGATGCGGAAGATTTCGGTCTGATCGTAGTTCCTTTTGACGATCGGGTCGCCGATGTCCAGGTTGATCAGGCCGAACGGGCTGTTCCAGGTGATGCCGAAGCCGGCGCCGACTCGGATCGAGCCGTCGTTGGCGTAGAGCTGATGCCCGGGTATCTCCCTGAGACCCTGCAAACTGCCGAGATCGGCGAACAACCGTCCGGAGACGCCGAGATCCGGCGGCACCGGCAGCGGGAAGCGCAGTTCGGTCGATTGCGTCCACATCAGGTTGCCGCCAAGGCTGTCGCCGGTCGAGGGGTCGTGCGGGCCGACGCCGCCATCGAGAAAGCCGCGCAGGTTATAGCCGCCGAGGAAGAACCGGTCGACGATATAGGACTGGCCGCTCTGCGCCAGATAGGCGCCGCTGCCCGAGATGGAGATGCCCCAGTCGCTGTTGCCGGTGAGGCGGTCGAGCGGGATCAGATACTGGCCGTCGAGCGAGAAGCGCTCGAAAGTGGCGTTGCCGCCGAGCCCGGCATAGTCGGTGCCGAGACGGGTGACGAAGCCGGTATGCGGATTCGTCGCGCTGTCGCGATAGTCGAGCGTGATCACCTGGCCGATCTGCGACAGGCTCGAGACGAATTGCTGGTTCTGAATGTAGAAGCTGGCATAGTTCGCGACGTTGTAGATCTGTCGCTCGGCGAGCTGGTAGCTCCAGGACTGGCGGAGATGGTCGGAGATCTGGTAGCCGACGGTTTCGCTGAAGCCGACGCGGCGTTCGTTGAAGGCGGCGATGAAATAGTCGTTCAGGTTCGAATAGAAAATATCGCTGCTCGAGACCAGGTTGCGGTCGAACAGGTACGGGTTGGTGAAGTTCAAATCCACCGACGTTTCGTAGAGCGCGATCACCCCGGTGATGCCGGCATCGTTGCCGCTGCCGAGAATGTTCTTCTCGGTCAGGCCGAGGTTGAGCAGCGGGCCGATATCCGTCGAGTAGCCGCCGCCGAGCTGGAACTGGCCCGTCGCCTTGTCCTCGACCACCGCGTTCACCACCGAGCGGTCGGGCGCCGAGCCGGGCGAGGTGGTGATGTCCACCTTGCCGAAATAGCCGAGATCCTGCAGCGCCTGCTTGGTGCTCTTGATCTGGTCCTGGTTGAGCGGATCGCCCTCGGCGAAGGCGAACTGACGCCGTACGACGCGGTCCTGCGTGCGCGTGTTGCCGGTGATGTCGATCCGCTCGACATAGACCCGCGGCCCATGCGCGACGACGAAGCGCAGATCGATCAGCTTCTTGGCGACGTTGCGCTTGATCTCAGGCTTGACATCGACGAACGTGATGCCGCGATTCATCGCGTCCTTCTTGATCGCCTCGATCGAACTCTCGATGAGGTCGCCATTGTAGACGTCGCCAGACCGGATCTTGACGCTGTCGCGCAACACCTTGCCCTCGAGCGCGCGGATCTCGGAATCGATCGTGATGTTTCCGACGCGGTAGCGCTCGCCCTCGGAGAGCGTGAAGGTGAGAAAGAACGAGCGGCGGTCCGGTGACAGCTCGGCGTTGGCGGAGATCACCTTGAAGTCGGCATAGCCGTTGCGCAGGTAGAACCGGCGCAGCTGCTCCTTGTCGTACGCGACACGGGCGGGATCGTAGCTGTCGCTGCTGGTGAGGAAATTCCACCACACTTCCTGTCGGCTGGTGATCACGTCGCGCAGCGCGGCTTCGCTGAACACGTGGTTGCCGACGAACGTGATGCGGCTGATCAGCGTGTGTTCGCCCTCCTTGACGTTGAACACGACATTGACGCGGTTGTCGGCGAGACGGATCACCTTGGGCGTGATCGTGGCGCCGAAATAGCCGTGGTGGGCATAGACATCGAGCAGGTGCTGGCGGTCGGTCTCGGCCTGCGCGGCGGTGTACACGGCGCGGGCGCGCAGCTGCGTTTCCTTGGCCAGATCGTCGTCGGAAATCTCGTTGTTGCCCTCGAAGGCGACGCGATCGACGATCGGGTTCTCGCTCACCCGCACCACCAGGGTCTGGCCGTCGCGCTTGAGCGAGACGTCCGAGAATAGCCCGGTGGCGTAGAGCGCCTTCAGGCTGCGATCCATCAGCCCCTCGCTGAAGGCATCGCCGGTGCGCAGCAGCATGTAGGACTCGATGGTGCCGGCCTCGATCCGCTTGTTGCCTTCGACGCGGACCGAATCGATGACATCGGCGGGATTGGCCGGCGCCGCCCGTTCCGGCCCGCGTGCCGGCGCGGCCTTGGCCGGTGTTGGCGCGGCGGCCGGCTTTGCCGCCGGCGATGGTGCGGCCGGGGGCGGCGGCGCCGGAGCTGGCGCCGGCTCAGGCCCGAGATTAGGCGGCCCGGACGGCTCGGGACCGGGCTGCTGGCCCGACGCCACCTCCGCCACCGCGACCAGGCAGACCAGCCCGATCATCGCACCACGCAGACGCGCCAAAGACCTTCTCCCACCTCGACCCTGCCGGCCCGCAGCCCGCGCCCACCCGGCTTCCGATCAGCAAACCACCCGATCGGTCGCTCACCCGATCAATCCGGCGATCCAGCGGAACAGCCCGAAATGGCTGAGATCGTTCCACGTTGCAAACACGAACACCCCGACCAGGACGGCAAATCCGGCGCGTAGCCCGATTTCCTGTGCGCGGGCCGGAATCGGCCGCCCCAGCAAGACCTCGGCCAGATAGAACAGGAGATGCCCGCCGTCCAGGACCGGAACCGGAAAGAGATTGATCAGCCCGAGATTGACCGAGAGAAGGGCGATGAAGGACACGAGGCTGGAAACGCCCAGGCGTGCGACCTGGCCCGACAGTTCGGCGATGCGCAGCGGTCCGCCGAGATCGTCCGCACCGCGCTGGCCGCGCAGCATCTGCCAGAGGCTGACCGCGGTATCGCGGGCGATTTGCCAGGTCTCCTCCGCGCCTGCCGCGAGGGCTGCGGGCGGCGACAGGCGCTCCAGAACGGCGGCGCCGCCGGTGATGCCGAGCAGGCCGATGCGGGCGCCGTTCTGCTCGCGGCCGCCGGTCGTCACCGCCAGCGGAATCTCCTTGCCGTCGCGCTGCACGCTCAGGGCCAGCACGGTATCGGGGCGGGCCTGGACGATGCGCTGGATGTCCTGGAACCGGCTGATCTCGGTGCCGTTGATGGCGAGGATGCGGTCCCCCGGGGCGAGACCGCCGCGCGCGGCGGCCGAGTTGGGTGCCACTTCGCCGACCACCGGCAATGCGACCGGCCGGCCGGCGGTGGCGAAGAGGGCGGCGAAGAGCACGATGGCGAGCAGGAAGTTGGCCACCGGCCCGGCGGCGACGACGATGGCGCGCGACAGCACCGGCTTGTCGTGGAAGGTGCGCCCGGCCTGCAGCGGCTCGTCGCTCGCGGTCGCTTCCGTGCCGCCGACGAGCCCCTGGCCGTGCAGCTTGACGAAGCCGCCGAGCGGCAGCCAGCCGATCTTCCAGACCGTGCCGCGCCGGTCCGTCCAGCGTGCCAGCGGGTGGCCGAAACCGATGGCGAAGGTCTCGACATGCACGCCACGCCAACGAGCGGCGAGGTAGTGACCGAGTTCGTGCACGAACACCAGGACCCCGAGCACGATGGCAAAGGCGATCGCGGTGCGGGCGGCGTCCGGGAAATGCAGCAGCATGGTCTCCGATCCCCTGGGTGGCGGCGCGTCTCAGGCGGCGCGAGCGATGATCTGCGCGGCGGCGCGCCGCGCGGCCTGGTCGAGTGCGATCACCGTGTCCAGATCGTCCAGCGCCGGGGCGCCGAGCCGTGCCAGCACGCGTTCGGCGGTCGCGGCGATGTCGAGAAACCCGATGCGCCGGGCGAGGAAGGCCTCGACCGCGACCTCGTTGGCCGCGCTCAGGATGGTGGGGCCGCCGCCGCCCGCCTGCAAGGCCTCGCGGGCGAGACGCAAGGCGGGAAACCGGGCCGGATCGGGCGGCGCGAATTCGAGCCGGCCGAGTTGCGCCAGGTCCAGCCGCGGCGCCACGGTCGCCATCCGCTCCGGCCAGGCCAGCGTGTGGGCGATCGGCACGCGCATGTCCGGCGAGCCGAGTTGCGCCAGCACGCTGCCGTCACGGTAGCAGACCATGCCATGGATCACCGATTGCGGATGGACCAGGATGTCCACCTGCTCCGGCGCCAGCGCGAACAGGCGCACCGCCTCGATCAGCTCCAGGCCCTTGTTCATCAGCGTCGCCGAATCGATGCTGATCTTGGCGCCCATCGACCAAACTGGATGGCGCAGCGCCGCCTCGGGCGTAGCCGCCGCCATCTCCTCGACGCTGGCGTTGCGGAATGGGCCGCCGGACGCGGTCAGCACGATGCGTTCGACCGCGTCCCGGTTGCCGTCGGCGAGCGACTGGAAAATGGCGTTATGCTCGGAATCGACCGGCAGAAGCTGGGCCCCGGCCGCCTGCACGGCGCGCAGCATCACGTCCCCGGCCGAGACCAGCGCCTCCTTGTTGGCCAGGGCGACGGCGCGGCCACGACGGATCGCGGCCAGCGTCGCCGGCAGTCCGGCGGCCCCGGTGATGGCGGCCATGGTCCAGTCCGCGTCCATCGCCGCCGCGTCCACCACGGCCTCCGGTCCGGCGGCGCAGCCGATGCCGCTGCCCACGAGTGCGTCCTTCAGGGCGGGGTAGGCACCTTCGTCGTTGACCACGGCCAGCTCGGCGCGCAGCGCGCGGGCCTGCTCGGCGAGCAGCGCGGCGTTGCGCCCCCCCACCAGGGCCCGGACGCGGAACCGCTCCGGCGCGTGCAGCAGGGAGACGGTCTGGGTACCGACGCTGCCGGTACTGCCCAGCACGGTGACGCTTCTCAACTCCACAGCAAGGCTCCCCGGCCGGTCCAGAGTGATAGCAGGGCGGCCACGGGCGCGGCCGCCAGCAGCGCGTCCAGCCGATCGAGCAGGCCGCCATGGCCGGGGATCAGCCAGCCCGAATCCTTCACCCCGACATGGCGCTTGATGGCACTTTCGAGAAGATCGCCGCCCTGGGCGACGATCCCGAGCGCACCGGCGATCAGCGCCGCGCGCGGCAGCGAGGCGCTCGCATCCGGCAGCGCGGTCCGTGCCAGCCCGGCGAAGGCGAGCCCGAACAGGCAGGCGGCGGCGAGCCCGCCGAGCGCGCCGGCCCAGGTCTTGCCCGGCGAGATCGCGGGTGCCAGCTTCGGCCCGCCGATCAGACGTCCGGCGGCATAGGCGCCGCTGTCGCTGGCCCACACCAGCAAAACCACGAACAGCGTGTTCGCCCGTCCGACCAGCCCCACGGCCCCTTGATCGCTGCGCAGCCAGAGCAGGGCCAGCACGGCCAGCCCGATATAGAAGGCGCCGGCGGCCAGGCGCAGCGCGTGGGCGCTCGGCCGGGCGAACCACCAAGCCAGTGCCCCGCCCGAGCCGAGCAGCCCGAAGGCCAGTCCGTGGTGCTCCGCCGCCCCCTCAAGCGTGGCCAAGGCCAGCCCGCCCATCAGTGCCATCGCCGCCGCACTGGCCGGGCGCTGGCCGCCGAGGGTCGCCCACTCGGCGCCGAGCCCGACGGCGCCCAGGCCGATGAGCAGAATCCAGAGGGCCGCGCCGAACCACAGGCAGAGCAGCGCCGTCGGACCGAGAATGGCCGCCGAGAGAAGGCGCAGGCCGAGTTCTGGCGGTGCCGGCCTCGCGCCGCTCGGGGATTCAGGCGGGCCGGGCGCCAAAACGCCGCTCCCGCCGCGCATAGTCGGCCAGCGCCTCGGCGAAATGCTGGGCGCCGAAATCCGGCCAGAGCACGTCGAGGAAGACCAGTTCCGCATAGGCCGCCTGCCACAGCAGGAAATTCGACAGCCGGCGCTCGCCGCTGGTGCGCAGGATCAGGTCCGGGTCCGGGGTTCCGGCGGTGAAGAGCTTGTCGGCGAAGCCGGACTCGTCGAGCGCCGTCACGTCCAGCGTGCCGGCCAGCGCCGCCTCCGCGACGCGGCGCGCAGCGGCGACGATTTCGCTGCGCCCGCCATAGGAGAGCGCGACCGTCACGTTGAGCTTGGCATTGCCGGCGGTAAGGCGTTCGGCGTCGACGAAGGCGGCCTGGATGTCGGCGGCGAAGCGACGGCGCTCGCCGATCACCCTGAGGCGCACGCCGTTGGCGGCCAACTCGGTGACCTCGTTGCGCAGATAATGGCGCAGCAGGCCGGTGAGATCGGTGATCTCGCCCTCCGGGCGGCGCCAGTTCTCGCTGCTGAAGGCGTAGAGGGTCAGCCACTGCACGCCGTGCTGCAGGGCCGCCTCGATGGTTCGCCGCACCGCCTGCGCGCCGGCACGGTGCCCGGCGACGCGCGGCAGGCCACGCGCCGCGGCCCAGCGCCCGTTACCATCCATGATGATGGCGACGTGCGCCGGCAGGGTTCCGCACGACGAATCGGCGCGAGGCCGCAGATCAGGCGCGCTGGCAATCAGAGGCGACATGTGCTGGAGGACCCCGCTGAACGGCTCAGACCTGGCGGATATCTTTTTCCTTTTCCACCAGCAGCTCGTCGACCTTCTTGATATGCTGATCCGTCAGTTTCTGGATCTCGTCGGCCCAGTCCTTGGCGTCGTCCTCGCTGATCTGATGCTTCTTCTCGACCGCCTTGATCTGCTCCATGCCGTCGCGCCGCACCGCGCGCACGGCGACTCGCGCCGCCTCGGCATAGCGGCCGGCCGCCTTGGCGAGCTCCGCCCGGCGCTCGGTGGTGAGCTGGGGGATCGGCACGCGCACGAGCTGGCCGTCGGCGGCGGGGTTGAGGCCGAGCCCGGCATCGCGGATCGCCTTCTCCACCGCCGAGACCAGGGCGCGGTCCCAGACCTGCACGGTGATCATGCGCGGTTCGGGCACATTGACGGTGCCGACCTGGCTCAGCGGCATCGAGGCACCATAGGCCTGCACATGCACCGGTTCGAGCAGCGCCGGGCTCGCCCGCCCGGTGCGCAGCCCGCTGAATTCGCGGCGCAGCGCCTCCAGCGCCCCGTCCATGCGGTGCGAGATATCCTGTTTCAGAGCGTTGAGATCGGCCACCAAAGCGCGTGTCTCCCTTCGTTCAGGGATGCTCGGAAATTCGCGTGAACCGGCCCCGCCCGCGCATCACGTCGGCGAAGGCGCCGGCGGCATGGACGTTGAAGACCAGGATCGGCAGGCCGTTCTCGCGCGCCAGGCTGATCGCGGCCGCGTCCATCACCGCGAGCTCGTTGGCCAGGACATCGAGATAGGTCAGCGTCTGATAGCGCGCGGCGCCATGGACCTTGCGCGGGTCGGCGGAATAGACCCCGTCCACCTGCGTGCCCTTGAGCAAGGCGTCGCACTTCATCTCGGCGGCACGCAGAGCGGCCGCGGTGTCGGTGGTGAAGAACGGGTTGCCGGTGCCGGCGGCGAAGATCACCACCCGGCCCTTTTCCATGTGCCGCTCGGCGCGGCGCCGGATATAGGGCTCGCAGACGCTGGACATCGGGATCGCCGACTGTACCCGCGTCGGCACCGCGAGCTTCTCCAGCGCGCTCTGCGCCGCCAGCGCGTTCATCACCGTCGCCAGCATGCCCATGTAATCCGCCTGCGCCCGGTCCATGCCCGAGGCGGCGGCCGAGACGCCGCGGAAGATGTTGCCGCCGCCGATGACGACGCAGACCTGCACCCCCATGGCCACGACGGCGCCGATATCGGCGGCGATGCGCTGAACCATGTCATTGTCCAGCCCATAATCGCGCTGTCCCATCAGCGCTTCGCCGGAGACCTTCAGCAGCACGCGACGATAGATGGGCTGGTCGGTCATGCAGCTCCTGTGGGCTGGGGCGAAGGCGGCGGCACGAAACTAGCGGGGCGCGGATGGGCGAACAAGCGCCACCCATCCGCGCCGGACGGCAGGAAGCGTTCCCGTCAGCCGGCGAGCCCGGCTGCGGCAGCTACCTCGGCGGCGAAGTCCCCGCCGGGAACCTTGTCGATGCCCTCACCCAGCTGGAAGCGGGCGAACCCGGCGAGCTTTGCGCCCGCCTTCTGCAGCACCGCGCGCACCCGGCTCTCGCCGTCATGCACCCAGATCTGCTCGAGCAGCACGACTTCCTCATAATATTTGCGAATGCGCCCTTCGACCATCTTCTCGATGATCGCCTCGGGCTTGCCGGAGGCCCGGGCCTGCTCGGCGAGCACGCTGCGCTCGCGCGCCAGGGCCGCGGGATCGACGGCGTCGATCTCCAGTGCCTCGGGGCGGGCGGCGGCGATGTGCATGCCGACCTGCCGGCCGAGCGTCTCCAGGCTCGCGAGCTCGCTGTTGCCCTCGATCGCCACCAGCACGCCGATCTTGCCCAGGCCGGGCTTCAGCGCCGAATGGACGTAGGTCGCCACCGCGCCGTGCGGCACCGAGAGCACGCGGGCGCGACGAATCGTCATGTGCTCGCCGATGGTGGCGACCAGATGGGTCAGCTCCTCGCCGACGGTGCGGCCGGTGCCCGGGTAGGGGGCCGCGGCGATCGCGTCCAGATTCTCGCCGACATGCAGCGCCACCTGGGCGACGTGCATGACGAAGGACTGGAAGGTCTCGTTGCGGGCGACGAAATCGGTCTCGGCGTTGACCTCGACCATCGCCGCCTTGGCCGGGGCGGAGAGCACGCCGATCAGTCCTTCCGCAGCGACCCGGCCGGACCGCTTGGCCGCCGCCGCGAGGCCCTTCTTGCGCAGCCAGTCGACGGCAGCTTCCAGCTCCCCGCCGTTCTCCGCCAGCGCGCGCTTGCAGTCCATCATGCCTGCGCCGGTCTTGTCGCGCAGTTCCTTGACCAGTGACGCCGTGATTTCGGCCATCGTGGATCTCCCAGAGTGTGGGCGCAGCCTCGGTCGGACCGGTCAGGCCCCGAGACGCTCAGGCCCCAATGTCGTTCAAGCCTCGGGCAGGGCCGCCGTGGGCAGTTCCTCGGCGGCGCCGATATCCTGGCCGGAGGCCGCCATCTCGGCGCTGATGCCGTCGAGCACCGCCGCCACCGCGAGGTCGCAATAAAGGCTGATGGCGCGGATGGCGTCGTCATTGCCCGGGATCGGGTAGGTGACGCCCTCGGGGTCCGAATTGCTATCGAGCACCGCGGCGACCGGGATGCCGAGCTTGACCGCCTCGGCGACCGCGAGCTTCTCCTTGTTCGTGTCGATGATGAACAGGATGTCCGGCAGCCCGCCCATCTCCTTGATGCCGCCGAGCGCCTGCTCCAGCTTCTCCTTCTGCCGGCTGAGCTGAAGGATCTCCTTCTTGGTCAGGCCCTTGACCTCGCCACCGAGCATCTCGTCGATCTGGCGCAGGCGCTTGATGCTGCCGGTGATCGTCTTCCAGTTGGTCAGCGTGCCGCCGAGCCAGCGATGGTTGACATAGTATTGTCCGCAGCGCCGCGCCGCATCCGCCACCGCGTCCGCCGCCGCGCGCTTGGTGCCGACGAACAGCACCCGCCCGCCGGCCGCGGTGATGTCGCGCAGCGCCCGCAGCGCCCGGTCCAGCAGGGGCACGGTCTGTTCCAGGTCGATGATGTGGACCTGGTTGCGCACGCCGAAGAGGAACGGCGCCATGCGCGGGTTCCAGCGCCGCGTGTGGTGGCCGAAATGCACCCCTGATTCGAGCAGTTGGCGCAGCGAATAGTCGGGCATCGCCATGATGCGTGTCCTTTCCGTCCGTCCGGTTGATCCTCCGCGCGGCCGGCCGCCGATCAGGCGGCACCGGACCCGGGGCATCACCCCAGGAAAGTCGCCACGCGTGTGAATTGGCGCCGGACCCATCCCGGCACCGGGCGGGGATATGACCGAGAGCGCGCTCCGACGCAAGCCTGGATGCGTCTCAGGGGGCTTGGTCTGCGGTGCGGTGATGCCGCGCCTGGCGGGCCTCGGCCAGCAGGCACAGTTCCTCGAACAGCAGCGAGGCGCCGTGGAACGCGGTCAGGCCGGAGGGGTCGAAGGGCGGGGCGACCTCGACGAGGTCGGCGCCGACGAAATCGAGCCCGCGCAGGCCGCGCAGCAGCCTGAGCGCTTCGATCATGGCGATGCCGCCGGCTTCCGGCGTGCCGGTGCCGGGGGCGAAGACCGGGTCCAGCGCGTCGATGTCGAAGCTGAGATAGGCGGGACCGGCGCCGACGATCCGCCGCGCCTCGTCGAGCGGGAAGCGCCAGCCGCGGTCGTGAAACTCGTCCATGTCGAGCACGCGCATCCCGGCCGCGCGGCTGAATCCCCAGAGCGCCGGGTCGTTGGTGGTGCCGCGGATGCCGATCTGGATCGCCCGCGCCGGGTCCAGCAGCCCCTCTTCCACGGCCCGGCGGAAGGGGGCGCCGTGGTGGAAGCGCGAGCCCATGTAATCGTCGCCGGTGTCGCAATGCGCGTCGACATGGACCAGGCCGATGGCGCCCCCACCGGCGCCCCCACCGACACCCCCGCCGGCGCCCCCACCGGCGCCCCCACCGGCGAGGGCGCGCAGGATCGGCAGCGAGACCGAGTGGTCGCCGCCGACGGCCAGCGGCGTCACCCCGGCGGCGATGACGGTGGCGAAGAATTCGGTGATCTCGGTCTGCGCGGCCTCCAGGGCGTAGGGCTGCTCGATCCAGGCATCGCCGAGGTCGCGCACGCGGGCCAGCGCGAACGGATCGACCCCGGTCGCGCCATTGATCCGCCGCAACAGCGTGGAGTGCTCGCGCACCGCGCGCGGGCCGTGGCGGGCGCCGGAGCGATTGGTGACGCCGAGATCGAACGGCACGCCGATCAGTCCGATCTCTGCCTCGGCAGGATTCTGCGTCGGCGGCGCGCGGAAGAAGCTCGCAATGCCGGTGAAGCGCGGCTGTCGCTGGGGGTCGTCGAGGTCGTGGTAGCGATGCGTGTGCTTGATCGGCAAGGAAACCTCCCACCCGCAGGGCTGGCCTTGCAGCCGCCTTTCGGGTCAATACATCGAAACCAGCGCCAGGAGGGAGTGACGAGGCGATGACACGCGACGTGACGCTGACGATCCTGTTCGCGCTCGGTCTGGTGACGGCGGGCTGCGCTTCGCACCATACCGGCGAAACGGTCGGGCGGAAGCTCGACCAGATCGAGGGCAATGTCGGCCAGGCGGTCGGCAACGCCGCCGAGAAGACCGGGCAGAAGCTGGACGAGGCGGGCCAGAAAATCCAGCAGAAGCTGGCGCCCTCGAACTGACGCCCGCGTCAGCCTCGCAACAGGAGAACCGCATGAATCCTACCCAGGGCGCCGCCAAGGTGCCGGAGGTGACGCTCGGCTTCTGGATCATCAAGATCCTGGCGACGACGCTGGGCGAGACCGGCGGCGATGCGCTGTCGATGACCATGGACCTGGGCTACGCGCTCAGCAGCGTGATCTTCTTCGCCCTGTTCGCCGTCACCGTCGCCGCGCAGATCGGGGCGCGCGGCTTCAACCGGTTCCTCTATTGGGTGGTGATCGTCGCGACCACGACGGTGGGGACGACGATGGCCGACTTCGCCGACCGTTCACTCGGCATCGGCTATGTCGGCGGCTCGCTGCTGCTGCTCGCCATCCTGCTCACGGTGCTGGGCGCGTGGTGGCGCACCCAGGGCTCCATCGCCGTCGCCACCGTCTCGACGCCGAAGGTCGAGGCCTTCTACTGGGCGACGATCCTGTTCTCGAACACGCTCGGCACCGCGCTCGGCGATTTCTTCGCCGACGATTCCGGGCTCGGCTACGAGGGCGCGGCCGTGGTCTTCGCCATCGGCCTGGGGCTGGTGGCACTCGCCTATTACCGGTTCAATCTCTCGGCGGCATTGGCCTTCTGGGCCGGGTTCATCCTCACCCGGCCGCTGGGTGCCACGGTCGGGGACACGCTGACCAAGCCCTTCGCCGATGGCGGGCTGCATCTCAGCCGGATCACCTCATCTGCGGTCATCGCCGCCCTGATCGCGGTCGGGGTGCTGCTCAGCGGGCGGCGCGCCGGCTCCCATCCCGCCCCGCGGGCCGGGAGCGTCTAGAGTCTGTCAG
>DAIDKZ010000256.1 GCA_027449745.1 Acetobacteraceae bacterium | reverse complement strand
CTGCATCCAGTAGACCCCGAGACGATTGGCGATGAACCCCGGGCTGTCCTTGCAGTTCACCAGGCTCTTGCCGAGCACGACATCGCCGAAGCGGCTGACGGCGGCCACCGTCGCCGCATCGCTGTCGACGCCGGCGACGATTTCCAACAGGCGCATGTAGCGCGGCGGATTGAAGAAATGGGTGATCAGGAAGTCGCGGCGGAACGCCTCGGGCATTCCCTCCACCAGCGTCGCCAGCGGAATCGTCGAGGTGTTGGAGGAGACCGCGCTGCCCGGCCGGCGCACCGCATCGATGCGGCGATAAAGCGCCTGCTTGACATCCAGCCGCTCGACCACCGCCTCCACGATCCAGTCGCAGTCAGCGAGCTTGCCGAGATCGTCCTCGGTGTTGCCGGGAGTGATCAGCTTCGCCGCAGCCGCGCTCATCAGCGGCGCCGGCTCGGTCTTCGCCATCTTCGCGACCGCGCCGGCGGCGATGGCATTGCGATCGTTGCTGCCTGGCGCGACGATATCGAGCAGCAGCACCGGCACGCCGGCGTTGGCCACCTGCGCGGCGATGCCCGCGCCCATGACGCCGGCGCCGATGACGGCGACCTTGCGGATTTCCTGCATCAGACGCGCTCCAGGATGGTGGCGATGCCCTGGCCGCCACCGATGCACTGCGTCGCCAGCGCGTAGCGCGCGCCCTCGCGAACGAGCAGGCTGGCCGCCTTGCCGACGATGCGTGCCCCGGTGGCGCCGAGCGGATGGCCGAGCGCGATCGCGCCGCCATCGAGATTGAGCGTCGCCTCGTCGATGCCGAGCTCGCGCACACAGGCCAGTGCCTGGCTCGCGAAGGCCTCGTTCAGCTCCACGACGCCGATCTCGCCGATGCCGATGCCGGCGCGCGCCAGCGCCTTGCGCGTCGCGGCGACCGGACCGATGCCCATGATCTCGGGCGCGCAGCCGGCCACGGCGACGGAGCGGATGCGGGCCAGCGGCGTCAGCCCGGTGCGCTCGGCATAGGCCTCGCTGCACACGAGCACCGCGGCGGCCCCGTCGGTCAGCGGCGAGGACGTGCCGGCGGTGACGCTGCCGTCCTTGCTGAAGGCGGGCTTGAGTTCGGCGAGCGTGGCCGCGCTGGTCTCGGGGCGGATGCAGCCATCGGCCTCGATGCTGCCGGACTTGGCGGTGATGGCGACGAGTTCGGCCGCGAACCGCCCGCCCGCCTGCGCCGCGGCGGCGCGGGTGTGGCTGCGCACGGCGAATTCTTCCTGATCGGCACGGGGGATGCGCCATTGCTGCGCGACATTCTCCGCCGTTTCGCCCATGCCGATATAGGCCGCGGCGTTCTTCGCCACCAGCGCCGGGTTCGGCATCGGGTTGAAGCCCATCATCGGCACGCGCGACATGCTCTCGATGCCGGCGCAGACGAAGACCTCGCCGGCGCCGAGCGCGATCTGTCCGGCGGCGATGTGCACCGCGTGCATCGAGGACCCGCAGAACCGGTTCACCGTCATCGCCGCGACCGAGATCGGCAGATCGGCGAGCAGCCCGATCAGGCGGGCGACGTTCAGCCCCTGTTCGCCCTCGGGGAATGCGCAGCCGACGATGAGATCTTCGATGTCCGCCGCGGCGACGCCGCTGCGCGTGACGAGCGCGCGGACCACTTGCGCGGCGATGTCGTCGGGCCGGACACGCGCCAGCGCGCCCCGCTTCGCCGGAGTGAAGGGAGATCGGGCATAGCCCGCGATGACCGCTTGCGGCATGGTTGCTGCTCCGTTCTGTCGATCAGGTGACCGGCGCGCGCGGCGCGGCGGCCATGGCATCGGCCGCTTGGCGCTCGATCGCGCGCAGTTCGGCCAGGGTTTCCTCGAGGGCGGCGCGCTGCTCCTCGAGATTCGCGATGCGGCTCTTCACTGCCGCGCTCAGCATGCGCAACTGCTCGCCCTTGCTCCGGTCGATATCGTAGAGATCGAGATAATCCTTGATCTCGCGCAGGGAAAATCCCAGCCGCTTGCCGCGCAGGATCAGGATCATGCGGGCGCGGTCGTGGCGGGTGTAGGCACGCGTCGTCCCGACCCGGCGCGGCGCGAGCAGGTGCTTGGCTTCGTAGAAGCGGATCGTGCGCGCGCTGATGCCGAGCTCCGCGGCCAGCTCGGTGACGGTGAACAGCGCCTCCCCGCCCGCCTCCGGCCGCATCTTCATGCCTGCTCACCCTTCTGCGCCAGTTCGTCCTCGAGCGCCTTCTTCGACAGCTTGCCGATCATCGTCTTGGGCAGGCTGGAGCGGATCTCGATCTCCCTGGGCAGCTCGATCGGCGAGACGTAGCTCCTGAGGAATTCGCGCAGCGCCTCGGGGCGCACGCTGCGTCCGGGCCGCAGCGTGACGAATGCCTTGGGCGACTGGCCGCGATAGGGATCGGGGATGCCGATCACCACCGCCTCGGCGACCGCCTCGTGCTGGTACAGCGCCTCCTCCAGCACGCGCGGATAGACGTTGTAGCCACCGCACAGGATCACGTCCTTGATGCGGTCGACGAGGAACAGATAGGTGTCGGCATCGAGATAGCCGATGTCGCCGGTGCGCAGCGCGCCTTCGAAGAAGGCCTCGCGCGTTGCCTCGGGACGGTTCCAGTAGCCCAGCATGACCTGTGGCCCGCGGATGCAGATCTCGCCTTTTTCGCCGGCGCCAAGCCGGCGGGACGGGTCGGATGGATCGCGGATCTCGATGACCGTGCCGGGCACCGCGAGGCCGACCGAGCCCGGCTTGCGCTCCCGCGCGGGCGGGGTGAAGCAGACCACGGGCGAGGTTTCGCTCAGCCCGTAGCCCTCGGTGAGGCTACCGCCGGTGAGCTCTTCGAAGCGCTGCGCCACCTCGGCGGGGAGCGGAGCGCCGCCGGAGGTGCAGTAGCGGATCGAGGTGAGATCGATGCGCATGTGCTCGGCGGCGGTGTTGATCGCGCCATAGATCGTCGGCACTGCTGGAAAGATGCTCGGGCGGGTGCGCGCGATGGTGCGCATCAGTTGGCGGATATCGAACCGCGGCAGGAGCACGATCTCGGCGCCGAGTGCGATGCCGCAATTCATCACGCAGGTCATGGCGAACACATGGAACAGCGGCAGCACGCCAAGCACGCGCTCGCGCCCCGGCTGCAGGGTCCCGGCCTGCGCGATGACCTGCGCGCTGTTCGCGGTGAGATTGGCGTGGGTGAGCATCGCCCCCTTGGGAATGCCCGTCGTGCCGCCGGTATATTGCAGGACCGCGACATCCCGTTCCGGGTCGATGGCAACCGGCGTCAACGGGGCATTGCCGCGGATGAGCCGCGCGAACGGCATATCCAAAGGACCCGCATGCACCCGCTCGCGCCAGCGGACCACGTGGTAGGCGACACGGCGCAGGGTCGGGAGCGCCGCTGCGATCGGACAGACGATGATCCGCGCCAGCCCGGCCTCCGCGGCGACGCGCGCCACCTTGCCGTGGATCGCGGGGAGGTCCGGCACCACCATGATGGTGGTGCCGGAGTCGCGCATTTGCGTCAGCAACTCGCGCTCGACGTAGAGCGGATTGTAGTTCACCACCACCGCGCCGGCCTTCAGCGCGGCGAAATAGAGCATGACCGAATAGGGCGTGTTGGGCAGGCACAGACCGACGCGCGTGCCCTTGACGACACCGATGCGCTGCAGCCCGCGCGCGGCCCGATCGACCAGCCCGCCGAGCGCCGCATAGCTCCAGCGCCGGCCCATGAAATCGATCGCCGGCTGGCCGGGAAAGCGGGCGACCGCCGCATCAAGCAGCGCCGACACCGCGGTCGGCGGCGGCAGCGCCGCGTCCGCGGAGGCTTCACGCTCGGGCAGATGTCCCGCGCCCATGCTCATCGGCCGCTGCGTCCCCGTCCCAGACTACTTCTTTACAGGAGCGAGTTTACGTATACGTCATCTGGCCGTCAAGCGACGGATCGAGCGGGTCGCGACCCGGTCAGCCGCCTTTGACCGGCATCACCGGCGCGGCCTTCGGCGTCGCATCCGGCAGCGGGTAGGCGGACTCCCAGCCGCCGCCCAGGGATTTGTAGAGGGCGACGAGGTTGGTCGAGACCGTGGTGGTGCTGTCGGCGAGCTGCTGCTCGGCGGCGAGCACCACGCGCTGTGCTTCGAGCACATCGAGGAACGTCGAGATGCCTTGGACATAGCGGGCGCGGGCGAGTTCCAGCGCGCGCCGCGCCGCCGCGGTCTCGGTGGCGAGGCGCTGATTGCGCTTCTGCTCGGCATCGTAGGCGGTGAGGGCGTTGTCGACGTCGTGTAGGGCGGCGAGCACGGTGCGCTGATAGGCCACCGCCGCTTCCTTCTCCTGCTGCTTGCGCAGCTCCAGCGTCGAAACCAGCTGCCCGCCCTGGAAGATCGGCAGCACGACGGTCGGGCCGAAGCCGTATTGCTGCGAGTTCCAGTTGAAGATGTTGTTGGTGGTGACCGACTGGAAGCCGAAGCTGCCGGAGAGCGAGATGCTCGGGAAGAAGCTCGCCACGGCGACGCCGATCTGCGCCGTGGCGGCATGGAGCTGGGCCTCGGCGGCGCGAATGTCCGGGCGGCGGCGGGCGAGATCCGACGGCAGGCCGACCGGTACCTGCGGCGGCACGGGCGGGATCGGCTTGGCCGGGCGGAGATCGCCGGCGAGCGCCTGCGGCGGCTGGCCGAGGAGCTGGCTCACGGCGTTGATCAGTTGCGCCTCCTGCTGCTCGAGCTGCGGCAGCTGGGCGGCGATGCCGTCCGCCTGTGCCTGGGCATTGGCGACGTCCAGATCCGTTGTCAGGCCGGTGGTGGCGCGCTCCTGCGTCAGTTTCAGGCTTTCCCGCGCACTCGCGAGGTTCTCCTCGACGATCTGACGCGTCCGCTGAACGCCGCGCAGCTGGATATAGTCGCGCGCCAGCTCCGCCTCGATGGCGACGAGCGTATCGCGCAGCTGATCGTGCGCCGCGTCCACACTCGCCTGCGCCGCCTCCACGCCGCGGCGCACCCGGCCCCAGAGATCGATCTCCCAGCTCGCGTCGAAGCCGTACTGGTAGAGGTTGAACGGTGGAATGACGCCCGTGGTATTGGGGATCACGGTACCCGCCTGGGTGCCGACGAGGCCGCTGGCGATGCCGCTCTGGGCGGTGAAGCTGCCGCCGGGCGCGCCGGCGCCGAAGGCGGAGACGATGCCGTTCGGGCTGATCAGCTCGCGGGTGTAGGAGCCGTTGGCATTCAGGGTCGGGAACATCGCCGCCCGGGCCTGGCCGTAGGCGGCGCGGGATTCGCCGAGCCGGATCATGGCGATGCGCAGATCGAGATTGCTCTGCACGAGGCGGCCTTCGAGCGCCGTCATCTCGGCATCGTGGAACTGGTTCCACCAGGCCGGATCGGCCGCGGCCACCACCGGCTTGCTGGACACCGGCTCAGGCTTCGCCTCGTGCTGTCCCCAGGAGGCGGGCGACCACCAGGGCTTGGGCTGCGCGAAGTCCGGTCCGACGGTGCAGCCCGTCAGAAGCGGCAGCAACGCCCAGCGCCGCCACCGGCCGTTTCGCGCCCAAGCCTTCATTCCTGCCTTCTCCAACCCTGCGATCGCCGCAAGCCGCCGACGCTCCGCGCGCCACCGGAGTGGTCGTCAGCCTGTCACCGGACGCCTCGCCGGCCGCGGTTCGGCCCCTGACCGATCGGTTCGGTCACTTTGACAAACTACCCCGCTTGCGGCATTCGTCAAGGCGCTCGCCCTTGGGAGATACGCGCAGCGGATGATCGCCATCGAGGCCCTTTCCCCGGAGAAGCGCGGCCAGATCCTCCGCGGCGCCGGCATCGTCTTCGCCGCCGACGGCTACGAGGGCGCGTCGATGTCGCGCATCGCCGCCGAGGCCAGCGTCTCCAAGGGGACGCTCTATAATCATTTCGAGAGCAAGGCGCATCTGTTCGTGGCCTTCGTCGAGGCCGAGATCGCGCAGAACCTGACCCAGCTGTTCGAAGGCGCCGATGCCGGCGCGGATCCGGCCGCCACGCTCGGCATCATCGGACGGCGGTTCATCCGCATGATGCTGTCGCCAACGGGGCGCACGATCTACCGCGTCGTGGTCTCCGAGGCGGAGAAATTCCCCGATCTGGCGCGGAAATTCTACGAGGCCGGGCCGGCCCAGGCGATCGGGTTCATGTCCCGCTGGCTCACCGCCCAGAGCGCCCGCGGCCTGATGCGGGTGCCGGACCCCGAGTTCGCCGCCGAGCAGTTCTTCTCCCTTTGCCAGACCCGCGTCTGGTTCCGCTGCAAGCTCAACCTGCTGCCCAATCCGTCCGAAGCCATGCTCGACCGCGTGGTGGACGGCGCGGTGGAAATGTTCCTTCATACCTACGGCGCCGATACCCACGCCGCCTGACCCGGGCGGCCGGTGCGGCCGAGAGGGAGGGTTCGGCATGGCCGATGGCAGGATCGCGGACGTACTGCGTCACGCCGACGGCAACGGGCAGGCCGCGCTCGAGCGCTGGTTCGCCCTGCTGCGCATCCCGAGCGTGAGCGCCCAGCCGGCGCACGCCGCGGACTGCGCCGCCGCCGCCGAATGGGTGCGCGCCGAGCTCGCCGAACTCGGCTTCGCCGCCGCCGTGCATGCGACCCCGGGCCAGCCCTGCGTCCTCGCCCATCATCCCGGCCCCGGCGGCAACGCCCCGCATTTGCTCTATTACGGCCATTACGACGTGCAGCCGCCGGAGCCGCTCGAACTGTGGACGACACCGCCCTTCGAGCCGACGCGCACGCAGGGCCCGCACGGGGAGCGTGTGGTGGCGCGCGGCGCCGTCGATGACAAGGGGCAGGTCTGCACCTGGCTCGGCGCCTTCCGCGCCTGGCACGCGGCGACCGGCGGCCTGCCGGCGCGCGTCACCGTTCTGGTCGAGGGCGAAGAGGAAGTCGGCAGCCCCAATCTCGAACCATTCCTCCTCGCCCAGCGCGCCGCGCTCGCCGCCGACGCGGCGGTGATCTCCGATACCAACATGTGGGACATCCACACGCCGGCGATCACCACGCGGCTGCGCGGCCTGGTCTATGTCGAACTGACGCTGCGCGCGGCGACGCGCGACCTGCATTCGGGGCTCTATGGCGGCTCGGCGCTGAACGCGCTGAACCTGCTCGCGCGCGTCCTCGGCGATCTGCACGACGCGCAGGGCCGCGTGCGGTTGGCGGGGTTCTACGACCGCGTCCGCCCGGTGCCGGCCGCGCTGGCCGCCTCCTGGGCAGGGCTCGGCTTCGATGAGCGTGAATTTCTCGGCCAGATCGGGCTGCTCCATCCGGCGGGCGAGGCCGGATTGCCAGCGTTGGAGCGGCTCTGGGCGCGGCCGACCGCCGACATCAACGGGCTCTGGGGCGGCTATACCGGGCCCGGTGCGAAGACCGTGATACCAGGCGAGGCGCGGGCCAAGCTCTCCTTCCGCCTGGTGCCGGAGCAGGACCCCGCCGGGGTGCTCGCCGCCTTCCGGCGCTTCGTCGCCGAGCGCCTGCCGCCCGGCGTCGAGGCGGCCTATGAGGTGTTCGGCCACAGCCCCGGGGTCGAGGTGCCGACGGACTCGCCCCTGATCACGGCCGCACGGACCGCGCTCGCCGAGGAATATGGGCGCGAGCCGGTCTTCGTCGGCAGCGGCGGCTCGATCCCGGTGGTGGAGAGCTTCAAGCGCGTGCTCGGGCTGGACACGCTCCTGATGGGCTTCGGCCTCGACGACGACCAGGTGCACAGTCCGAACGAGAAGTTCGATCTCGCCTGCTTCACCCACGGGCTGCGGGCGCATATCCGCCTGCTCGGGCATCTCAGCCCTGGCTGACGGCTTGCGCCTCGCCGGGCTGCGCAGCGCGCTGGCCGGGCCGTTCGATCTCGTCGTCGGCCATGGCGAGGCGGTGGCGATCAGCGGCGCATCGGGCTCGGGCAAGAGCCTGTTCCTGCGCATGGTGGCCGATCTCGACCCCAACGAGGGCGAGGCCTGGCTCGATGGCCGCCCTCGCGCGGGCATGCGCGCGCCGGACTGGCGGGCGCGCGTGATCTACTGCGCGGCGGAGTCCGGCTGGTGGGATTCCGGCGTCGGCGCGCATTTCCCGCCTGGCCAGCGCGTCGCCGCCGCCGCGTTGGCCGGGCGGCTGGGATTGACCGCGGACCTTCTCACCACCGAAGTCGCGCGGCTCTCCTCCGGCGAGCGCCAACGCCTGGCGCTGATCCGTGCCCTGGTGCGCGCGCCGGCGGCGCTGCTGCTCGACGAGCCGACCGGCGCGCTCGATCCCGCCGGCGTGGCGCGCGTCGAGGCGCTGCTCGCGGAGCGCCTGCGCGCCGGGCTGGTGCTGGTGCTGGCGACGCACGACCCGGGCCAGCCGGCGCGGCTCGGGGCGCGGCAACGGGTGATGCACGCCGGGAAGCTGGAGCCGGCGTGACCCCGATCCTCCTCACCCCGCGCGACCTGGCCATCTCGGCGCTGCTGCTGGTGCTGGACGCGGCGCTGTCCCTGGCGCTGCGGCTCGGGCTGCACCGCCAGCTCGGCATCGCCGCGGCGCGGATGGTGATCCAGCTCCTCGTCGTCGGCGTGATCCTGCGCCGCGTGTTCGCCGCCGCATCGCCGGCACTGACGCTGGCCGTAGTGATGCTGATGGCGGCGATCGCGGCGCGCGAGGTGGCGGCGCGGCCAGAGCAGCGACTCGGGCGGTTCGGCAATCTTGCCGTCGCCGGCTCGGCGGTGGCCGGCGCCGCCTGCCTGACCGCGGTCTTCGCCCTGACCACGGCGATCCGCCCGATGCCCTGGTACGATCCGCGCTACGCCGTGCCGCTCGCCGGCATCATCCTCGGCAATGTGCTCAACGCCGCCAGCCTGGCGCTGGACGCGCTGCTCGGCAGCGTGGTGCGCGAGCGCGCTGCGGTGGAGGCGCAGCTGGCGCTGGGCGCATCCTTCGGCACGGCGATGGCGCGGCTGGCGCGCCAGGCGATCCGGCGCGGCATGCTGCCGATGATCAACCAGATGTCGGCCGCCGGCCTCGTCACCCTGCCCGGCATCATGACCGGCCAGATCCTCGCCGGGCTGGAACCGATGGAGGCGGTCAAGTATCAAATTCTGCTGATGTTCCTGCTCGCCGGCGGCGGCGCGCTGGCGTCGGTGGTGGCGGTGCTGCTCACCGTGCGGCTGCTCACCGACGCGCGCCAGCGGCTGCGGCTCGACCGGCTGCACCCACGATGAGCGCGATCGGATTGGCTGCCTCTCGCTGCATTGCACACAGAACGCCGTCGCCTTGATTGCAGAACACGCCGGACATGCGAGCGGAAGTAGCGGTCTCGATTGCGTTCACCCCTCGGCATGGCCTAATGTTTCATTGCTAGCCGAAGCCTAGCCAGTCGCGCGCACGGCGGCCACGGACCCGAACAGCGTGTAGACGGCCAGCGGTGAGGGAGCGACCGATGAGCCATCAAGGACCGGGGCAGCCCCCCGGAGTGCAGCCTGGCACGCAGCCCGCGACACTGCCTGTATCAGTCGACAAGACGGGCACGCTCGACGCCCTGCTGGACAGCGTGCGGGATCACGCCATCTTCTCCTTGAACCTCGCCGGGACCATCACGGACTGGAATGCCGGCGCCGAGCGGCTGACCGGCTACGCCGCCCACGAGGCGATCGGCCAACCGGTCGCGCTGCTCTACACGCCCAGGGACGTGGCCGACGAGCGCCCCGCGCTGGCCCTGGAGCTGGCGCGGGAAGACGGACGCTTCGAGGAGGAGGCCTGGCGCGTGCGCAAGGACTCGACCCGCTTCCGGGCGCAGGCCACGGTCGCCCGCATCATCGGCCACGACGGTGCGATCTCGGGCTATGGCGTCGTCGTGCGCGATCTCAGCGAGCAGATGCAGCGGGCGGAGGCGCTGCATCAGAGCCACGAGCTGTTCCGCAGCTTCATCGACAGCGTCGTCGACTATGCCGTCTACACGCTCGACCTGCACGGCATGATCACGAGCTGGAACGCCGGCGCCGAGCGCATCAAGGGCTATACCGCCGCGGAGATCGTCGGGCGCCATCTGTCGACCTTCTGCACCGAGGCGGATCGGCGCGCCGGCGAGGCCGAACGGGCGTTGGCCGAGGCCGCGACCGTCGGACATTTCAGTGCCGAGTGCTGGCGGGTGCGCAAGGATGGCAGCCAGTTCCGCGCCAGCATCGTCATCAACCCGGTGTTCAGCAGCGACGGCGATCTGCTCGGCTTCGTCAAGATCACCCGCGACATCACCGAGCGCTACGCGCTGGACCAGGCCCGCGAGCGCGCGCAGCAGGCGCAGAAGATGGAGGCGATCGGCCATCTGACCGCCGGGGTCGCGCATGATTTCAACAACCTGCTGACCACTATCGCCGGCAGCGTCGATCTCATGGGCCGCTATTCGGGCGACGCTCGCGTCGCGCGCCTGGCCGAGACCGTGCATCACGCGATCGAGCGGGGGCAGAAGCTCAACGCCCAGCTTCTGACCTTCGCCGGACGCCAGCGCCAACGCCCGGTGCTGACGGACCTCAACGGCCTGATCCGGGTCTTCGAGACGCTGCTCGACCGGGCGGTCAGCGACGCCGTGACGCTGCGCCTTGATCTCGATCCGCAGCTCGATCCGGTGATGGTGGATCAGGGCCAGTTCCAGTCCGCGGTGCTCAACCTCGTGGTCAATGCGCGCGAGGCGATGACGCAAGGCGGCACGCTCACCATCGAAACCCGCAACATCACGCTCTCGGGCGACCAGGCGGCCGCGCTCGGCGAGTTGGTGGCTGGCCCGCACGTCGTCGTCGCGGTGCGCGATACCGGCATCGGCATGTCCGAAACGGTGCGGCAGCGTGCCGTCGAACCGTTCTTTTCGACCAAGCCGCCAGGCCTCGGCTCCGGCCTCGGGCTCAGCCAGGTGCATGGCTTCGCCCGCCAGTCCGCCGGCGGGCTGGAGATCGAGAGCCGCGAGAACGAGGGCACCATCGTGCGGCTGCTGCTGCCCCGCGCCTCGGTGCAGCCGAAGCCGGCCGACGCGGTGCTGGCGCGCGATCGCCCGGCGATCCTCCTCGTCGAGGATGATCCCGAGGTGCGCGAGATCGCGACCGAGGCACTGGAGGGCAGCGGCTATCAGGTCTTCGCCGCCGAGGACGCGCACCAGGCGCTGAGCATTCTCCAGCGCGGCGTGCCGATCGATGCGCTGTTCACCGATGTCGTCATGCCGCACGGCGTCGATGGCGTCGAACTGGCGAACCAGGCGCGCGCGCTCCGCCCGGATCTGCCGGTGCTGCTCGCCTCCGGCTACGCGCGGGAGACGCTGCGCACCCTCGACGCCGCCCACGAGGACACGCCGTTCATCGCCAAGCCCTATCGCATGGCTGAGCTGCAGAAAATCCTCCACAGGCTGACGCAGCGATCGGCAGCCGAGGAGCCTGGCCAGGCGTGAGCGGGTCGGCCGGGCCGGTCCTCGCCCTCGATCAGGGGACGACTTCGACCCGGGCCGCGCTGCTGCGACCGCCGGAGCTGACCGCGCTGGCCATCGCCCGGCGCGACTTGCCGCAGCATTTCCCTGCCCCCGGCTGGGTCGAGCACGACCCCGAGGAGATCTGGCAGGGCGCGGTCGCGGCGCTGCGCGAGGTGCTCGACCGGACCGGCGTCGAGGCGCGCGCGGTCGCCGGGCTTGGCATCACCAATCAGCGCGAGACGGTGATGATCTGGGAGCGGGCGAGCGGGCGGCCGATCCATCGCGCCATCGTCTGGCAGGACCGTCGCACCGAGCCGCTTTGCCGGTCGCTGCGCGGCGATGGCTGCGAGCCGGAGATTTCCGCCCGCACCGGGCTGCTGCTGGACCCGTATTTCTCCGCCACCAAGCTCGCCTGGCTGCTCGACACCATTCCCGGCGCCCGGGCCCGCGCCGAACGGGGCGAGCTTGCGGCCGGCACGGTGGACACGTTCCTGCTCTGGCGGCTGACCGGCGGGCGCGTCCACGCCACCGACGCGACCAATGCCAGCCGCACGCTGCTGTTCGATATCCGCCGCGGCGTCTGGGATCCGGAGCTGCTCGACCTGTTCCACATCCCCGCCGCGCTGCTCGCCGAGGTACGCGATTGCGGCGCGGCGTTCGGTACCACGGAGGCCGCTCTCCTCGGCGGGCCCGTGCCGATCCTCGGCATCGCCGGCGACCAGCAGGCGGCCGCCATCGGGCAGTGCTGCTTCCGCCCCGGCATGGCCAAGGCGACGTTCGGCACCGGCGCCTTCGTCCTGCTCAACACCGGCGCGACGCCGGTCGCCTCCCGCCAGCGCCTGCTGACCACGATCGCCTGGCAGCACCACGGCGCGCGGACCTATGCCCTGGAAGGCTCGATTTTCGTCGCCGGCGCGGCGGTGCAGTGGCTGCGCGACGGGCTCGGCCTGCTCGGCGCCAGCGACGAGGCCGGCCCCCTTGCCGCCACGGCCGATCCGGAGCAGCCGGTGGTGCTGGTGCCCGCTTTCACCGGCCTCGGCGCGCCCTACTGGGACGCCGACGCGCGCGGGGCGCTGTTCGGGCTGACCCGCGCCACTGGCCCGGCCGAGCTGGCGCGCGCAGCGCTCGAATCCGTCGGCTTCCAGACCCACGACCTGATCGCGGCGATGCACCGGGAGGCGGGGCCGAGCCCGACGACAGTGCTGCGCGCCGATGGCGGCATGAGCGCCTCGGACTGGACCATGCAGTTCCTCGCCGACATTCTGGCCAAACCGGTGGACCGGCCGCGCCAGCCCGAGACGACGGTCCTCGGCGCGGCCTATCTCGCCGGACGCACTGCCGGCGTCTGCCCCGAACCCGACGATTTTGCCGCGCTGTGGCAGGCGGAGCGGCGGTTCGAGCCGGCCATGGCGGAGCCCGAACGGGCACGCCGGCTGGCGGCGTGGCACGATGCGGTGCGGCGCACGCGCAGCAGCGGGTAGCGCGCCGCCCTCAGCAGCCCGGGCCGGTCAGAGTGCCTTGCCGTGTCTCCGCCGGCAGGCAGAGGGCGGCCAGCGCGGGAGCGCGTTCCGCCGGGCGGGGCAGCGTGGCCGGATCCTCGCCGGGCATGGCGCCGGCGCGCAGGCGCGTCGCCATCGGACCGGGGTCGAACAGGTTCACCCGCAGCCGCCCATCGCCGATCTCCGCCGCCCAGCTCCGCACCAGACCGTCCAGCGCCGCCTTGCTGGCCCCGTAGGCACCCCAATAGGCCGCCGGCACGCGGCCCTGCCGGCAGGTGACGAACACGGCGCGGCCGGCCTCAGCGATCTGCAGCAGTGGCCCGCAACTGCGGATCAGCCGCCACGCGGCAGCGAGGTTGACCGCCATGACCTCCTCGTAGTCGCGCGGCAGGATGTGCGCCGCCGGGGTCAGCTTGCCCAGCGTCGCCGCGGCGCTCACAAGAATGTCCAGGCGGCGGAAGCGGGCGAAGAGCGAGGGGCCGAGCGTGTCCAGCGCGGCGCCGTCGGCGAGATCCAGCGGCAGCAGCACAGCGGCCGGGCCGCCGAGCGCGCGGATCGCATCGTCGGTCTCGGCGAGCCCGCCCTCGGTGCGCGCGGTGATGACCAGCTGCGCGCCGAGCCGGGCCAGCTCGATCGCGGTCGCCGCACCCAGGCCGCGACTGGCACCGGTGACGAGCGCCACGCGCCCGGCGAGCGGCCCGTCCGACGCCAATGTCACGCTCAGCGCCCTTCGGCCAGCAGGCTGAGTTGGCGGCTGTCGTTTTCCGCCATGTCCGAAAGCGCGATCGGATAGTCGCCAGTGAAGCAGGCATCGCAGAAATGCGGCGCCTCGGGGTTCCGCCCGGCATGGCCGAGGGCGCGGTAGAGGCCGTCAATGGAAATGAAGGCGAGCGAATCGGCGCCGATCAGCTGCGCCATGGCCTCGACGTCGTGGCGCGCAGCGAGCAGCTTCTCGCGCTCGGGCGTGTCTATGCCGTAGAAGCAGGAATGCGTCGTCGGCGGCGAGGAGATGCGCATATGCACTTCCGCCGCGCCGGCAGCGCGCACCATCTCGACGATCTTGCGGCTGGTGGTGCCGCGCACGATCGAATCGTCGACCAGCACGACACGCTTGCCCTCGAGGATCGGGCGGTTGGCGGAGTGCTTGAGCTTGACGCCGAGATGGCGGATCTGATCGGTCGGCTCGATGAAGGTGCGCCCGACATAGTGGTTGCGGATGATGCCGAGCTCGAACGGCAGCCGGCTCTCCAGCGAATAGCCCATCGCCGCCGGCACGCCGGAGTCCGGCACCGGCACGACGACATCGGCCGGAATGCCGCTCTCGCGCGCCAGCTCGCGGCCGATGCGCTTGCGCGCCTCGTAGACCGGCGCACCCTCGACCACCGAATCCGGGCGGGCGAAATAGATGTATTCGAAAACGCAGAAGCGCGACCGCACGCGGCTGAAGGGGCGGATCGAGTGAACCCCCTGGTCGTTGATGACCACCACCTCTCCGGGTTCGACGTCGCGGACGAACTCGGCCCCGACGATGTCCAGCGCGCAGGTCTCCGAGGCCAGCACCCAACCGCCGCCGGCGGGCCCGTCGCCCCCAGTGAGGCGGCCGAGGATCAGCGGGCGCACGCCGAGCGGGTCGCGCGCGCCGATCAGCGCTTCGTTGGAGAGCGCGATCAGGCTGTAGGCGCCGACGACCTGCTTCAACGCGTCGATCAGCCGGTCCACCACGGTCGAATAGAGACTGATGGCGATGAGGTGGATGAACACCTCGCTGTCGGTGGTGGACTGGAACAGGCAGCCGCGGCGCACCAGGGCGCGGCGCAGCGCGTGGGCATTGGTGAGGTTGCCGTTGTGCCCCACGGCCAGCCCGCCGAACTCGAAATCGGCGTAGAGCGGCTGGACGTTGCGCAGCACCGTGTCGCCCGTCGTGGCATAGCGGTTGTGGCCGATGGCGTGCGTTCCCGGCAGACCGGCGATGACCTTGGCATCGCCGAAATTGTCGCCGACCAGGCCAAGCCCGCGATGCATGTGGAAGTGCTGCCCGTCGTAAGCGACGATGCCGGTCGCTTCCTGGCCGCGATGCTGCAGCGCGTGCAGCCCGAGCGCGGTGAGCGCGGCGGCGTCGGTCGAGTTCCACAGGCCGAAAACGCCGCATTCCTCGTGCGGATGGTCATCCTCGTGCGAGGTCGGCTCGGGAATGCCGGACTCGGCTGCTGTCATCGCTTGCTCTCCTGCTCGCCGTCTGACCCCGCGCCCTTGGACGGCGCCCGGGAGCCAAGGGCGTAGCCATCGGGGCGAACACGCAGCAGATCCTCCGCTCGTGTCTGCCGGCCGGGTGGGGCCTCGACGTGCAGGCGGCATGCCTCGCCGCTTGTCACCGTGCAGGCCGGGCGTAAGGCGTCGGCCATCCAGCTCGCACCCTCATAGACCAGCGGCAGGCTGAGCGCGTCGCGCACGGGTGACGGCCAGCGCTCGACCGGACTCGCCCACTGGCCAACGATATAGGCGGCGGTGACCAGAACTGCACCCCGCGCCAGCCCGTAGACGAGACCCAGCGTGCGGTCGAGCCCGCCGAGCGCGGAGCTGCGGGCCAGCCGGCCGAGCAGGGCGGCGACCAGCGAGAAGCCGATGAGGGCGAGGAGGAACAACACGCCGAAGGCAACCGGATCAGCGATCGCCGCGTCCGGGATGACCCCACGCACGGGGCCTTCGAGGTGGTGGAAGAAGGTCAGGGCGACATAGAGCGCACCGGCCCAGGCGGCGATGCCGAGCAGTTCGCGCACCAGGCCGCGCAGAAAAGCGAGCAGGGCCGAGACGAACAGAACGGCGAATACGACGAAATCGACCCAGGTCATGAAACCGCCATCGCTGCGCTGGCGCGATATAGAGGCAGCCGCCGGCCGGCGCCAGGGCCCAAGCGACCGCCGCACGACACATTCGCCGCCCCGCTCAGGAGGCTGACGCGCCCAGGCGCACGATGAGATCGGCGAGATGGCCGATCTCGTCGAGCCCGAGTCCCTCGGGTGGACGGAACCCGCGCGGCGCGCGGGTCAGGCGGCGCGGCAGGCAGGCGGCGGTGAAGCCGAGCTTGGCGGCCTCCTTCAGCCGCGCCTCCGCCTGCGCCACCTGCCGCACCTCGCCGGAAAGCCCGACCTCGCCGAAGAAGACCATGCCCGGGTCCACCGGCACGCCGCAGGCGGCCGAGACCAGCGCCGCCGCCACCGCCAGATCCGCCGCCGGCTCGTTCACCTTCAGCCCGCCGGCGATGTTGAGGAACACGTCGCGCCCGGCCAGCCGCAACCCGCAACGCGCCTCCAGCACCGCCAGCAGCATCGCCAGCCGCCCGCCCTCCCAACCCAGCACCGCCCGCCGCGGCGGGCCCGCCGCCTCGGCGCCGAGCAGGGCCTGGACCTCGAGCAGCACCGGCCGCGTCCCCTCCAACCCCGCGAAGACGGCGCTGCCGGCGACGTTGCCGCGTCGCTCGGCGAGAAACAGCGCCGACGGATTGGCGACCTCGGCCAGCCCGCGATCGGTCATGGCGAAGACGCCGATCTCGTCGGTGGCGCCGAAGCGGTTCTTCACGCCGCGCAGGATGCGGAACTGATGGCCGCGGTCGCCTTCGAAATACAGCACTGCATCGACCATGTGCTCGAGCACGCGTGGCCCGGCGATGGCGCCGTCCTTGGTGACATGGCCGACCAGCACCAGCGCGAAGCCGACCGACTTGGCCAGGCGCACGAGCTCGAAGGCACTGGCGCGGACCTGGCTCACCGTGCCGGGCGCGGAGTCGAGGGTTTCGAGCCACATCGTCTGGATCGAATCGATCACCACCAGGGCCGCGTCGCGCTCGGCCTCCAGCGCGGCGGCGATGTCGGCCAGTGCGGTGGCAGCGGCAAGCGCCAGGGGTGCCGACTCCAGCCCGAGCCTGCGGGCGCGCAGCCGCACCTGCGCCACCGATTCCTCGCCCGAGACGTAGAGCACGCGCCGTCCCGCGCGGGCCAGCGCGGCGGCGGCCTGAAGCATGAGCGTCGATTTGCCGATGCCTGGATCGCCGCTGACCAGCACCGCCGAGCCCGGCACGAAGCCGCCGCCGAGAACGCGGTCCAGCTCCGCCATGGCCGCGGGCACGCGCGGCGGCGGCTCGGCCTCGCCGGCGAGCCCGACGAAGGCGACCCGTCCCGCCCGCCCCCGCGCAACCGGAGCCGGGCTCGCCGGGGCTTCCTCGGTGAGGCTGTTCCAGGCCCCGCAACTCTCGCACCGGCCGAGCCATTTGGCGGTGGCGGCGCCGCATTCGGCGCAGACGAACCGGGCCTTCTCGCGCGCCATCACACCGTGAACTGTTCGGCGATGATGCGCTCCGACAACGCCTGGTCGGGGTCGAACAGCACCCGCACGGTGACGCCGCGATCCTCGCTCACGGCGACCGAGAGGACGTCGCGCACTTCGGTGAAGTCGGCCACCGCCGCCACCGGGCGCTTCTCGGCCTCCAGAACCTCGAACAGCACCTCGGCGCTGGCCGGCAGAAGCGCGCCGCGCCAGCGGCGGGGACGGAAGGCCGAAATCGGCGTCATCGGCAACAGCTCCGCCGAAAGCGGCACGATCGGGCCGTGGGCCGACAGATTATAGGCTGTCGAGCCCGCCGGCGTGGCGATCAGGATGCCATCGCAGATCAGCTCCGGCATGCGCACGCGGCCATCGACCGTGATGCGGATCTTCGCCGCCTGGCGCAACTCGCGCAGCAGCGAGACCTCGTTCAGCGCCAAGGCCTCCTCGACGGCGCCGCCTTTGGTCACCGCGTGCATCCGCAGCGGATGCAGCTCGGCGGCCTGGGCGCGCGCGATGCGTGCGGGCAGATCATCCTCGCTGTAGGCGTTCATCAGGAACCCGACCGAGCCGCAATTCATGCCATAGACGGGGAGATTCCGGCTGAGCAGCAGGTGCAGCGTCTCCAGCATGAAGCCGTCCCCGCCCAGCGCGACGACGACGCCG
>DAIDKZ010000255.1 GCA_027449745.1 Acetobacteraceae bacterium | reverse complement strand
CCACCGCTCCGTGGCGGGAGCGGCGGGCGCGCGGCCGGGCGGGGGCCGGTGCGGCTGGCGCGCGGCTTCGCGCCGTTCGGGCTGAGCCAGGGATAGGCGCGATGTCCGGCACGCTCCGCATCGACCGTCTGCGCATTCACGCCCCCGGTCTCTCGGCCGAGCAGGGGCGCCGGCTGGGGCACCTGGTCGCCGCCGGGCTCGGGGCCGCCGGGCTTCCGGCGCTGGCGGACATTCCCTTCCTCCGGCTCGACATCGCTGCCCCGCTAGGGACCGACCTGCCGACGCTGGCCGGGCGCATCGTCGCCGCGGCCGAGCGCGCCCTGGTCGGTGGCGCGTAGGGGGCGCCATGGCCACGACCGGGCTCAAGGGCGCGTTGATCTCCTTCATGCCGACCTTCGTCGGCGCGCTGCCGAACGTCGTCGTGTTCCAGATCAACCCCGAGACCATCACCCATACCTGGACCCCGGCCATGCCGCCGGAACCGCCGACGCCGGCGGGCCAGCCCGCGCACCCGCCGGCGCCGCCGGAACCGCTGGCCGTGCGCGGCCTGCCCGGCGAGACCTTCGGCTTCACCCTCGCGCTCGATGCCAATGACGAGATCGCCGACGCGGCGCGCAATCCGCCCGCCGCCGCCATCGCGTCGGTGACCGGCGTCTATGCACGGCTGGCGGCGCTGGAGATGCTGCAATATCCGCTGGCCGCTGCCGGCGCGGGGCTGCTCGGCACGGTCTCGGCCTCGATTTCGGCCAGCGGCCTCAACGTCTCCATCGGCGGGCCGAGTGCCGCCGATGCCACCGTGCCGCGCATGCAGGTGCCGGTGGTGCTGTTCGTCTGGGGGCCGCAGCGCATCGTGCCGGTGCGCGTCAAAGCGCTCACCATCACCGAGAAACTCTACGATTCCGCGCTCAACCCGGTGCACGCGGATGCGCAGCTCACGCTGGCCGTGCTGACGCCGGACGAGATGGTGCAGATCAAGGGGCCGATGAAAACCATCGCCAACGCCGCCTACACCTACACGCAGGGGCTGCGCCAGGCGCAGGCGACGGCCAATCTCGGCGCCGCCGCCGGCGCCATTCTCGGCATGCTGCCGACCCCGTTCTGAGGAGCGCGCGATGTTCTTTCCTTCCAGCCGCTACGCGCCGATGCAGCCCTACACGCTGACGCGCGCCGACGGCACGCGCGTCGCCGTGGTGCGCATTCCGCTGCCCGGCCCCGCCGGCACGCTCGGCTTCTACCGCCGCAACGGCGGCGAGCGCCTCGATGCCATCGCCAGCCATTTCCTCGCCGACGCCACCGCGTTCTGGCGCCTGTGCGATGCCAACGGCACCGTCGTGCCGGATGCGCTGGCGGCGCACGACCTCGTCGGCGTGCCGCTCGATGCGCCGGTACGGGGCTGAGGTACGGGGCTGAGGTGCGGGGCTGAGACGAGACGCTGATGTCGGGAACCTATCGCATCATGTTCGACGGCCAGGCAGCGGATGCGGATCTCTACACGGCCCTCGTCTCGCTCGAGGTCGAGGAGAGCCTGGACCTGCCGGGCGCGGTGCAGCTCGTGCTGCCGGTGGAGCGCAGCGACGATGGCGATCTCACCTATGTCGCCGATCAGCGCCTGCGCCCGCTCGCCAATCTCGCGGTGGTGGCGACGCCGGCCGGATCATCGTCGGCGCAGTGCATTTTCGATGGCTACGTGCTCGCCCACAAGCTGCATCTGGAGACCGGCGTGACCAACGCCACCCTCGCCGTCTGGGGTCAGGACGCGACCTGGATGATGAACCTGACGGAGAAGGTGCGCGAGTGGGTGGACGTCACCGATGCCGATGTCGCCGCCGCGATCTTCGGCGAATACGGCATCACGCCCGCGGATGCGAACAGCGCCGACGATTCGCCCTCGCACACCGAATCGGGCCACAGCCTGATGCAGCGCGGCTCGGACATCCAGTTCCTGCGCAGCCTGGCGCGGCGCAACGGCAAAATCTGCCGCGTCGCCTGCAGCGACACGCCGGGCGCGCGCACCGGTACCTTCGCGCGCCCGAAGCTCGACGGCGATCCGGCGCTGACGCTGACGCTGAACGATCCGACCAGCTGGAGCGTCACCGCGCTCGACATCGACTGGGACGCGGCGCGCCCGACCGAGGTGCTGGCGCGCCAGGCGCTGTTCAACGACGCGACGCCGGAGGGCGTTTCCGCCGATGCGACCGACTCAGGGCTCGACCGGCTTGGCGCGCGCTCGCTCGCGGACTTCACCGATCAGCCGATGACAGTGCTGCTCGCCGCGCCGGTGGATGATGGCGGCGAGCTGACGCTGCGCGCCGGCGCGGTGCTGCGCGAGGCGGACTGGTTCGTCCGCTGCGAGGGCGATGCGGACGCCGAGCGGCTCGGGCAGGTGCTGCGTGCCGGCATGGTCGTCGCCATCCAGGGCATCGGCGCGCTGCATTCGGGGTCCTACCTGGTCTGGTCGGTGCGCCATCGCATCACCGCAGACGGGCACAGCATGCATTTCGTCCTGGTGCGCAACGCCATCGGCGCCGCACCCGCCGCCGGCGCGGGCGGGCTCGCCGGACTGCTCGGGGGAGACTGAGATGGACGAGCAGGCGCTGATGGACGTGCTGGACCGGCTGCGCAACCGGTTCTTCGGCAAATATCGCGGCACCGTCACGGATGTCGATGCTGCCACCATGCGCATCAAGGCCAATGTGCCGGCGGTGCTGGGCGAGCAGGCGAGCGGCTGGGCGCGGGCCTGCGTGCCGTTCGCCGGCAACGCGATGGGCATCGCCTTCCTGCCCGAAATCGGTGCCGGCGTCTGGATCGAATTCGAGGGCGGCGACGTCTCCTATCCGATCTGGGTCGGGTTCTACTGGCGCGACGACGAGATGCCGTCGGACGCCACCGCCTCGGTGCGCGCCATCGTCACCAAGTCCGGCCACAAGATCCTGTTCGACGACGACCAGCAGACCATCACCGTGACGGATCCGAACCAGAACAGCGTCACGCTCGATTCCAGCGGCATCACGCTCGCGCGCGGCTCCAGCTCGGTGGCGGTCACCGACAGCGAGGTGAACGTCAATGACGGCGCGCTGGAGGTGATGTGATGTCCGGCCTGTTGAACACGGCGAGCGTGATGATGTGCCCGCATGGCGGCACGGTGCAGGCGGTGACGAGCAACACGCGCACGCAGGCCGGGGGCGCCTATGCGCTGCTCGCGTCCGACACCTTCACCATCGCCGGCTGTCCCTTCGCCATCGGCCCGACGCCGCATCCGTGCGTGCAGGTGCAGTGGGTGCAGCCGGCGCTGCGCAGCACCGTCGGAGGAGATGCGACGCTGACGCTGCAGAGCGTCGGGCTCTGCACCGCGGCGGATCAGGCGGTGCAGGGCAGCGTGCTGATCACGACCACGCAGGCCCAGGTCACCGGGCAGTAGGGGAGCGGACGATGGCCCGGCGCGACTACGCGTTTCCGTTCCGTATCGATCCGGTCTCCGGCCAGGCGGCGCAGGCCGGCTACGCGCAGCATGTCGACGACATGATCCGCCAGGTGCTGCTGACGACGCCGGGGGAGCGCGCGGACCTGCCGGAGTTCGGCTGCGGCCTGCGCCAGCTCCTGTTCGCGCCGAACTCGGACGCGCTGCAGGCGACGACGCGGCTGATCGTGCGCCAGAGTCTGGAACGCTGGCTGGCCGGGCAGATCCAGGTGCAGGACGTCACCGTGACGAGCGGGCCGGGCGGCGACGAGTCCGAGATCGTCGTTCAGGTCAGCTACGTGCAGATCGAGACCCAGTCCCTCCAGCTCACCGAACTGACGGTGCGCTGAGATGCAGGCCCGCGACCGCCGCGCTGCGCTGATCGCCTCGACCGCCTATAACGGCATCGATTTCGTCGAGATCGCCGATCCGCTGGTGCAGACGGTGCTGCGCGTGCATTTCCTCAACGGCGTGGCGCTGCGCGGCACGCTGGCGGCGGCACCGACGATCACCGGCGGCGAGAGCCTGCCCACGGTCTCGGTCCTGCCCGTCGCCGATGCGGATTGGGGTCTGGACGGCGCGCATGTCGTGCTCACGCTGCGGGTGAAGGCGCCGGGGGATTTCTCGCTCTACACGCTGACGCTGGCGAGCCCGGCGCTGGACCCGTTCTTCGCCGGCGCGCGCTTCTCGTTCAAGGCCGGCTGCCCGTCCGATCTCGATTGCGCCACGCCCGCGCCGGTTTGCCCCGCGCCCAGCGCGCCGGCGCCGCCGATCGATTATCTGGCCAAGGATTTCCTGAGTTTCCGTCAGGCGCTCATGGATTTCTCGGCGCTGCGCTATCCGGACTGGCAGGAGCGCTCCGAGGCCGATTTCGGCGTCATGATGCTCGAGGCGCTGAGCGCGTTCGCCGACGATCTCAGCTACAACCAGGATCGCGTCGCCGCCGAGGCGACGCTGGCGACGGCGACCGAGCGGCGCTCGGTCCTGCGCCACGCGCGGCTGGTGGATTACGAGCCGGCACCGGCGGTCTCCGCCAGCGCGCTGCTGCAGTTCGATGTCGCGCCCGGGGTGAGCACGTTGCCCGAGGGGCTGCTGGTGCGCGCGCTGGCGCCCGATGGCGCGCCGGTGCCGTTCGAGACCGGCAGCGATCTGCGCACGCGCCTGGTCGATCCGGCCACCGGAACCCTGCGCGCGGCGCCGCCGGCGCTCGCGGTGAGCGCGCTCAGGAACCGCGGCGTGATGGCGCCCTACTGGTTCGACGACAGCGCGCGCTGCCTGCCCGCCGGCGCCACCACGCTCACCGTGCTCGGGCGCGGCTACGCGCTGGCGCCGGGGACGAAGCTGCTGATCGAAACCGCGGGCAAGCCCGGCGAGGAAACGCTGCGCCAGATCGTCCAGCTCACCGCCGCCGACGAACTCTGCGACCCGATCTTTCCGCGCGCGCCTTCCGCCGGCGGGCCGCCCTGGTTCACCTGCCCGACGACGCCGGCCACGCCGCTGGAACCGACGGCGCTGACCCGGCTCACCTGGCGGGCGGAGGATGCGCTGACGGCGGCGCGGGATCTCACCCGCACGGTGCTGGCCGGCAACATCGTGCCGGCGACGCAGGGCCAGACGCTCAGCGGCGAGACCTTCGCCGCCAGCCCGACGCTGCCGCTCGCACCGGGCGCGCCGCCGGCGGCGATCGAGCGCACCGGGCCGCGGCCGCTGCCGGTGGCCGGCGTGGCGGGCGAGCCGGTGCCGGTGCTGACCTGGACACTGGCCAGCTTCCCGCTCGCCTGGCTGCCCGCGGCTCCGGGCTCGGCCTCGGCGCTGGCGGTGCCGGAAATCCTGCTGATCGAGCAGCCGACGGCCGCGCGCCCGGCGCTGTGGACCTGGTTCCGCACCCTGCTCGACGCCGGCGCGTTCGACGCCGGCTTCACGCTCGACCCGGCGCGCTTCGCCGCGATCGCGCGCAATTCGGACCTTTCGGTGCAGTCCGACTATGACGGCGCCGGCGGCGACACGCTGCGCTTCGGCGACGGCGTGTTCGGCCGCAGCCCGGAGGCCGGCGCGGTGTTCGCGCTCACCTATCGCGTCGGGCTCGGCGCCGCCGGCAACGTCGCCGCCGGGGCGATCCGCCACGCCGCGCCGGAGGCGGCGGCCTCGGTGCTGGCGGTGACCAACCCGCTGCCGGCCACCGGCGGGGCGGATGCCGAGCCGCTCGAAGCGGTGCGGCGGCGCGCGCCGCAGGCCTTCCGCGCCGAGCAGTTCCGCGCCGTGCTGGCCGAGGATTACCGCGCCGCGGCCGAGACGCTGCCCTGGGTGCAGCGCGCCGGTTGCGTTTTTCGCTGGACCGGCAGCTGGCTCACCGTCTTCACCACGCCGGACCCGCGCGGCTCCGAGCAGATCAGCGATGGCGAGCGCACCGAACTGGTGGCGCTGCTCAACCGCAGGCGCATGGCCGGCGTCGAATCCTATGTGCCGGACCCGCGCTATGTCGGGGTCGATCTGCAGCTCCTGCTCTGCGCTGCTCCTGATGCCTATGCCGGCGCCGTCGAGGCTGCGGTGATCGCGGCGCTGATGCCGCCCGGCGGCTTCTTCTCGCCGGACAATTTCACCTTCGGCCAGGCGCTCGAACTCTCCGCCCTCGCCGCCGCGATCCAGCGCGTCGCCGGTGTGGCCGGCGTGCTTTCCATGCGCGTGCGGGTGCGCGGGCGCAGCAGCGCCTATGTCGAGATGGTCCGCCAGGACGCGGTGCGCGTCGGCGTCGATGAAATCATCCGCTGCGACAACGATCCCAGCCGGCCGGAGCGCGGCGCGCTCGGCGTCAGCGTGATGGGTGGACGATGAGCGGCAGCGGTGGATCAGAGATGAGCGCGACCAGCCAGCCGATCTGTCCGTGCGCCGGGGTCGTGCATCCGACGCCGATCTATAATCCGCCGGGACTGACGGCGATCGCCTATCGCTGGGGCGATTACGCTTCCGTCCGCTACGCGCTGCTGCAGCCGCGCGAGGGCGAGACCGAGCTCAGCGAGGCGACCGCGGCCGGGCGCGTGCCGGTGTGGCGGCCCGGCGCCGCCGGCGATCCGGGGCTGCAGGATTTGGCGCTGCAGATCATGGAGTGGTTCGCCTACCTCGCCGACATTCTCACCTTCTACAACCAGCGCATCGCCAGCCAGGCCTATCTGCGCACCGCGGATCTGCCGGAGAGCCTGACGCGGCTGATCCAGCTGCTCGGCTACCGGCCGCGGCCGGGGATCGGCGCGCGCGGCACACTGGCCGCCCTCGTCACCGGGCCGAAGCCGGCGACGCTGCCGAAGGGGCTGCAGGTGCAGAGCAAGCCCGGGCCAGGCAGCCAGCCGCTGCTGTTCGAACTCGACGCCGATACGCCGATCGCGCCGGCGGACCAGGCGGCGCTGGCGATCCCGGCGCCGGCCGCCAGCCTGGTCTCGGGCACGACGGCGAGCCTGCTCGTCGCCGGCTCGGTGGGCGGGCTGAAGCCGGGCGATGCGCTGCTGCTGGTGGCGAAGGGCTGGATCGGCGCGGACGGGAATTTCGCCCACGGCACGCTCGCCACCCTCGCCGCGGTGAAGGCGCCGAACGGGGCCACCAACACCGCCATCACCATGAATATCGACAGCGCCGGGACCATCGACAGCGCCGGCGGCGATCTTCCGGCAGCGACGGCGGCAGGCTTCCGGCTGCTCAAGACCACCGCCACGGCGACGCTCTACCAGTATGTCGATCCGTCCTATGGCTGGAGCGCGATCGGCGAGGGCGAGACCGACGCCACCGGGGCCAATACCGGCTTCGCCGAGCTGGCCTCGATCGTCCGCCAGATCGTGCCGGGCGACGTCATCCTGCTCGAGGATCCATCGCCGAACCCGGCCAACGCGGCGCAGGCGGCGAGCGTCACCTCGGTGCAGGAACTGGTCTACTACGCCAACAATCCGACCAATCCGCCGTCGCCGCCGCCGCCGCCCGCGGGCAGCACGACGCCGCCGATCGCCATTCCCATCCCGCACACGCGGCTGAACTTCCGGCTGCCGGGCAACACGTTCGGCGATGCGACGACGGTGGTGGTGCGCCATGGCTGGCGGGATGTCGGGGTGCTGATCGACCCGCCGGCGAGCGCGCTCGCCGCCAGCGCGGGGGCGGCGGTGACGCTCGCCTCGGCCTCCGGCGCCGCCTTCCCGGTGCCGCAGGGCACGGCGGTGCTGGTCGAGGACGCGATCGGCGACGGCGCCGCGGCCGCGGTCGATACGCCGACGACGCTGCGCCTGGCCGCGCCGGTTCCGGCGCTCGCCGCCCCGCTGCGCGCGCTGTTCAATCTGTTGCCGGTCTCGCGCGGCAAGACCGTCGCCGACGAGGTGCTGGGCAGCGGCGATGCGCGCGTCGCCGGGCAGGATTTCGCGCTGAAGAAGGCGCCGGTGACCTATTTCCAGGATCCGGCCGGGCGTTCCGGCGACTTCTATTCCAGCACCGTGCAGGTCGCGGTGAATGGCGTGCAGTGGGCCGAGGTGCCCTCGTTCTACGGCCAGGGGCCGGATGCGCGGATTTTCGTCACCCGCGAGGACGAGCAGGGCAACACGCATGTCCTGTTCGGCGACGGCGTCAACGGCGCCAAGCTGCCGACGGGGGTGAACAATGTCGTCGCCAGCTATCGCTTCGGCAGCGGCGCGGCGACGCCGGAGGCCGGGACGCTGACAGTGGTTTTGCAGCCGCAGCCGGCGCTGCAGGCGCTGCGCAACCCGCTGCCGCCCACCGGCGGGGCGGATCCCGATCCGCCGGCGCGCATCCGCACCCTGGCGCCGCGCTCGGTGCTGACCTTCCAGCGCGCGGTCTCGCTCGACGACTACGCCGCCATCGCCGCCGCCGCGCCGGGCGTGGTGCAGGCGAAGGCGGAGTATCAGTTCGACGCCGCGGCGCAGCGGCCGCGCGTCATCGTCTATGTCGCGGGGGATGGCGGTGCGGTGGGTGCGGCGCGCGCGGCGCTGGCCGGCGCGGCGGATCCGAACCGGCCGCCCCAGGTGCTCGCCGCGATACCGGTCGAGCTGTTCCTCGCGCTCACCTGCATCCGCGACCCGGCCTATGACGACGCCATGGTGCGCGCCGGGCTGCACGCGGCGCTGCTCGATCCCGACACCGGGCTGTTCGGCATCAATGTCGTCGCCATCGGGCAGGTGTTCTATGCCAGCCAGATCGACGCGGCCTGCCTCAGTGTCCCCGGCGTGCTGGCGGTGCACGCGCTGGAGCTTCGCCCGGGCGGGGAGCTGGAGCCGCTGATCTGGAACGGGCTGCGCGCCGAGCTCGCGCCCGGGGCGCTGCGCCGGGCGGTGCGGGCGCGCTTCATCGCGCTTCGCCGCAGCGGGCCGCGCTACGACCCCGGCCCCGGGCGCAGCTTCGTCCTGCCCGACGACGGCGCGCATCTCGCGCTCTTCACCACGGTGGCGTCATGACCGGCGCGCGCGATCATTACGAGGTCTATTACGCCGACAAATTATGGGCGCTGCTGCCGGCGGTCTATCGCGCGCAGGACAGCGTCACCTTCGGCGCCGCCGGCCCGCTGCGCGAAATGGTCAACCGCATCGGCGCGGAGGCGGCGATCCTGCGGCGGAGCATCGAGCGGATGTGGGACGACCAGTCGATCGAGACCTGCGACGACTGGATCATTCCCTATATCGGCGATCTCCTGGCCACCCGCATCGTCGCCGATCTCGATGCGCGCGGCCAGCGGCTCGATGTCGCCAAGACGATCTATTACCGCCGCCGCAAGGGCACGCTCGCGGTGCTGGAGGAGATCGCGCACGACATCACCGGTTGGGACGCGAAACTGGTGGAGTTCTTCCGCCGGCTCGGCCGCACCCGCCACTTGCTCGATCCGGCGATCGGCCGCGCCACCAGCGCCGCGGCGGTGGCGCTGCAACAGGCGGAAGCGCTGGTGGGCCCGCTCACCCGCACGCCGATCGGCGGCTTCGCCGACCTGCGCAACGTCTATGGCGCCTCGCGCGCGCACACCGCGTTCGACGAGGCGTTCCACACCGCCGATCTGCGCGCCGCGTCCGGGCGGTTCGGCTGGTACCGCATCCCGGCGCTCGGCGTGTTCCTGTGGCGGCTGAAGAGCTTCGCGCTCGGCCCGGTGACGCCGGTTGCGGTCACCGGCTGCCCCGGCTGGTACACGTTCGACCCGACCGGGCGCGGCGTGGCGCTGTTGGCCGCCGGCCGCCCGGCCAACGCCTATGGCGATGCCTGGGTCTCCCCGGCGGAGGCGGACCTGCCGACGCCGATTGCGTTGGCGATGCTGAGCGCGGCGAGCGGGCTCTACCCCGCCTCGCTCTCCGTGGCGCTGGCGACGACCGCGCCGCCGGACAGTGAGACCGTCGCCGCCGGCCGGCTGCAGCTGCGTCCGGCGCAGGGGAAATTCGCCCTGCTGGACGCGGTGCCGGCCGGCGCCGCGGTGCAGGCCAGCTACCATTACGGCTTCTCCTCCGAGATCGGCGCCGGCCCGTTCGATCGCCGCCTCGGCGCCATCGCCATCGCCACGCCGGCACCGCTCACCGATGAAGCCGGCGGCGGCACGCTCGCCGCGGTGCCGGGCGCGGGGACGCTGCGGTTCGGCGATTCCCTCACCTGGTCGGCGGTGCCTGACGTGGCGGTGACCGGCGCGCTGACGCTGCAGGCGGCGAACCAGGAACGGCCGCTGCTGCGCCTGGCCGGGCGGGCCTCCGCCTGGCGCATCACCGGTGCCCCCGGCAGCACGCTGACGCTGGACGGGCTGTTCGTCAGCGGCGCCGACATCGTGCTCGCCGGCGCGTTCGACAGCGTGACGCTGAGCTGCTGCACGCTCGATCCCGGCAGCGCCGCGCCGCACGGTGCGCCGGCGGGGCCCTATGCGCTCGCCGCCGACGGGCAGCTTCTGGCCCCGACGCGGGTCTGGGTCGAGGGCACGGTGCGCCAGTTCGTCGCCGACCGCAGCATCCTCGGCCCCATCGCCACCCGCGCCGGCGGGCTGATCGAGAGCCTCGCCGTCAGCAACAGCATTCTGCAGGCGGTGCCGGCCGGGGAGGCGGCGATCGCCCTGGCCGATGGCAGCGTCAGCCTCACGCGCTGCACCGTGCTCGGCCGGCTCGATCTGCACCGGCTGCAGGCGAGCGAGTGCATCCTGCAGGACCGCGCCGTGGTCGACGACACGCAGGATGGCTGCGTGCGCTTCTCGGCCTGGGCCGATGGCAGCGTGCTGCCGCGCAAATACGAGTGCGTGCGCATCCCGCCTGCGGCGCCTTTGTTCGTCGCCACCGACATCGGCGCGGCGGGCTACGCCCAGCTGCTGGCGATGGCGGACGCGCAGATCCTGCCGTCGCCGGACCCCTCACGCGGGGCGCCGGCGCTGATCTCCACCGGCGCCGAGGACGGGGCCGAGATGGGCGCCTTCGCGCGCGAGAAGACGCCGATCAAGACGCGCGCACTGCTTTTGAAATTCCAGGAATACATGCCGGCCGGCCTGGTGCCGGTCGTCATTCCGGTCACGTGAGAATCGCCGCGCGGCGCGCGGCTAATGGGGAACTGAGCCATGGCGAGCGATCGCAGCAGAACCTCCGATGATGTCCGCGAAGCCTATCGCGGCGTCGTCGCGCAGCAGGGGCGGGTCATCCTCGACCGGGACTTCAACGCCCTGGAGACGCTGCTGAGTGCCCGCACCGCCGCGGATGCGCTGGATTTCGTCGGCCCCTGCGGCACGCCGGACGACGGCTTCGCCATCAGCGTGCCCGCCAAGAGCCCGCCCGCGCCGCCGCTGTGGGTCCCACCGCCGCCGCTGCCTGCGCCCGCCGCGCACCGGTTCGACCTCCGGGTGAGCCCGGGGACGATGTATGTCGGCGGCCAGCGCGCCGTGCTGGCGGAGGGGGAGACGGCGCTGAGCTACGCCTATTTCGACCAGCCGGACTGGATCGCGCCGGACGACCCGCTGCCGGGGACCCTGGTCCCTGCCGCCGGCAACGAGGTCATGCGCATCGAGTTCCAGCACCGGTTCGAGCTGGTCTATCTCGACCTCGCCGAGCAGGAGGTGAGCGCGGTCGAGGATCCCGACCTGCTCGATGTCGCGCTCGGCGGCCCGGACACGACCCAGCGCACGCGCCTGCGCCGGCGCATCCGCCGCCTGCCGGCGCGCAGCGCCGATTGCGCCGCGGCGTGGACCGATGCGGCCGGGCTGTGGCGCGAGCGCGACGGGCTGGTGCTCGATCCGCGGGATCTGCAGCTGGCCCCGCTGGTGCGCCTGCAGGTCGGGTTCGCCCAGGATGCGGGCGCGGCCAATCGCTGCGATCCGATCGCCACCGGCGGCTATCTCGGTGCCGAGAACCAGCTCATCCGCGTCGCCATCAGCGACGCCGGCGCCAGCGGCCAGGCGGAGCTGATCTGGGGCTATGACGATGCCAGCTTCCTCTATCGCGTCGCCGCCGTCTCCGGCGGCGGCACGAGGCTGGCGCTGGCTGCCGACCCGCCGGACGCGTTCCACATTCCGGCCACCGGGCAGGTGGTCGAGATCCTGCGCACCGCCGCCGTGCTCGGCAGCGCGCCCGATGCCACCGACCCGACCGGCAAGGCGGTGATCCTGCGCTGCGTCGCCGAGCCCACCGGGGTGGTGCGGACGCTGACCCAGCCCTACGGCGCCATCGGCTCGGCCGACCCGACCAAGCAGCTCGTGCTCGATCACGCGCTGCCGGCCGAATATCTCGCCGACAAGACGCCCTTGTTCGTGCGCGTCTGGCAGGGGCGGGCGAATTTCCCGCCCTCCGGCGGCACGGTGGCGCTGGTCAATCCGGTCAGCGGCGCGGCGACCGGCGTCACGGTGACGATCTCGCTGCCGAAGGGCGCGGTGCTGACGGTGGGCGCCTACTGGCAGATCGCGCTGCGCCAGGCGACGCCGCAGGCGGTCTATCCCGAGCGCTTCCTCACCGCGCCGCAGCCGCCGGACGGGCCGCGCCAATGGGCCTGCGCGCTGGCGACGGTGGACTGGACTTCGGTGGACTGGGCCAAGATCGAGACCCCGGTGGTGCATGATTGCCGCCGGACCTTCGAGTCCCTGGTGGCGCTGACGCGGCGGCATCCCGGCTGCTGCAGCATCGGCGTCCGGCCGGAGGATCTGCGGGTGCCGGGCAACGATCTGCAGGCGATCATCGACCGCGCCGCCGCGCTCGGGCCGGGCGCGCGCGTCTGCTTCGACCGCGGCACCTATCTCCTCAAGGCGCCGCTGGTGCTGACCGTGCGCCATGCCGGGCTGACGCTGGAGGGCTGCGCCGACGGCGTCGCGATCGGGCCGGATCCGGCCGCCGACGCTGCGGCGTTCGCGGACGGGCTGGTGGTGCTGGAGCAGGCGCCGCGCATCACGCTCAGCGGGCTGAGCCTGGTGCCGGCGGCGGCGGCGCTGCCCGTGGACCTGGCCAAACGGCTCATCGTCCTGCCGCGGATGCTGGAGCGCAGCCTGCCGGCGGTCTTCGCCGCGGCGATCGGCGAGGTCGCCAAATTCGCCGAGAGCACGTCCCGCGCGATCGCGGTGATGATCGGCGTGCGCGCGGTGCAGAGCGTGGACCTCGAAATCGCCGATTGCCGCATCCTGTTCGGCGATCCGAAGAAGCTGGCGGCGAGCACGAGCCTGCTCGGCATCGGCCTGCTCGCCGAGGGCGAGTGCTCGCGCCTCGCGGTGCGCCGCTGCCAGTTCGGCGGCGGCACGCTGGTGCCGACGGTGACGCCGGTGACGCTGCTGGCGAAACAGGCGGGCGTGGCCGCGGGGTCCACCGTCGCCGGCACCGCCGCCGGGGCAGCCACGGCGGCGGCCGCGCCCACCGTGGCCAGCGCCGGGACCGTGGCGAGCGGCGCGACCATC
>DAIDKZ010000254.1 GCA_027449745.1 Acetobacteraceae bacterium | reverse complement strand
GTGGCCGGCCGCATCGTGCGCGGGTTCGGCGCCCCGACCGCGGCCGGGCCGGCGGAGGACATCGCCTACCTGGCCGCACCCGCCGCGCGCGTCGTCGCTCCCTGCGCCGGCAGCGTCGTGTTCGCCGCGCCCTTCCGCAGCTACGGCCAGGTGCTGATCCTCGATTGCGGCGACGATTTCCACTTCGTCCTCGCCGGCCTGGCGCAGATCGCCACCGAGGTCGGCCGGACGGTGCTGGCCGGCGAGCCGATCGGCGCCATGCGCGCGTGGGACCCCGCCGCGCCGGCCGAGCCGCCGACGCTGCATGTCGAGCTCCGCCGCGGCGCCGAACCGATCGACCCCCGCCCCTGGCTCCGCGGCGCGCCGTGACGCGCGGCCCGGTTGCATTCGGGCGCGCTGCGGGGCAGGCTGGATGCGCGCGGGTTCGAGCCTATATTGCTAGGCTCGGTGGGAGCATGCGCAGAGGCGCATAGAGGGTGACTGGCATGACACGACGTTCCGGGCTGCTGATCGGCGCCGCTTTCCTCGCCGGGCTCGTGGCCGGGCCTGGCTCGGGGCTGGTGCTGCGCACCATGGGCGTGCATTTCGGCGTTCCGTCGGCGCTGGCCGACACCGGGGACAATGCCGAGACCTATCGGCTGCTGAGCCTGTTCGGCGACGTGTTCGAGCGCGTCCGCGCCGACTATGTCGAGCCGGTGACCGACCGCGATCTGGTCGAGAACTCGATCAACGGCATGCTCACCGGGCTGGACGCGCATTCCAGCTACATGAACGCCAAGGCCTTCCGCGACATGCAGGTGCAGACGCGCGGCGAGTTCGGCGGCCTCGGGCTCGAAGTCACCGAGGACAAGGAAGGCGTCATCAAGGTCATCAGCCCGATCGACGACACGCCGGCCTCTCGCGCCGGGGTCAAGGCCGGCGACCTGATCCTCGCCATCGACGGCAAGAGCGTGCAGGGGCTGACGCTGAACGACGCGGTCGAGAAGATGCGCGGCGCGCCGAACACGAAAATCGCGCTCACCATCAAGCGCGAGGGCGTCGACAAGCCGCTGGTGGTGAGCATGCAGCGCGAGATCATCCGCATCCAGGTGACGCGGGCGCATCTCGAGGGCGATGTCGGCTATGTCCGCCTCACCCAGTTCAACGAGCAGAGCGACCCCGGGCTGCGCCAGTCGATCGAGAAGCTGCAGACGCAAGCGGGCGGCAAGCTCAAGGGGCTGGTGCTCGACCTGCGCAACAACCCGGGCGGGCTGCTCGACCAGGCCGTCGCCGTCTCCAACGACTTCCTCGACCGCGGCGAGATCGTCTCCACCCGCGCCCGCCACCCCGATGACAGCCAGCGCTTCGACGCCAAGCCGAACGGCGACCTCATCCGCGGCCTGCCGCTGGTGGTGCTGATCAACAACGGCTCGGCCTCGGCCAGCGAGATCGTCTCCGGCGCGCTGCAGGACAATCAGCGCGCCATCCTGCTCGGCACCCGCAGCTTCGGCAAAGGCTCGGTGCAGACGGTGATCCCGCTGGCCGGCAACGGCGCCATCCGCCTGACCACGGCGCGCTACTACACGCCGTCCGGCCGCTCCATCCAGGGGCTCGGCATCACCCCCGACGTCACCGTCAACGAGAGCCGGGACGCGCCGGAGCATCTGCTGCCGGAGCGCGAGGCCGACCTCAACCGCATCCTCACCAACACCGGCGGCACCAACGCCCAGCCGCTGCCGCCGCGCGCCGACATTCCGGCCATCGCCAAGCAGATCCCGGACAAGCCGCCGAAGGACTGGCCGTCCTTCGACCCGACCAAGCCGGCGACGGACTTCCAGCTGCAGGAAGCGGTGAAGCTCATCGACGCCATGGCCGGCGCCAAGCACGCCGCCGCCCGGTAAGACAAAGCCCCCCGGCCGGCGATGAGCCTCGAGAGGGACGCGCCGGGGTCACGCCGGCAGCGCGGTGCGGCGGCACGGGCGCTGCTGCGCCTGTGGTCGCTGGTCGGCGCCACCGCCGTGGCGACCATCGTCGTGCTGGCGATCCTCGGCCCGCCCGAGCATGGCAAGCCGCCCGAACCGGCGCCGGCGAAACCGCTCGCCGCGGCGGCGCCAAAGCCGGAACCGGCCCCGCCCGCCGTCGCCCCGCCCGCCGTCGCCCCGCCCGCCGTCGCCCCGGCCGCCGTCGCCCCGGCGACGGCCCGGGAACCGGCGGCGGCGACCCCGGCCGAACCCGCCAAGTCCCAGCAGGCCCAGGCGGAGTCCCCCCAGGCGGAACCGCCCCAACCCGAAGCGGGCAAGTCCCCACGGGCTGAGGCCGCGCCGGCCCAGTCCGAGGCCGCGAAGTCCGAAGCCGCGAAGTCCGAAGCCGCGAAGCCGGAGGCGGCGAAATCTGCGGCGTCGGCGGGCGCGCCGCGGGCCGCCGAGGAGGCTGCCGTGGTCCCGATCGCGGCGCCGGACCCTGCCCTGCTGGAGCCGGCCGATTTCGCCGCCAGCGCCCTGCTGCCGCGCATCGGCGCCAACGGGCGGCTGCCGATGCGCGTCTATGCCGCCCACGTCACCAATCCGGTCAACGCGCCGCGCATCGCCATCCTGCTCGCCGGCATCGGCCTCTCGGAAACCGACAGCGCCGACGCGATCGAGCATCTGCCCGCGGCCGTGAGCCTCGCCGTCTCCCCCTATGCCAGCCACGCCGAGCCGCTCCTCGCCACCGCCCGCGCCCACGGCCACGAGTTCCTGATCTCGATCCCGATGGAGCCGCAGGGCTACCCGCTCAACGACGAGGGCCCCGAGGCCCTGCTCACCAGCGCGCCCCCGGCGCTCAACATGCGGCGGCTGGAATGGACGCTGTCGCGCATCGCCGGCTATGCCGGGGCCACCGGCGCGCTCGACGGCATGCGCGGGGAGCGCTTTGCCGCCTCCCACGTCATGCTCGGCCAGGTGGAGGACGTGCTGGCGCATCGCGGCCTGTTCTACATCGACCCGCGCGCCGGCCGGCCGCTGCGCCGTGTCGCCGGCCGCGGCGTCGACATCATCATCGACGAGCCCGGCGTGCGCCCCGAGATCGAGGCCAAGCTCGCCGCCCTCGAACGGCTGGCGCACGACCATGGCAGCGCCCTCGGCCTGGCCGGGCTGCCCCGCCCGGTGACCGTCGAGCGCCTGGCCGCCTGGGCGGCGACGCTCGCGGCGCGCGGCTTCGCGCTGGTGCCGGTCAGCGCGCTCGTCACCGCCGCGCCGGCGGAGCGGAATTAGTGTCCCGTTCCAGAAATTCGCAAGCGAATTTCCGGGACACTAGCCGTTTGTTTTCAGTGGCCTGCTTATCCCTGAAACGCAAGCGCATTTCAGGGGCAGGACACTGATGCTGGACCCCGAATCCCTGCCCTATCGGCCGAATGTCGGCGCCGCCCTGTTCGACCGGCTGGGCCGGATTTTCGTCGCCAGGCGGCGCAACCTGCCGCCCGGCGACGCCGCGGGCCTGGGCGAGCATGTCTGGCAGCTGCCGCAGGGCGGGATCGACGCCGGCGAGACGCCCGCCGAGGCGGTGCTGCGTGAGTTGGCCGAGGAGATCGGTACGGCCCGCGCCGAGATCCTCGCCGAGCACCCGGAATGGCTGACCTACGACCTGCCGCCGCACCTGATCGGCCGTGCCCTTGGCGGGCGCTTCCGGGGCCAGCGCCAGCGCTGGTTCGCGCTGCGCTTCACCGGCACCGACGCCGATATCCGGCTCGACGCCCACGCGCATCCCGAGTTCGACGCCTGGCGCTGGACCGCGCTCGCCGATCTGCCGTCGCTGGCAGTGCCCTTCAAGCGGCCGATCTATACGACCCTGGCCCGCGATTTCGCGGCCTTCGCCGTCGCCAATCACTAGAGCAACCTCCGATCTGACCGAGCCGTTCCGGCTCGGGCCGATCGGAGATAAGTTGCTCTAGAGTCATAGGTTTCTAGAGCACGACCGTCCGACCAGATGATTCCATCAGGTCGGACCGTGCTCTAGCGTCGGTCAGCGCGTCATTGAAGCGCTGACAGGCGCTAGCTTCTTGTTTACGCGTCTGTTTACCCGCCTGCGGCGGACAAAGGGGCATACGAACCGGCGGAGATGCTGACCCATTCCGGCCAGTTGGCCGGCCAGTTGGCCGGCCAGTTGGTATGAGTCTCGGTTTCGCGCGCCGCCGCCCCGCCAACCCGGCGCGCAGACCAACCGGCCAGGGCCCGCGCCAGGGCCAGCGCCAGGGCCAGGGCCAGCGTACGTACGTCAGCACCCGTACGTAATCATGGCCGGCACACGGGCCCGTGTGAGCCGTTAATTTCCTTGATCTGCCCGGCCGATCAATCTACAGTTGCATTCGAGCAGCGCATACATCCGAAGGTCGCTTTACGTAGCCAAGCGCACCTCGGCTATCGCGGCTCGGCCGGCGCCATCCCGTCGTTCCTCTCCTGGTGCTGGATCGTTTTGAGCCCGACCACCCGTGTTTTCGATCCGCCGCGTCGACTTTCAACCAAGCCTCCACGATTGCGATCCAAACGATTTAACGTCCTGTTCATCTTAGCACGTCTCTGATGGCGAGCGCCGGCCAATTTTTTGGCCGACGCTCAGCCCCAGCTCCCCGGGCCCGTCCGCGTTTCGCAAGGAACCGAGCGGCGCGGCGGGCACAGTCCACGCAGAGGAGACGTTCGTCCATGCACCCGGCGATCGAACAGGCCCACGACCAGTCTTCCCCGACCAGCCGGCTGCCCTGGCGCCAGGCGGTTCCGATCATCGGCCTGGCCTCGCTCTCGCTCTGGATCGTCGTCGGCTGGGCCGCGACCTCCCTGCTGCGCTGAACCGCCGCCGCGCCGGCGCGCGGCCCGATTCCTGTTGTGCCGGATTCCTGTTGTGCCCGATTCCTGTTGTGCCCGGGCGCCGGCTTGCGCATTCTCGGCCCGCGTTGAGAACAAAACAGGATCACGTGCCGGAGCGGCACGCGGTCCCGCGGGGGCGGCATGGCGGATTATCGCGGCGGCTACAGCATCGAGATCGAGATCGCGCGGCAGCGGGAGCAGGAATTCCGCGCGGCGCTGCGCGTCGAGCGGCGGCAGAAGCGGCAGGGCGAGGTGCGGCAGACGGCGTGGGCGGTGTTCGCCCGCCGCGGCGTCGCCGCCACCTCGCTCGACCGGCTGGCCTGGGAGAGCGGCCTCTCCGCCGGCGGCCTGCGCCGCTGCTATCCGGACAAGACCGCCCTGCTCTCCGCCATGCTGATGACCGCGGCCGACGCGCGCATCGAGGCCGTGGCCCTCGCTGCGGATGCGGCGGCTCCACTAAGCATCACCGCCGACACGGTGGCTCCCTCGACCATCGCGGACGCGGACGCCCCACCGGATGCCCCACCGGACGCGACATCGGCGCGGGCACGGCTGCTGGCGATGGCGGAGGCTTATCTCGCCCGCCGCGCCGCCGAGGAGACGCGGGTGCACGCCGAGGCGCTGGCGCTGGTGCCGGGGAGCGTCGCCGAGGCCGTGGCGGCGCGCCAGCGCTGGCTGGCGGCGCTGTTCGAGACCGAGCTGGAGGCGCTGGCACCGGCCGGCGCGCCGCTGCCGACGTTGACCGGCATGCTGCTCGGCATGCTGGAAGCGTACGAAACGCTGCCGGCCGCCTCGGCGCCGCTGCCCGCGCCCTATGCCGCGCTGGCGCTGCGCTGCGCCCTCGCCGCCGGGTCCGGCGCGGACGGCGGCGCGGGTCCGCATGGTTGCCCGCCGCCCGGCTCTCGCCTATGTCCTGACGACGGTCCAGGAGACCCCAATGGGCGCGAACAGCTTTCCGATCGATCTGGTCCTCTTCGGGATGATCGCGGCGTTTCTGGTGCTGCGGCTGCGCA
>DAIDKZ010000253.1 GCA_027449745.1 Acetobacteraceae bacterium | reverse complement strand
CGCGCCGCCGACGACCCGCGCCTCGGGCAGCGCCGCCAGCACCGCGGCCAGCGCCGGGTCGTCGAGGAAAGCCGGTCTCGGCGTGAGGACGAGCGCCGGCGCCGCGCTCACCGCACGCCGCGCTCGTGCGCCGCCAGCGCCTCGTCCGGCGCCAGCGCTTCTTCCCGTTGCCGGGGTTCGCGCAGCAGCGCGGCGAGCTGCATCAGGATCGATGCGGTCGCACCCCAGATATAATGCTCGGGGTGCGGCCAGACCCAGAACTCGCGCATCCGGCCGCGGAACTCCGCCCGCCGCCGCACCGGCGCGGCCGGGTCCAGCAGCACGGCCAGCGGCAGCTCGAACACCGCCTCCACCTCCGCCGGGGCCGGCGTGAGGGCGAGGCCCGCGGGCAGCAGCCCGACGATGGGGGTGATGCGGAAGCCGGTGCCGGTGACGTGTTCGGCGAGCCGGCCGGCGAGCCGGACCGCGGCGGGATCGAGCCCGATCTCCTCCCGCGCCTCGCGCAGCGCCGCCGCCTCGGCATCCGCGTCGGCGCGGTCGATGCGTCCGCCGGGAAAGCTCACCTGGCCGGCATGGGCGCTGAGATGGGCGTTGCGCTTGGTCAGCAGGACGCCGGGCGTGGCGCCGAGGACAATCGCCACCAGCACCGCCGCCGGCACTGGCGGGCGGTCGAGCAGGTCGGTCGCGTCGTCGGCCTCCGCCCGGCGCGCGCCGGCCTGGCGCAGGCGTTCGGGAAGCTGCAGGGCGAGGCGGGTGGCTTCGAGGGGAATCGGCTCAGTCCTCGGCGTCCGGCAGCTCGCCGAGCGGGAAAAACACGCCGCAGCTCCACACCCCGAGCATGCGCCGCCCGCCGATCTCGCGCGGCTCGGCCAGCGCGACCAGCTCGTAATAGACCGCGCGGGCGATGCGCGCCTCGATCGGCCAGCGCCCGCTGCCGTCGCGGACACGGATATAGGGCGTCGGGTCGCAGGTCAGGATGTCGTGGGAGACGCGGATCGGATGCTCGGGGCCGGCGGTGACGATGAGGTCGACGTTCGTGCGGAAGCTGAGCTGCTGGCGGCAGCCGCACCCGCCCCAATCGAGTTCGACGGCGACGAACGGCGCGTCCTCGACCACGATGCGCCCTCGTTCGGCCGGCGTCTCCAGCCAGAACGCGCCCTCGTCGTCGCGCTTGAGAACGCTGGCGAAGAGGCAGACCAGCTCCTTCCGCCCGATCGGGCTGCCGCGATAGAGCCAGCTCCCGTCGCGTCGGATGACGAAAGGCAGGTCGCCGCACTCGACCGGGCGGCGCTGATGCGACGAGAGCACGCTCCCCGGGGCGAGCGGGAGCGGTGGCATGGCTGGACCATGAGCCAGACCAGAGGAGAGCGTCGGTCGGTGGCGCGGTACGTCGTTCACGTCTTCGTCTCCAGACCTCGCCAGACTTCAAGCGCTGCACACATATAGGTAGCATCCCCTGGGCGATGGAAGTGCGCCCGTTGCACCATGCCGTTCGGCGTCGCCGGTTTTTGGCGGCGACCGGTTGCTTTCCGTTCGGATCCGGTCCTCGCGGGCCGTTTCCGTGGCGGATCCCGCGCCACGCGCCAGGAGTACGACCCGCCCATGTCCGCGCCTTCGATCGGTTCCCCGGCTTCCCCGCCCGCCAGCGACGCGCTGCTCGACGCCGTCGCCGCCCTCGGCAGCCATGTCGCCTCGATCCGCGCCGAGACCAGCCGGATCATCTTCGGCCAGCAGGAGGCGGTGGATCAGACCCTGATCACGCTGCTCTGCGGCGGCCATGTGCTGCTCGTCGGCGTGCCCGGCCTGGGCAAGAGCAAGCTGGTCGAGACGCTCGCCACCGTGCTCGGCCTGTCGAGCAAGCGGGTACAGTTCACCCCGGACCTGATGCCGGCGGACATTCTCGGGAGCGAGGTGCTGGACGAGGATGCCGAGGGCCGGCGCAGCTTCCGCTTCATCGCCGGGCCGGTCTTCACCCAGCTGCTGATGGCCGACGAGATCAACCGCGCCAGCCCACGCACCCAGTCAGCGCTGCTGCAGGCGATGCAGGAGAACCGGGTCGCCGTCGCCGGCGTCGAGCACGCGCTGCCGCGGCCGTTCCACGTGCTGGCGACACAGAACCCGATCGAGCAGGAGGGCACCTACCCGCTGCCGGAGGCGCAGCTCGACCGGTTCCTGCTGCAGGTGGACATGACCTACCCCGACCACGCCGCCGAGCGGACGATGCTGCTCGCAACCACCGGCGCGGAGGCGGCGGCGCCGCGGCGGATGCTCTCGCCCGAGCAGCTGCTCGCGGCGCAGGCGCTGATCCGCCGCGTGCCGGTGGGAGAGAGCGTCGTCGAGGCCATCCTCGCCCTGGTCCGCGGCGGCCGGCCGGAAACCGCCAGCGACGAGCAGGTCCGGCGCCATGTCGCCTGGGGCCCCGGCCCGCGCGCGGCGCAGGCGCTGATGCTCGCCTGCCGCGCCCGCGCCCTGCTCGATGGTCGCCTGGCCCCCAGCCTCGATGACGTCGCTGCCCTCGCGCCGGCGGTGCTGCGCCACCGCATGGCGCTCACCTTCGCTGCCCGCGCCGACGGGGTGACGCTCTCCGCCGTCATCGCCCGGCTGGTCGAGGCGCTCGGATGACCCAAGCGTCCGCCGCCGGCCCGGTGCAGCGGAGCGCCCACCGCGCCGAAGCCCTCGCCGCGCGGCTGCCCGCGCTGCTGGTCGCGGCGCAGCGGGTCGCGGCGACAGTGGCGCAGGGCATCCACGGCCGCCGCCGCCCCGGCGCGGGCGACGCCTTCTGGCAGTTCCGCCCGTTCCTGCAGGGGGATCCGACGACGCGGATCGACTGGCGGCAATCGGCGAAGGCCGACCGTGCGTTCGTCCGCGAACGCGAATGGGCGACGGCGCAGAGCGTCTATCTCTGGCGCGACGCCTCGGCCTCGATGCGCTGGAGCTCGCCGCTGGCCGCGGAGGACAAGCGGGCGCGGGCGGAATTGCTGCTGCTCGCGCTGGCGGCGCTGCTGCTGCGTGGCGGCGAGCGGGTGCGTCTGCTCGGCGCCGAGACGCCGGCGCTCTCCGGGTCCGCCGGGCTCGAGCATCTCGCCGAGGCGCTCCTCGCCGAGCCCGACGGCGGAAGCGGCCTGCCGCCGGACGCGGTCCTTACCCGTCACAGCCGGGTCGTGCTGATCGGCGACTTCCTCGCGCCGCTGGAGGAGGTTGCGGCTGCCATCGGGCGTCTTGCCGCGGTGCCCGCCAGCGGCCATGTGCTGCAAGTGTTGGATCCCGCGGAGATCGACCTGCCCTATAGCGGCCGGGTGCGCTTTCTCGGCCTGGAGGCGGAAGCGGAGACGCTGGTGCCGCGCGTCGAGCATGTCCGCGCCGAGTATGACCGGCGGCTGGCGGCGCAGGTCCGCGGGCTCGGCGACATCTGCACCGGCGCCGGGTTCAGCGCCTCGCTGCATCGCACCAGCGACTCGCCGGAGACCGCGCTCCTCTCGCTCTACATGGCGCTCGCCGCATGATTTTCGCCGCTCCCGCCGTGCTCCTCGCCCTGGCGGCGCTGCCCCTGCTGTGGTGGCTGCTGCGGGTCACACCGCCGGCGCCGCGGCGGCAGATTTTCCCGGCGATCCGCCTGCTCGCCGGGCTCGACCCGGTGGAGCAGGAGGCCGCGCGCACCCCCTGGTGGCTGTTGGCGCTGCGCATGCTGGCAGCGGCGCTGGTCATCGTCGGTCTCGCGCGGCCGGTCTTCGACGCCAGGCCGGCGTTGCCGGGGTCCGGCCCGATGCTGGTGGTGATCGATGATGGCTGGGCTTCGGCCGCCTCCTGGCCGCGCGTGCTGGCCGCCGGCGATGCCGTGCTGGACCGTCTGGCGCGCAGCGGCAGGCCGGCGGCGCTGCTCGGCACGGCGCGCACCGAGGATGGCATGGCGCCCTCGCCGAGCCCGGTGATGCCGCCCGCCGAACTGCGCGCCCGCCTCGCGGTGCTGCGGCCGAAGCCCTGGCCGGTGGACCGGTTCGACGCCGCCGCTGCGCTGCGCGCCTGGACAGCCGGCCCGGGCCGAGCGGGCTCGGGCGCCTCGGTCTATCTCGGCGACGGCGTCGACGCGCCCGGGTCGGCGGAGTTTGCCGCGGCCCTCGCTGGCATCGGGCCAGTCACCGAGCTGCGTCCCGATCCGGGGGGCGAGCGGCTCCTGCTCGCCCCGCGCGAAGCGGGCGGAGCGCTCGTCGCCGTGGTCGCGCGCCTGCCCGTCGCCGGGCCCTCGCCGCCGGCGCGGGTGCTGGCGCAGAGCGGCGATGGGCGCAGCCTGGCCGAGGCGGTGATCGAGTTCCCGCCCGGTGCGGCCAGCGCCGCGGCGCCGCTGGCGCTGCCGCCGGAACTGCGCAACGCGCTTGGCCAGCTGGTCCTGGCCGGCACCGCGTCCGCCGGCGCGCACTGGCTGCTGGATGAGCGCTGGCGCCGCCGCCCCGTCGGGCTGCTGGCCGGCGACGCGATCGGCGCCGGCACGCCGCTGCTCGGTGAGCTCTACTACCTCCGCCGCGCCCTGAACCCCTACGCCGAGCTGCGCGAGGGCTCGCTCGAGACCCTGCTCGCCCGCCCGCTCGCCGTGCTCATCCTCGCCGACCGCGTGATCCCGGACGGGGCGGAGGCGGAGCGGCTGGAGCGCTGGGTCGAGCAGGGCGGGACGCTGATCCGCTTCGCCGGCCCGCGGCTCGCCGAGCACCCGGACCGGATGCTTCCGGTTGGCCTGCTCACCGGCGACCGCGCGCTGGGCGGGGCGCTGTCCTGGAGCAAGCCGGCGCATCTCGCCCCGTTCCCGTCGGACTCGCCCTTCGCCGGGCTGGCGGTTCCCGAGGAGGTCAGTGTCACGCGGCAGGTTCTCGCCGAGCCGCGGCCCGATCTCGCGCGCCATGCCTGGGCCAGCCTGACCGACGGCACGCCGCTGGTGACGGCGGCGACGCGCGGGGCCGGGCGCATCGTGCTGTTCCATGTCAGCGCCAATGCCGACTGGTCCAATCTCGCGCTGTCGGGCCTGTTCGTGGACATGCTGCGCCGGCTGATCGCGCTCTCGGCCGGCATCGCCGCCGAGAGCGAGAGCGGGCTGCAGGCGCCGGCGCTGACGCTGGACGGATTCGGCGCTCTTGGCCCGCCGCCGGTTGCCGCACAGGCCCTGGCCGGGGACGCGTTCGCGCGCACTGTGGTCTCGCCGCGCCACCCGCCCGGGCTCTATGGACCAGAATCCAGCCGCCGCGCGCTCAATCTCGGCGCCGCGCTGGGTCCGCTGGCGGCCAGCGCGCCGATCGCCGGGGCGGTGGAGGAGCCGCTGGGGGCGGCCGCGCCGGAGCGGGCGCTGGGCCCGTGGCTGATCGCCGCCGCCCTGGCGCTGTTCATTCTCGACCTTCTGCTCTCGCTCGGCCTGCGCGGCGTGCTGCGCCGGGGTGCTGCCGTGGCGGCCTCGCTGGCGCTGCTGCTGGCCGCGCCGCCGGCACTGCCCGGGGCGCACGCCGCCGAGCGCTACCCTTCGCTCGCCATCCATCTCGCCTATGTCGTCACCGGGGACGACGGCGTGGACCAGATTTCCCGCGCCGGGCTGCTCGGCCTGTCGGACTACGTCAATCAGCGCACCGCCGCGGTTCTGGCCGAGCCCGTCGCCGTCGCGCCGGGGCGGGACGATCTCAGCGTCTATCCGCTGCTCTACTGGCCGATCCTCGCCGACGCGCCGCTGCCGCCCGCCGACGCGCTGGCCGCGCTCAACGACTACATGGCGCATGGCGGCATCATCCTGATCGACACGCGCGGCGGGGCGGGCGGCAGCGGGGAGGATTTCAACCCCGGCGTCGACGCCACCCTGGCCGGCCTCGGCAAGGCGCTCTCGGTGCCGCCGCTGGCCCCGCTCACCACCGAGCATGTCCTCGCGCGCGCCTTCTACCTGCTGCGCGAATTCCCCGGCCGCTATGTCGGCGCGCCGGTCTGGGTGCAGCGCCAGCAGGATCGGGCCAACGACAGCGTCAGCCCGGTGATCATCGGCGCCAACGACTGGGCATCGGCCTGGGCGGTGGATGCGGACGGGCACAACCCGTACGCGGTGATCCCGGGCGGCGCGCGCCAGCGCCTGCTGGCCTATCGGTTCGGCGTCAATCTCGTGATGTACGCGCTGACCGGCAACTACAAGGGCGACCAGGTGCACGTGCCGGCGATCCTCGAACGGCTGGGGCAGTAGGGCGGGGATGGACCCGATCATCGCCGCGCTGCGCTTCCAGCCGCTCCTGCCGCTCTGGCTGCTGGCCGGGCTCGGCGTGCTGGCGGCGGCGGCGATCGTCCCGGCCTTACTGCGCCGGGCCTCGGGCGCGGTGCTGCGCGCGGTGGCGTTCCTCGTCCTGCTGCTGTGGCTGGCCGGTCCGCGCCTGGTCCAGGAGACGCGGCAGGCCCTGCCCGATATCGGGCTGCTGCTGGTCGATCGCACCGGCTCGATGCAGATCGGGGAGCGCGCGGCGCTGGCCGAGCAGGCGCGAATGAAGCTCGAACAGGCGGCGGCGCGGCTGCCGGGGCTGGAGCTGCGCACCGTCGGCCTGCCCGAAGGGGGCAGCGCCGGCACGCCGCTGATCGGCGCCATCACCCGCGCCCTGGCCGATATTCCGCGCCGCCGGCTGGCCGGCGTCATCGCCATCACCGACGGCCAGGCGCACGACGTGCCGGCCGACGGGGCGGCCCCCTGGAACGTGGGTTCGGGGGGCAGCGCACCGCTGCATGTGCTGATCCCGGCCAAGGGCGAGGAGACCGACCGCCGGCTGCGCATCGTCGAGGCGCCGAGCTTCGGGCTGGTCGGGCATCGGGTCGATCTGCGCTACGTCGTCGAGGATCTCGGCGCGGCGCACCCCGCCGGCGCCGCGCGGGTCACCATCCGCCAGGACGGCCAGCCGCCGCAGCTCGCCTCCGTGCCGATCGGCCGCGTGCAGACGATCCCGGTGCCGATCACCCGCGCCGGCCCGACGGCAGTGGAGCTGCAGGTGGAGACCCTGCCCGGCGAGGTCTCGACGCTGAACAACCGCGCCGTGGTCGAGATCAACGGTGTGCGCGACCGGCTGCGGGTGCTGCTGGTCTCCGGCGAGCCGCATCCCGGCGAGCGCACCTGGCGGCGGCTGCTGAAGGCGGACCCCGCCGTGGATCTGGTGCATTTCACCATCCCGCGCCCGCCAGAGAAGGACGACCTCACCCCGCTCAACGAGCTGGCGCTGATCGCCTTCCCGGTCAGCGAGCTGTTCCAGATCAAGATCCGCCAGTTCGACCTGATCATTCTCGACCGGTTCCAGAATCGCGGCATCCTGCCGCCGGCCTATCTGCGCAACATCGCCGAATATGTGCGCAATGGCGGCGCGCTGCTGATGAGCACGGGGCCGGAATTCGCCTCCATCACCAGCCTCGCCTCGACGCCGCTCGGCGAGGTGCTGCCGGCGGTGCCGCTCGATACCGAGGAAGCGACGGTGGAGGGGCCGTTCCGGCCGCTGATCAGCGCCGCGGGCACGCGCCACCCGGTCACCGCGGGCCTGCCCGGGTGGCAGGCGAACGGGCCGCCGCGCTGGGGCGAGTGGTATCGCCGCATCGAGGTTGGCGATGCGCGGGGCGAGGTGGTGATGCAGACCGGCGATGGCCGGCCGCTGCTGATCCTGGATCGCGTCGGCAAGGGCCGCGTTGCCCTGTTGCTCTCCGACCAGATCTGGCTGTGGTCGCGCGGCCACGAGGGCGGCGGTCCGCAGGCGGAGCTGCTGCGCCGCCTGGCGCACTGGCTGATGAAGGAGCCGGAACTCGAAGAGAACGCGCTGAGCGCCCGGGTTCAGGATGGGAAGCTGCTGATCCGCCGCCGCAGCCTTGCCGACGGCCCGCCGGCCGCGGTCACGGTCACCGATCCGGACGGGGCGCCGACGCGGCTCACGCTGACGCGAGGTGCACCGGGCGAGGAGGATGCGGTGCTGGCCGCCACCAAGCCGGGGGTGTGGCAGGTCACGGACGGCAGCCAGACGGTCTTCGCCGCCGTCGGCGCGGCCAATCCGAAGGAATTCGAGGATCTGCGCGCCACGGCGACGAAGCTGGCGCCGCTGGTGGCGAGCAGCGGTGGCTCGGTCCACTGGCTGGACCCGGCGGGCGCGCCGGAGCTGCGCCTGGTTGAGCCCGATGCCGCCAGCGGCGGCACCGGGTGGATCGGGCTGCGCCGCAACCACGATCATCTCGTCACCGGCGTGGCGTCGCAGACCTTGCTGCCGCCCTGGCTGGCGCTGCCGCTGCTGCTGGGCTTCATGCTCGCGGCCTGGCGGCGCGAGGGCCGTTAGCGTTGTTACGCAATCAGCGGCGCCGGGGTGGCAATCCGGGGAGGGCGTGTCTTCCGCAAGCGTGATATTCCTGAAGGGGGCGTTCCGCCTTCCATGTTCGGCCCGCGCTCCGCGGTAGCGGCGCTGGTCGGCTTCGTCGGGCTGGCCCTGCTGGCTGGCGCGGTGGGTGGCGCGCTTACCGCGCGCAGTGTGCATAGCTGGTACCTGACCCTGCATTCGCCGCCCGGCACACCACCGAACTGGGTGTTCGGGCCGGTCTGGACCGCGCTCTATGTGCTCATGGGGGTCGCCGCCTGGCTCGTATGGCGGTGTGTCCGCATCGATGCCGCGCGGCGGTTCGCAGCGCTGCGGCTGTGGGGCTGGCAATTGCTCGTCAATGCGCTGTGGTCGGCGGCGTTCTTCGGGCTGCGCAGCCCGCTGGGCGGGCTGATCGTGATCGCGCTTCTGCTGGCGCTGGTGGTGCGCACGGTGACCGTGTTCGCACGGGTCCAACCGGTTGCGGCGCTGCTGCTGCTGCCTTATCTGGCGTGGACCTGCTATGCGGGCTACCTGGCTGCCGGCTTCTGGTGGCTGAACAGCTGAGGACCGAGCTTCATGGCGTCGACGTTCGTGCGTGCTCCCGATGGTCCGGCCCGAGGCCGGCTGGTTTCGGTCGCGCTGCTGGCCGTGTCGGTCATGGCCGCGTCCGTGATCGCCGGCCCGGCCCGCGCCCAGATGGGCGGGATGGGCCCGCTCGGCGGCGCGCCCGGCTCCGGCGGCGGCGGCGGCGGCGGGGCCGACAGCAAGGATGCCAAGCCACCGCCGGCGCC
>DAIDKZ010000252.1 GCA_027449745.1 Acetobacteraceae bacterium | reverse complement strand
CGCCGCCTTCGACGAGGTGGCGCGCCTCGGCATAGCCGGTGCCGGCGGTGAGCCCGCCCGAGGCGACGTCGATCGCCGCCAGGGCCACGCCGCAGAGGGCAGCGAACAGTGCCGGATGGTGCATGACCAGCCGCCCCGCCGGCCCGGGCAGCCCGTCTGCCGCGGTCAGCAGCAGCCGCCCGAAGAGCCCGCCGGCCAACCCGCCGGCGACGCCGCAGAGCAGCACCCCGAGCCAGGCCGGGCCGAGGGCGAGCTCCGCCGAGGTGACGCCGAAATAGGTGTAGTTGCCCGAGAGGGCGAGTGTGGTGATGCCGGCGACGATCACCGCGGTCAGCGTGGTGCCGCTGGTGCGCTGCTCGAACGAGCGGCTGAGTTCCTCGATGGCGAAGACGATGCCGGCGAGCGGCGTGTTGAATGCCGCGGCGACGCCGGCCGCGCCGCCAGCCAGCACCAGCGCGCGCTGCAGTTCCCGCCGCGGCCGGCGCAGCGCCAGTCCCATGGCGAACATCAGCGAAGCGCCGACCTGCACGGTCGGCCCCTCGCGCCCGATCGAGGCGCCGCAGGCGAGCCCAAGCAGGGTGAGCAATATCTTGCCGATGCCGATACGCAACGACAGCACCCGGCGCATCGTGGCCGGGTCGCGCAGCCGTACCGCCGCGATCACCTGCGGGATGCCGCTGCCCTGCGCGCCGGGAAACACGCGCCGCGTCAGCAGCACCGAGGCGATCAGCCCGAGCGGCGTTATGACGAAGGCCGGCCACAGGCCCAGCCCGTGCGCGGCGCCGAGGTGCATCAGGGCGTGGAAGACGATCTGGGCCTGATCGGCGCCACGCGCCAGCGCCGTCGCGGCCAGCGCCACCAGCACCGCGCCGGCCCAGAACAGGGATTGGCGCAGCCACAGCGCGGGGGAGGCGAGATGCAGCCGCACCAGCCATTTCAGCATTGCCCGGCCTCCCGCGCCGCCTGGAAATCCGCTGCCGTGTCGACATCGCGCAGCCGGCGCAGCAGCGTCACCGGGCGGGGGCGGAGATTGGCCAGCGTGTCGGCCAGGGTGTGCCGGCTGGACCAGCGCACGCCGGCGAAGGGCCGCGCCGGGCGGCGGGCGCCGAAGCCGACCAGCCAGAAGCCGCCATCCTCGGCCGGGCCGAACACCGCCGCCGCCCGGCCTAGCGCGCGGAAGGCGGCGCGCAGATCGGCAGCGGCGAGGGCAGGGATGTCGGTGCCGACCAGAACGACGCGGCGGCGTGGGAAGCGGCGGAAGGCGTGATCCATGCGCCGGCCGAGATCGCCCTGTCCCTGGCCCATGCGCGCGATGCCGTGAGGCCAGCGTGCCCGGCCGCCGGTGAGGGCGAACACGGCGTGGAAGCGGCGTTCGCGCCGCAGCGCACGGGCCAGGCGGGTCAGCATGCCGATATGGAACCGCAGCGCCGCGCGCGCGCCGATGGAACGCGCCAGCCGCCGCTTCACCGTGCCGAGGCGCGGCGTGCGGGCAAAGACCACGACGACGTCCTTCATCCGTAGAGACGCGCGATCAGGCGCGGCGGCAGGCCGAGATGATAGAGCATGAGGCAGGTGATATTCATCGCCGAGCGCCGGCGCCAGCCGTCGCGCTCGAACCGCGTCGCCGCCGTGGTCGCAGCATGATCGAGCGCCACCAGCCGCGCCCGGCCGAGGCGGCGGATGAGATCGACATCCTCCATCAACGGCAGGGGGCGGACGCCCCCGATCGCGCTGAGGCAGTCCCGAGCGATGAGCAGCCCCTGGTCGCCATAGGGCAGGGCGAGCGTCCGGCACCGCCAGGCAACCGCCCGCTCCAGCCGCCGCGCCGCCGGGAGCGGGCTGGCGAGGGTGAAGCGGAAGAAGCCGGCGCGGTCCCGGTTGCCCGGCGCGGCGATGAAGCGGGCGACGATGTCCGCCCAGCCGGGCGCCAGTACCGTGTCGGCATGCAGGATCAGCAGCCACGGCGCGGCACTCGCGGCGACGCCGGCGGCGATCTGGGTTCCCCGTCCCCGCGGCGCGCGCAGCACCCGCGCGCCGCCAGCCGCGGCGATCGGGGCTGTGGCATCCGCGCTGCCGCCATCGACAACGAGGATCTCGCCCAACCTGGCCTCCGCGGTCAGCGCGGCCAGGGTGGCGGGCAGCGTGGCGGCGGCATCGAGGGCCGGGATGATGACCCCGAGATTGGCGAGGTCGCGCCGCGCGGGATCGGGTCGTGAGTGGGCTGTGGGGTCGTTCACTTTATGTTCTTGACTCGTCACGCCGGGTGCACGAGAGTGTTGACGAACGAACGGGGAACAAAACCATGCCCGATGGCGCCACCGAAGGCAAGAGGCTGATCCGCTCCGCGCCGGACGCGGAGGCGCTGGCCGCGCTCGAGGCCGCGGGCGCGCCGGAACCGGAGCCGATCACGCCGCCCCCGGCCCGTGCGCGCAAGGGGCGCGGCGCGACCGGTAATCCGCCGCCGCGCTTCGAGCCGACCTGGCGCGACCCGTTCGATGATGGCTGGGATGCGGCCCACCCGGCAGTGGGCGAACCGGCCGAGCGCGTGCCGACGACGCTGAGCCGCGATAGCGCGCGCAGCGTCATCAGCTGGAACACCAGCCCCGATCTCGGCTTCGACCGCTCGGTCAACCCCTATCGCGGCTGCGAGCATGGCTGCATCTATTGCTATGCCCGCCCGACCCACGCCTATCTCGGCCTCTCGCCCGGGCTCGATTTCGAAACCCGTCTGCAGTTCAAGCCGGACGTCGCTGCCTTGCTGGAGCGCGAGCTGCGCAAGACCGGCTACGCCGCGCGTCCGCTGGCGCTCGGCACCAATACCGATCCCTACCAGCCGGTCGAGCGCACGCTGAAGCTGACCCGCGCCGTGCTGGAAGTGCTGGACCGGTTCAATCATCCACTCACCATCGTCACCAAGTCGGCCGGCGTGCTGCGGGATCTCGATATCCTGGCGGCGATGGCGAAGCGGCGGCTGGTGCGCGTGTGTCTCTCGGTGACCACGCTCGACCCGGCGCTGGCGCGACGGATGGAGCCGCGGGCGGCGAGCCCGGAGCGTCGGCTGCAGGCGATCGCGGCGCTGGCGCAGGCCGGGGTACCCGCCGGGGTGATGGCGGCGCCGATGATCCCCGGGCTGAACGACGCCGAGCTGGAGCATATCCTCGAAGCGGCAGCGCGCGCCGGGGCGCGGCAGGCCGGCTACGTGCTGCTGCGCCTGCCGGGCGAGGTGGCGCAGCTCTTCGAGGCGTGGCTGACGGCACACTTCCCCGAGCGGGCCGCGCATGTCCTGAGCCTGGTGCGCCAGACCCGAGCCGGGCAGATGAACGATCCGCGCTTCGGCCATCGCATGGAGGGCAGCGGCCCGATCGCGGACCTGCTCGCCGCCCGCTTCGCGCGCGCGGTGCGCCAGTTCGGTCTGGGCGAGGCGCGCTCGGAGCTCGACTGCACCGGCTTCGCGGCGCCGCCGGCCCCGGCGCGCGGCGCCGTCGGAGAGCAATTGTCGCTGTTCTGAGCGGGCTCAATAGGATTTCGGCAGGCCGAGGACCTTCTCGGCGATGTGGCAGAGCGCGAGCTGCGGGCTGACCGGCGTGAGGCGGGGGATCATGATCTCGCGCAGATAGCGTTCGACGTGATACTCCTTGGCGTAGCCGAAGCCGCCATGTGTCATCATCGCCGTCTGGCACGCCCTGAATCCGGCCTCGGCAGCCAGGTATTTCGCCGCGTTGGCGAGCGGCCCGGTCGGCTTGCCGGCATCGTAATGCCAGGCGGCGTTCAGCATCATCAGCCGCGCCGCCGACAGCTCGCACCAGTTCTCCGCCAGCGGATGCTGGATCGCTTGGTTCTGCCCGATCGGCCGGCCGAAGACGACGCGCTCCTTGGCATATTCCGTGGCCCGGTCGAGCGCGGCGAAGCCGAGGCCAACCGCCTCGGCGGCGATGAGGATGCGCTCCGGGTTCAACCCGTGCAGGATCATCTGGAAGCCGCGCCCTTCCTCGCCGATCCGGTCCTCCACCGGCACTTCCAGCCCATCGATGAAGAGCTGGTTCGAATCGACCGCCTTGCGGCCCATCTTCTCGATCTCGCGGACCTCGACGCGCGTGCGGTCGAGGCTGGTGTAGAACAGGCTCAGCCCTTCGGCCGGCTTGCGCACCTGTTCGATCGGCGTGGTGCGCGCCAGGATCAGCATCTTCTCGGCCACCTGGGCGGTCGAGATCCAGACCTTCTGGCCATTGGTCACGTAGCGGTCGCCGCGGCGCTCGGCGCGGGTGCGCAGATGCGTGGTGTCGAGCCCGGTATTCGGCTCGGTGACGGCGAAGCACGCGCGCTCCCGCCCGGCGATCAGTGGCGGCAGGAAGCGCCGCTTCTGCGCCTCGCTGCCGAACACCACCACCGGGTTGAGGCCGAAAATATTCATGTGCACGGCCGAGGCGCCGGACATTCCCGCGCCCGAGCGGGCGATGGTCTCCATCATCAGCGCCGCCTCGGTGATGCCGAGTCCGGCGCCGCCATACTCCGCCGGCATGGCGATGCCGAGCCAGCCATCGGCGGCCAGGGCCTGATGGAAATCGGCCGGAAACCCGCCTTCGCGGTCTTTCTGCAGCCAGTAGGCGTCGTCGAAACGGCGGCAGATCCGCGCCACCGCCTCCTGCACCGCAGACTGTTCCTCGCTCGGTGCGAAATCCATGGCGTTACCCCGCTTCCCCGCCCAAGGCGCAGCCCCTCGGCCGCGCCAGCATGGCGCCGGCATCGAACCCGGTCAAAGCCGGCGAACCATCGCCCGCCGCCTGCGCCCTACGTCTCCGCCAAGCCCGCCCGGCGCAGCCCCTCGGCGTAGATGATGCGGTCCTCGGCGCGGATCAGCGGCGAGCGCGCCAGGGCCTCGGTGACGGTGAAGCCCGGTTCGAGCGCAAGCAGCCGGGCGCGGATGAGGTCGGTCTCCTCGCGCCGGCCGAGATGGCCGAGGGCGGCGAGATAGCCCTTCAGCGTCGAGGTGAAGCCGGGGTTGAGCTGGGCGGCGCGCCGGCCGATCAGCACCGCGAGGTCGAATTCACCGCGCAGCAGATGCGGCATCATCAGCGCCATGTCGAAGAAGAAGGCGTGCGGATCGAACGGCGAGAGCCGCTTGGCCTGGAGCAGGCGGCGGATCGCCTCCTCGTGCTCGCCGCGATAGGCCAGCGCCAGACCCGACAGCGCCCAGGCCAGCGGCAGGTTCGGGTTCAACTGTAGCGCGCGCTCGTGCAGCAGCACGGCC
>DAIDKZ010000251.1 GCA_027449745.1 Acetobacteraceae bacterium | reverse complement strand
CTTCGAGGGTATCGAGGATGGAGAACACGTGGCTGGTGAACCGATGGATCACCTCCCAGGCGTCGCCGCCGTGGGGGAGGCGGCTTTCCGCCAGTTCGCCGAGGTTGCTCACGGTGACGAAGAACTCCTGGAGGGCGATCTGTTCCTTCATCGGGAAGGGTGGCTTGGGGGAGTCGGACATCAGGACAATTCCTTGGGGTTCCTGAGGGCGTAGAGCCGCCCCGCGACGTAGTGGTTGAACTCGTGGACCATCTCCCAAGCGGGATGACCGGGGGGCAGCCGGCTCAGGGTGGCCGTGCCGCCCTTCAGCACGGCGGTGAAGAACTCGTGCATTTGCTGGGGGTCCATTGTGGGGAGGGTCAACTCCGGGAGGTCTGACATCAGGACAATTCCTTGGTGAGAAGTTGGACCGGGCCGTGCGGCGCGGCCCGGCGGAGGGTCAGCCCAACTGGGCCAGGATGTCGGCGGCGGAGGCGTGTGCGTCGTCCAGCAGATGGCGCAGCGCGGCGAACGAGGTCCGGACCGTGGTCAGGGTGTGACGCAGTGGCTCCGGAAATTCGTCGAGGGGCAGGGCTTCGGCGAGGTTCACGACGTCATCGCAGAATCCTGCCAGGAGTCGGCAGTGATGGTCACTGATGACCAGGGGGTTGTTGGTGGGGGTCACTTGGGGGTGTCCTTGGTTTGGAGGGCGAAGTCCTCGGGGTGGTCGAGGTCGAGGTCGGGCTCAGGATCGGGCTGAAGGGCTTTGACGAGCCGGTCCAGCCCGGGGGTGGGCGGGATGATGGAGGCCATGATGGCGCTGAAGAAATCAGCCATTGGCGGGGGTCTCCGAGGTGGGGGTGGGCGTGAGCGCGGCGTTGATGCTGTCCAGCGACCCGACGAGGTCGGTGATGGCGCTGAATAGGTCGCCGACCGTGCTCACGTCGAAGGTGGGCGACGGCACGGGCGTGTTCGCGTCCGCCGGCCGGAGCCGGATGGAGCGGAGTTCACGGCCGGCCGAGCGGATGGCCGAGGCCACTTGTTCGAGTTCGTAAGTCTCCATGGAGATGATTCCTCGAAGGGAAGGGGGGCCGGGCGGGATGCCCGGCCGGCTTTGGTCAGAACATGAACTGATGGGACTCGCTCAGAAGCCTGATGCCAGTCGGATTGCTGAAGTAGAGCTTGTTGCCAGTCGGCCCCTTGAGACGGATGCCTTTGTCGCGGAGATCAATGATCCCGGCCCCGGCCATATCCGGGGGCAGCCGCTTGAGGAATTTGCACGCTGCTTCGGCCTGTGCGGGTGGGGCGTATTCCACCACGCTGCCCAAGAGGGCGTGCTGCATGCTCGGCTCGTCCGGCAGGGTGATGCCGTCCGGATTGGCGAGAACGTCATGTGGTGGGGGCAAGAGCTTGGCGTGCGTGAGATAGACGCAGAAATCCCCTCCGGCCTCGTCACCCACGGCCGAACAGGCCAGGATCAGCCCGAGGTCTTCATCGGACACGATCCAGGGCAGGAGTTTGTTCACCATCTCCCACGAGCGCGACGACGCAAAGGCCGGCGGCGAGGTCTTGGGATCGAAGTTGTGAAATTGACCCGGTCTGGCTCGGAGATAGGACTTCAGGAAGCTGTTCCAGGATTCGAGGGGAATAAGGTCCGGGATGGTCGCCGGATCGACCGGTGGCAGCCCGTTGAAGTAGGCCATTGACCCTTCGACCGTGGGCATGTGGTCGAAATGCAGTAGCCGGTTGTTAATGAAGGTGGGCATCCGGTTGACGCCGGCGCGGTCCGTTTCCCGATTGGCCGTGCAGATCATCACCGTGTCGGGCGGGAGGGTGAAGTTGGCCGCGCCCCGGACGGTCCGGTCCAGGAGCGGCTCCGAGAGTGCTGACATGACGGCCGGCGTGGCCTGTCCGAGGTCGTCGAACAGGATCGCGGACTTCGGGAGGGTCGGGAACATGTCCGGGGTCGCGTAGTGCGTGCGTCCGTCTTTGATGTAGGGCAGGCCGGAAACGTCCACCGCCTCGATCGTGGCCGCGCGGACGTCCTTGATATGGACGTAGCCCTCATGGGCGAGGGCATAGCGCGCGATCGAAGACTTTCCGGTGCCGGGCGGTCCCTTAACGATCGGGACCAGCCGGGCTTTGATGGCCGCGCGGAGGGCGCGGTAGAGCATGGGGGTGTCCACTTCGGGGTTTACCTTCCGATAAGAGAGAGCAGGAGAGGCACGAGTTCTGCCACGCGGGTTGAGGAGAACGTGGCAGAGAGCTCCCGCTCTATGTCAGAGCGGGAGGCAAGGGGAAAGGCAAGCAGGACGGCGTTGAACGTCTCGATGGCCTCAACGGCGCCGTCCAGGGGATCGGGCGGAGGCAGGGAGGGGGTGTTGGTGTCGGTGTTGGTGGGCGCGGGTGCGGGTGCGGGTGCGAACCAGTCCCGGAGGGTAGTTGTTGGGTTGGGATCGTGAGTGGGCTTCAGATGGACGAAGCGCATCGACACCCATGTCAGGAAGTCCGGCACCTCGAATTCCGAAAGGGTGGGTGGTTCGAGCCCGTGGAGGTGCCAGGGGTTGATGCAAGGCCGCCGGTTGTTCCAAGAGGGATGACCTTGCAGCGGACACGGTGCCTTTGCTTCCCACCCCCGGATGGCCGGAGGGAAGGGCATTGGAGGCATCAAACGGGGAAGAAACATCAGCGTCACCGCCTGTGATGACGTGAGGTGGGTTGCCAGGGGTGGGGCCGACAATTCGGTGGTGGTCGCGGCTGTGAGCCCGGCGGGGTAGAGGCGCCCGGTGTGTTTGTCGAACCGGCCAGGGGGGCGGACGAAAGTGCGCATCTTCGGCAGCACGATCCAGTGCTTCGTAGGGTCCAGGGTGGGGTCGCTGACGGGCGATCCGACCACCCGGATGCGTTCCTGGACGTAGTTAGTTAGGCGTAAGTGTAGGTGCGGGTAGGGTGTGAACCATTTTTCCGGGCGCAAAGCGGACCTCCAAAGTTGGCCTGAGACAAAATCTCAGAAGTTGACGCATCGGTTCGTAAAAAAAGATTTAATCGTTTCGATGTCGGATAAATGTAGTTTGTTTTAGACGTTTTTCCGAGCCGGGTGTCCAGGGGGGGTTGGGCGTTTGACGGCCCAACGCCTCGGGTGTGCTTCTTGTGACATCCTGAGAGCGGCTTGGCAAATGGCAAAACGATTGTTGGAGTCAAGTATCTTTTGTTGACACGAGTCAAACCCCCCCTATCTTTCCACAAGTATTTGAGAGTCCGCTCTGGAGAACCATCACATTAAATTTAATAATTCTCCACAACTGGCTCTGGAGAAGGTTCTGGGAGTGAAACCCAAAACGGACCGCTATAACCATGCGAAACGTTACAGCATCGTGAAAGGGGATCAGAGGTTCTTTGTGATCGGGCCAGGGGGCCGCGCGGGAGCCTTTAGAAGTCTTGCCCCCGCCACCAGCCCCCTGGCCCCATCTCAGGGTTTGAGACGTTCTATTTCCACTGCACAATTTCGCTTCCGCAACGAAAAAATTCTCGCTTTTTGAGAAAGTGCCTCAATCAAAAGACTTGACTACCATGTTTTAACACGTAACATGAACTATACTTAACTGTCCAGGCAGGTAAAAAACCGTCACGCGCCGTTTTTGGGATGGGTCTCAAGGGTTTCCCTTGATTACCCATCCCTCGTGTTCCGCACTCAGCCTTTCGCGTCCAGCATAGTCAGCACCTCAACCGCCAAAGCCCAGCATTCCGCGTTTTCACGGCACGATCCCGGCCCCCAATGGACCCGGGCTTCGTGGCCGTAGAAGCGCCGACAACCAGCGATCACCTCCTTCGTCCGGCGCAGGCCGCCGAACAGATAGCCGCGGGAATCCCTCCCGCCGACCCAGATATCCTCAGACACCCAGGTCCGTTCCATTCGCGCGCTGCTCAGGCTGCTCGGCCACCGGCTGACCGAGGCCGCAACCACCTCTGGATCGGCCCTCAGATCGTCGCTCAGGCTCGCCAGCGCGTAGGGGCTGCTCCGCACCGCGGCCAAGCCAATGGCCCGGTCAGCCCGGAACTCCCGGGCGACAGAGCGCAGGCCCGCGCCATCCGACCCCGCGGCCGCGAACACGATTTTCCAGTCGTTGATCAGCCTCACGCTGGCGTGCTGGATCACGCGGCCGTCGCGCACGACGGCTTCCAGCACAATCTCCTCGTCGTCCGGGAGCGGCCAGGACGCGAATTCGAGTGCGCGGGGGTTCTGTCGCACCGCGGCCAGGACCACCTCCTTATCGGAGGTCCAGGGTTGGCCGGCGTAGGCCAGGGCGAGCCCGTCCTGCTCCATTGACTCTACGACACTCTTACGAGTCCTCATGATCCCCTCCCTGCAATTCGAGCTCGGTCCAGTCCTCTCCCAGAAACCAGTCCTCGGCCAGCGCGGCCTCGACCACGTGGATGACCTTCCAGTCCCAGCCACTGCGCGGCATCACCGCGCTTCTCGTCCGGTCGCTCACGAGAACCACCATTCACGCAATTCGCGCCACAACCGGGCACGCGCCCGGCGGGCGATCCGCCGGCGATGCTTCCACGAACACATTGATTTCACTCCTCAAAACAGGCGCCGCACAATCGCGGAGCCTGGATCAGCATTCTCACAGAACGCTGGTCCAGAATCCGGTCAAAGAAAAACCCCGTTCCGGGGCGGCGGAACGGGGTTAGGTGGACGCATCACGGGCGGTGAAAGTTCCTCACCGCCTCGCGTAGAGATGCTTATCTATTCTCAAGCCAGCGGCGCAAGCGGTGCCACTCGCGCCATGTGAGATCGGACTCGCCCGCCGCCTGCAAGGTCGTTTCGATTTCGCGGACTAGGTCTGCGATGAACGCCCGCGCGCGGGCGGCTTCCACCGCCTCGGCATGCACGCGCGCCATCAAGGCGTGCTCTGCCGCGCCAAGCGCGGCGGGCTGGGCTTCCGCCGCGCGACACGGATCGGTCCGTGTCGCACCCGCATCCGCCGCGCACGCCATGCGCGCGGTGGCGATCGCCTCTTTCGAGGCGACATGGACCCTGATCCGTGGCGTTGAATCGGGTTCCACGGCGCGCCGCGGCACTGGGTCGGGCGCCACACCAATCAGGCGCGGCCGTGATGAATAGGTCCGCAGGATGCTGAACCCCGGCACACGCTGTGCCGCAGCGAGCTCCGCCGCGTGCGCGGCGGGATCAAAGGGCTTGGGGACGGGACCGGATTTCTCGGGGCGCGGCGCGCGCCGCTCAGGCTGGCTCAGGACGCATTGCCGCTCAGCGGCTGCGTCCTCGCGTTGGAGGGATTTAAGGGTGCTGAATTTCCCATGCTGCCGCGCGTGGGACGCGCCCCACGCAGTGACGTGCAGCACGGAGTCCGTGTCCACATCGCCCGCGCATTCCTGCACGCCGCGGGCGATGTGGTCTGGGAAACGGGCTGAGCGCATGGATGCGTTCCCTACAGGAACGGCATGCAACACGTTGCAAACCGTTCCGGTTAAGCATTGAAGCCAAGCCAAGCCAAGCCAAGCCGAGCCACGCCAAGCCAAGCCAAGCCAAGCCAAGCCAAGCCAAGCCACGCCACGCCAAGCCACGCCAAGCCAAGCCAAGCCAAGCCAAGCCAAGCCAAGCCGGGGCCGCGCCTAGCCTATCGCCAGAACGCCCTAAAGCCGGCTAGGCAGGGCCTAGCCGGCTTGGCAGTGACGATAGGCGAGGCGCGGCGCGGTCTAGGACCGCGCCGCGTGTAGGCTAGCTTGCCTTGCGCACCGCGGCCGGCGCCGCGGCCGGCATCGCATCCGGCGCCGCGCTGGCCAGCGCCGCGGCCAGCGCCGCAACACGCGGGTTGGCGGGCGCGGCGAGCGCGGCCTTGATCTGCGCCTCCGCCGTCTTGTCGCCAGCCAGCATCGCGGCTTTCAGGGTGGCGAAAGCAACGATCTTATTGATCGTGTCTGCCGTCTTGATCTTGTTGAGAGCGCGGTAGATCGCAGTGTCCGGCGCCGGCTTGCGCGCCGGCTTTCCGCTCTTCGTTCCGTTCAAGACGCGGAGCGTGCCAAAACGATCGGCCAGCGCCAGCGCCAGCGTCCTGACCGGATCATCCGTCTTGCGCGCGGATGCGACCAGTTCCGCGCCTTTGGCCAGCGCCGCGCGCGCTGCCTTCGGATAGTAAGCCTGGAGGCGGAAACCCGCCTTGCCATGAACCACCATGTCGGTCGCGCTGGCCATCTGGGTGGCCAGCGCCAGCACTTCTTTGACGGTCAAGCCGTCGGTTTCGTTGTCGGTTTCTTCCGCGACGGCCAGCGCCAGCGCGGCAACGAAACCAAACCCGGCATGCGTGGAAGTCTGCGCGTAAGCAATCCCGGTGCGCAGATATGCTTCGGTGTTGGACACTGAAATAACTCCTTGCTGTGACTGGCAACGGCCGTTGCCAATCGTTCCGCTTGCGAGACATTCGCTAGCGTTCCGGCGAGGCGTAGCCTGCCCATGCGCTGTGCCGACCGCCTGCTTGCCCATAGGCGCGCCGCCGGCGCTAGGCGCCAGGGAGGCCCGCGCGGCGCCCCGACCCGCTAGAGCGGGCGCGTGGGCTAGGGCAGACGAGGGATATGGACTACGCATGGAATGTCACGCATGCGCCAGACGGTATGGACAGTCAAATCACAAATACGTGATAGGCCACCATGATTTTATTGGCGATTTTTCGGGCAGTTGTGTCCGATTCCCCCCTCTCTGGGTCGATTCAATTTTTCATTTTCTTAGTCGTTACGAACCCGTTACATTCTCCACTTCAGCCTTTCTATGTCGGGCGACTCCCCCACCGCCGTCGCGAACCGGCGCAGCAGCCCCGCCGCGCCCTCCGGCCCGACCTCCCTGACCATCAGCAGCGCCGCCGCATTCATCAGCGCACCCCCGACATCCTTCGGCGCCACGCCACGCCCATCGCACCCCTGGCGCCACTGCTCCAGCTCATCCACGAGCCCGCACACCGGACACTGGCATATCCCCTCCCGCATCAGCCTGTGGACGGTGAACAGCGGCTCTCTCGACTTGCGCTTCATTGCAGTTTCCCTTCCCGCATCGAACCCACCAGCAGAGACACACCCCCGCGATCGAGGTCTATGCTCGCCTTCTGGCCGGCCCGTCCCTTGCAAGTGTGATCCCGGCATAGGAATAGTCCCGGATACCGGAGGGTAGCGTCGATACTACCAGTCGAAAGCCGAGGGTATATCCAAGCCCGCGCATCTGCTCCCGAAAGGTAGTCAACAAAACAACCCGGGCAGCCCCCGCCTCGCTCATAAAAGCGCAGTAGGCGTTGTATAGCGCCATCTCCGAGACGGGCGCATCGGTCGATACCCCGCCCATTTTGGACGTGTTGACCACCCCCGAATCCAGCAGAAACCAGCGCACGCTTTGATTGATATTGCGCATCTCCCCTTCCAGCTCCGAGTGGGATTTCGGAAGGGTGAATTCGCGTCGTTCCTTTAAGGCCAGGAAGGCGCCGAGCGCCCATGTGACGATTCCCTCCCGCTCGTCCTGCACGATCCGCTCGCCAAGGTTGAGCACCCGCTCAGCCCCTCGGAACACCCGGTTGAATGTAAGGAACAGCCACCGCCTGGAAAAGCCATCCGAGGTGTCATCCGTGCGCGGAATGTGGTTGGTGGCGAACCAGTGGGCACACCGGGGAAAGAACGCGAACGGAGCCTGATACTTCCGCTGCACCGTCATCTCATCCCCAACGACCATTTTCTTGAACATGGCGTCCGGGATTTTCTTGTTCGCATCCAACTCGTTACAGATATTCAACAACTTGCCGAGCATTTCCGCGCCCATGAACCTGTCGTTCAGCGACGACGGCGGCACGGCGCAGCGGACATCGTCCGGCAACAACCGCTCCACGATCGTCAGGAGCTGGGACTTGCCTGTGCTCCCCTGGCCATGGAGACAGAGCGCCCGCTGGAACGTGGGCGCGAGGCCGAACATCGTGACCGCGATCGCCTCGGCGAGCGCGGTGGATTTCTCGACGTAGTCCTCGTCCTCACCCCAGCAGCTTTCGAGGAACTTGAGGAACTGCGTCGGCGGTGCGCCCTCGATCGGAGCGTAGCGATATGGCATCAGGGTGGTCGCGCCGAACTCCGGGTTGTGCGGATGCAGCACCATCTCATCGTCCAGGAACCCATTGGCAAAATTGATGCCGACCCGGTTCTCCAGCGGCCTCATCCACGGATTGGCCTCCAGGCCGTCGCCGTGCTTCTCGCGCGTGATCTCCTCGACCACTGTCCGTGTCACACCATCATACTGCGCGCTCGTGCGCGAGGTCGGCGCATCGCCATAGTGATGCCGCACGGCGTCCTTGATCACGTCCAGCGTCAGCTCGCGCCAATGCGAACCGGACCAGCGCCACACCCGGCCCTCCCAGCCACAAAGCTGCGTCCCCTGGCTCAGAATCGGCAGGATCAGTTGGGCGATCGCGGCGTGGTTCTCAGGGAACAGCGGTGGCGTGACCGCGTCGGTGCGGTCGAACGCCTTGATCTGCTTGCGCAGGACGCCGACGGTGTTGCCCGCCCCCGCCAGCGCGGCGATGTATTTGAGGATCGCCTCCTCATCCATCGGCTGAAACCGCGCCGCGCGGACCATGCGAAGCGCCTCGGTGATGCCGTCGCGGCGGCCCTGCGAATGCAGGGCATGGGTCTCGATGGTGACGCGCACGAAGGCACAGATGTCCTGATAGGACCAGAGCTGATCGTCCTTGCCGATCGTGTCGAGGCCCCACGCGGCCTTCTCCGCCGGCGTCAGCCCATGGTCCCAGCCGGTCCTCAGCAACCGCCTGTTGGGGCCACGGACGTCCCGCAGCACGAACTCGGCGATCTTGGCGATGCCCTTGTCGATGTCGAGCGGATCACCGACCACGTGCTCGACGAAGTCGGCGTTCCACGCCCGCAACTGCTCCGCCGCTTCCAGGAACGTGCGCGCGCCGCGGACCACGTCGGCGGCGAACAGGCCGGCGCGCGAAACCATCGTCACGTCGCGCTCGCCGGCCGGCACATACTCGGTGATGCGGCTGTGGCCGCTGATGCGCAGCTTGACGCCGAACTCGGCCAGCGCCGCCCGGAGCATCTCCTCGACGTCCGGCGGCAGGATCATCAACTGACCGAGCACGACGGGATCGAACAGGTCAGTGTTGGCGACGTAGGGCAGCTTGGTGTCAGGGTGAATGCTGGGCGGCAACACACACTGCGTGCCGGTGTTGAGCGCCTCGACCAGCATCCCTCCGGCATTTTCCTTGATGCGGAAGGTTTTGAAGTCGGTCCATCGGTAGGCCAGCATCTTGCCCTTGGCCCCGACCCGGTGCCAGGGCGATGGCGGCAGGATGGACTCGATGCGGTTGATGACCTCGGGGCGCGTGCTGTCGATGTCGAGCACGCAGATGTCGGAGGCCGGGCCGAGGGCAAGCCCGATGTTGCCGTCCGGGAAGTCGGCGAGCCACCGCTGCTGGACGATCTCGGGCACGACCACCCGGCCATAGGTCGGCCAGCCCTCGACCGCCGGGCGCTTGAACCCCGGCACGAGCGGAATCGCCTGCAGGCCAGCCGCCCAGTAGCGCGGCGCGTGGTCGGAGAAAATGCCCATGGCGGCTTACTCGGCGTCGAGCAGATCGACCTCGCTCGCCGCCGGGAGGCGCGGCGGTTCGAGCGGCTGTTCGAGCTTCTCCATCGCCACCGTGCGCTGATCGGGCGTCAGGATTTCATCGAACACGGCGAGCACCCTGGTATGGAACATCGACACCGACCGCACGTTATGAATCCTCTCCGAAAGCGATGTCAGCTTGTCTAGCAGCGACGTGGCCGTTCGGTAATACTGCAAGCGTTCTTTAGTGTCAGAGATGTCGATGCGCCGGGAATAATTGTTGAGTTCATCAAACAGGCGCGTCAGCTCGCCGTCGAGCGCCCCGAAGCGGTCGGTCGCACTCATCACCGCGGCCGGCCGCACCGCCTCCGGCGGGCTGCTGACGCCGCCCCGCGGGCCGTCCCCGTCGCCGGGCCGCACGGCGACGAGGAACTCCCGGACCTGCTGCTTGGTCGCCTCGTCATAGGGACAGCCGCGGCGGTCGAGGTAGAGCGGATCATTGGCGTCGCCGGCGAGGATGGCCTCGGCCACGAGCAGCGCGCCCAGCTCGATCTCCGGGTAATAGTTCGACATAACAAATCCCATGTGAGAGGAGCGGCAACATCCAGCCTTGCATTGTCAGCCTCCCTATATCAAGGCTGCAGGCGGTCGATGCACCTCTTTGGGAATACTTATGCGCAACCAACACCTGACCGACCTCACGACGGTCCTGCGCAACCGCTACGCGATCGAATCCACCTCAATGACCACCGGCCAATGGCTCTGTGCCAACACCGTCCACAAGGGGCGCCGGTTCTCGTTCGACGGCTACCGCTTCCAGGAGGCGATCGCCAACGATCTCCATCCCGAGATGGACGTGATGAAAATCTCGCAGGTCGGCCTCAGCGAGATTCAGCAGCGCAAGGCGCTCGCCCTTCTGGTCCGCAACCAGGGCATCACCGGTATCTTCTCGCTGCCCAACGAGCGCATGTATCGCCGCTTCTCACAGACCCGCATCAAGCCGCTGATCCAGGAAAACCCGGTCTTCCGCGGGCCGGACAACACCGACGCCGTGCGCTCGATGGAGACCATGCAGTTCGGCCGCTCGTTCCTGCACGTGGTCAACGCCACCGAGGGCAGCGCGACCTCGATCAGCGCCGACTTCGTCTTCGTCGATGAGGTCGATCTCAGCGACAGCCGCGTCGTCGCCCTGTTCTCGTCGCGGTTGCAGAACAGCACCATGCGCATCAAGCAGCGCTTCTCGACCCCGACCTGGACCGGCGTCGGCATCGACGGCGGCTTCCAGGCCGGGGATCAGCGGGAATACCTGTGCCGCTGCAGCGCCTGCACCCACTGGCAGCTCCCGCAATGGGACCATCGCTGGGTGAAAATCCCCGGGCTCAGCGACAGCGTCGCGCTCGACGAGATCGACACTGCCCTGGCCGGGCGCATGGACCTCTCGGCCGCCCTGGTCGTGTGCGAGCAGTGCGGCGCCCCGCTCGACCTCGACAGCCCCTCCCGCGAGTGGGTGGCGACCTACCCCTCGCGCACGCATGCCCGCGGCTACCGGGTGCTGCCCTTCACCTCGGGGCGCATCGACGTGGCGCACATCGTCACCGAGCTGCTCCAATACAAGCGCCGCAACTTCCTGCGCGGCTGGTATAACACCGTCCTCGGGCAGCCCTACACCGAGGAGCACGCCCGCCTCACCGAGGAGCAGATCAGGGCCTGCCTCGGCAACCCGGCGATGCCGCAGGTCGATGCCCGCACCCCGGTCTTCGTCGGCATCGACGTCGGCCTGTTCTGCCATATGGTGCTCGCCACCGTTCACCCCGACGACAAGGTCCGCGTCTTCGACTTCCGGGTGGTCCGCGCCTCGGAGATCGTCGAGGTCATGCGCGAGCTGTGCAGCCGCTACAACGTCGTCTCGGGGGCCTGCGACCGCTATCCCTACACCCCGACCGCCGAGGCGGTGATGGAGGCCAGCGGGGGCCGGGTGGTGCCGGTCGAGTTCCGGGGCCAGACCGACCTCAAGCCCGTCTTCGGCCTCGACCGCGAGACCGTCACCCACTGGCAGGGGATGCGCACCCGCGCCATCGACGCCGCCGCGGCGCGGGTGCGCGCGCGCAAGTTCCAGTTCGAGGGCTTCGGCATCCAGCAGCACATCATCCTCTCGCACCTGCGCGACATGGTGCGCGACGAGACGCCGGAGCAGCCCGCCATCTGGCGCAAGCTGACCGGCCAGGACCACTATTTCCACGCCCTCACCTTCCTCTGTGTCGCGCTGCGCATCCCTGGCGTGCTGGACCAGCTCAGCGGCGAAAGCGATGACCGCATCTACCCCTTCATCCGCGGCATGCACTCCCCACTGGCCGGCATGGGGCGCGGGCTGATCGGCTTCTACCGGCGTGGGGCCGCGTAAGTAATCCTTAGGTCAAACTAACTAAAGCAAATGGACAGGCGCCACTGGCTCGTGTAGCGGCGAACGATGGCAGCTAAGGCACCTTCGAAGAACTTTCTTCAGCGTGCTCTGGAGTTGGTGAAGCCCGCCCGCAAGGTTGGCGAGGGCATCGCCCTCACGCCGACATGGTGGATGGTGCCGCCGGGTGCATGGCGTCCGCTGCCGTCCTACCGCGACCACCTGATCGACATCACGGCGCAGCGGACGGCCTACACCAGTCCGTCGATCATGGAGGTCATGTTCACGCATGACCCCGACGTGTCGGCGGCGCTGAACGCCTTCCTCACCGTGGCCGACACCGAGCCGGTCATCTCGATCAAGAACATCGTAGACGGCACCTACAATGCGGACGCCTACCGCGCCTACGAGCAGGTCCGCGCCAATCTCGGCCACCAGTTCGACCTGCGCGACGGGTATGAGCGCCGGACCTCGTTCCGCGTCACCGCCGAGACCCTGCGCTACATGCTCCTCCTGCGCGGCGCCTGCGCCCTGGAAGTGGTCACGGACACGCATCTGGTGCCGACTGAGTTCCGGCAGGTGGACCCGATCAGCGTGCGCTGGCTGGAGAACATCCCCGGCTACTACAAGCCGATCCAGTTCGCCTACGGGCTGGGGCTGCCGATCGACCTCGACATCCCGACCTTCTTCTTCGCCTACCACCGCACGACGCCGCTGAATGTCTATTCATATTCGCCCTTCGTCGCCGCCATCAACACCATCGTCTCCCGCCAGCAGGCGATCAACGACCTGTTCCGGATCATGCAGGTGACGGGGATGCCGCGCATCGAGGCGGAGGTGATGGAGAGCGTGCTGTCCAACGCCGCACCAGCCAACATCCGCGCCGATCCTGACGCGCTCCGGATGTGGCTGAACGCCCGCATCGGCGAGATTCAGCAGTCCTTCATCAACATCGCGCCCGATCAGGCGCTGGTCCACTCGGACTCGGTGAAGCTGCGCATCCTCAACGAGAAGGCACCCGGCCTCACGCTCAACATCGAGCCGGTCATCAACGCGCTCAACGCCCAGAATCAGGCGGCGCTCAAAACCATGGGCACCATCCTCGGCCGCGGCGAGAGCGGCGTGAACACGGCCTCGGTCGAGGCGCGCCTGTTCGCCCTCAACGCCGACGCCCTGAACAAGCCGGTGGCCGAGGTGCTCGGCCGCTCGCTCACCTGCACGTTGCAGTTGCTCGGCTTCCCGGTGGTGGTCGAGGTCAGCTTCCGGCCGGCCGAGATGCGCCCGGCCACCGAGCTGGAACCCCAGCTCATGGTGCGTCAGGCCCGCATCCTGCAGGCGCTCTCACTCGGCATCATCACCGATGACGAGGCCCACCTGACCCTGTTCAACCGGCTGCCACCGGCGGGTGCGCCGAAGCTCAGCGGCACCAACTTCCAGGGCCAGACCGACCAGATGGTCGATACCACCGACATCTCGCCGAACAGCGACCCGCTCGGCCGCTCCATGACCCGCGACGGTGGCAACAACAACGCCGTCAAGGACAACGCGGTCGGCGGCCCGGGCGGCCACGGCAAGGGAAGCAAGCAATGATCGTCACCCTGATCCTCGTGTTCTGCGCTCAGACGGCGGACGTGTGCCGCACCGTCGAGGTGCCCGAACGGCCCGCGTCGCTCGCCGAGTGCGTGCAGCAGGGGCAGGTCAAGGGCGCTGAGTTCCTCGCCGAGTTCCCGATGATCGCGCGCGATTACCGGCTCGACCACTGGCTCTGCCGTGTCGGCCAACCGCAATCCGCAACATAGGTGTCCCCATGGCTGATTTCTGGGAGAGCGCAAAGAGTGTGCTCGCCACCGTCGCCCCGACCCTCGCCACCGCGCTGGGCGGTCCACTGGCTGGCGTCGCCGTGCGGGGCCTGATCGGCGCGCTCGGCCTCACCCCCGACAGCACCGAGCAGCAGGTCGCATCGGCGATCACCAGTGCGACCCCCGAGCAGCTCCTGGCGCTGAAGCAGGCCGACCAGCAGTTCGCCGAGAAGATGAAGGAACTCGACATCTCGCTGGTGAAGATGCGCTACGACGACGTTGAGGGCGCGCGCCAGCGGGAGGAGAAGGTCAAGGACCGCACCCCCGCTCTGATGGGCGGCTTCCTCATCGTCGCCTTCGTCGCCACCACCGCGGCCGTGCTGCTCGGCTACGCCCACGTGGACAGCGCCCTGGCCGGGACGCTGATCGGCTACCTCAGCGCCAAGGCCGAGCAAGTGCTGGCCTACTATTTCGGCAACTCCGTGGGCAGCTCGAACAAGGACGAGCTGCTCTACAACAGCGTCCCCGCGCCCCACGCGGCGAACAGCAAGGGATAGTTCGTGATGAGCATTGATCCACACAGCCTCGACACGCACAGCGTTTTCGCGCGCACCATCTGGGGTGAGGCGCGCGGCGAGGGCCAGTCCGGCATGGAGGCGGTGGCCTCGGTCATGCTCAACCGGGCCGCGCACCCCGGCTGGTGGGGGACCGATGTCAAGTCGGTCTGCCTCGCCCCCTGGCAGTTCTCGTGCTGGCTGGTCAGCGACCCCAACCGGGAGAAGATGCTGGCCGTGGACGTCAGCGATCCGGAGTTCGCGATCGCGTCCGACATCGCCGCCCGCGCGCTCGCCGGCGAGCTGGCCGATGGGACGGGGGGCGCCGACAGCTACGTCAACCTCGCTGTGGACCAACCGCATTGGATCGAGAGCGCGCATCAGACCTGCGTCATCGGTCATCACACCTTTTACATCACGCGCGTGTAATTTTTAGAGCTTCGATTTGAGCCGCCCCCGAGGGAAACCTCGGGGGTTATTTTATGACAACTAAAGAAAGTCCGTAGAGTTGCCAATCCGCGTGCCGTAGAAGTGGACGCTCCCCTTCACATCCTGCGCGGGCACCCACATGGCAATTCAGTATAGCACCAATCTCAGGCAGAACCTCGCCTCTGCCATCGGGCTGTTTCTGGGCAACACGACCACGGCGTGCCCGACCGTCCCCCCCACGACCGGCACCTTCTCGATCAACCTCTACACCGGCGCCCCGCCGGCGAACTGCGGCACGGCCGAGGCCGGCACGCTGCTCGCCACGGGCTCGCTGCCGCTGGGGGCCAACATCACGACCGGAACGGGCGCCGTCGCCACCGCGCTGGCCGGAACCTGGACCATGACCGGTAGCGCCGCCGGCACCGCGGGCCACTTCCGCGTCCTCGACTCGGCCGGCAACTGCGTCATGCAGGGCACCGCCGGCACGAGCGGCACCGACATGATCCTGGCCTCGGCGACGATCGCGTCCGGCATGACCATCAACATCACGAGCTTCACGGACACCATCGGCGGCGCCTGATGACGTCGGCACAGTTTCTTCACCTCGGCGGCGAGCTGTATTTCGATGTCGTCAGCGAGGAAGCTGTGTCTCTGTCTGCGATCTTTCCCCATCCGAGGGTCAAGGAAAGGGTCTGCAGGCTCGCGCCGATCGAAGGGAAGCTGCTCACGCTGCTCCTGCTCGCGCAGGGGCAGCGTGTGTCCTACCAGGAGATCGTGCGCACGCTCTACCGGGAAGACCTGGAGCTGGGCACCCACGCGCCGCGTCTGCGCTCCATCCTGAGCAAGCTGCGCCGCAAGGTTGCCACCGCCGGCGTCGTGATCGAGATCGAGACCGTCCGCACCATCGGCTACCGGATACTACCCCCTGGAGGCGACCGTGCTCCCTGATCAGACCTGGATCGAGATCGAGCGTGCCTTTCTCGACGAGGACGATCCCGAGACCCTGCGCATGGGACGTCTGCTGCTGCTGGTCGTGGCCGAGGCGCTTGAGCACCCGGTCGAGACCTCGGCGCGGCTGCGCGCCATCGCTGCGAAGATGACCAAGGGAGCCTGATCATGGCGTGGACCTACCCTCAGGTGAAGGCAGCCTACCTCGCGCTCTCGCCCGCGCCGGCCACCACGGCCGACGCGGCGACGACGCTCAACGCGCAGACGGCACCAACCCTCAGCGATGTCCCCGTGGGGTCCGTCTTCACGGTGCTGGGGCTCAGCGGCTCGCTGGTGACGTTGCTGTCGTTCGCGACATCTCCCCCCTCGGGCGCCCCCACGGCGGCCGTGCAGGCCGCGACGAGCCTTATCTTCGCGTTCGAGCACAGCACCCTGGCCCCGGTCTTCCAGATGTCGAACGCGACCGTTGCGGGGCGCATGCAGACCCAGCTTCAGGCCCTGGTGACGGCCGCGGTCATCACCGCGGCGGACCAGACGGCGATCCTCGCGCTGGCGCAGGCGCCCCTGTGGCAGCCCCCCTTGACCGCTGCGGACGTCGCAGCGGCGATCGCATAGGAGCGGACCGATGGCCGCTGTAAAAAACCAAGCTTCCACGAATACTGGCGCATCGGGAACGTTCGCCGTTGGAACCAATTACCCGGGGACACCCGTAAATATCGCGACGGATGATTTTGCGGACGCCTATATCACCTTCACGACTGGAGCCACGGCACCCACCGGAGCCGCGGTTGCTACTGTGATGGTCAGCCCGGATGGCACCACCTTTTACGCCTGTGGAACCTTTCCCTGCTCGCTGGCAGCTTCGACGACTGAAACAGCAGTCATTCCGATTCCGCCGTCGGCGCAGGCGGCTCGTGTGGACGTTTCCGGGCCAACCGGGACGGCTGTCACCGGGAATGCCCAGATCGGCTACGGGACTTTCTAAGCCGTGGGTGTTTTCGCAGATGGGGTAAACATCCCGATCCTCTCGGGAACGGGGCCTGCGACCTCTACCGCTAACACTCAGGTATCTTCGGCCGCGCTCTGGGTCTACCTGACGGCTGTCGGAGGCAGTGCGGCCGGCAGCATTTTCCAGTGGGCGGGGCAATATGGCTCCAACGGCCCCATTGAAATATTGCAGGTTTACGGTGCTCTGGAATTCAGTATCAACGGTGTCGGCACCACAGGAACAGGATATGCCTCCACGGCTACACAAGTTGGCTGGAATTTCATTGGATATACTCCTGCGGAAACCGCCCCAGGGGATGTCACGATCAAGGTAAACAACCTAGAGTTCACATTATCCGACACAGGGGGTTCTTCTCTTACTAATCCAGGATACATCCAATTCGGCAATTCTTTCTATAACGCCAACACACCCCCCAAAGGGACTGGGTGGGCTGAATTTGCATTCTGGAATGGGCCTCTTTCGTTGCAGGATTTGCGCTCCCTTGCTGCAGGGCGTAACCCGCTGTCTGTCAGAAGCGCAGGCCCCCCGGCGATATACTTTCCTATGCGCGACAATCTGAGGGATCACGGGTTCGGAAGCACCCTTCTGGGCCGCTCCGGAACATACGTTCCATCCTTTGGCTCTCACCCGCCGGTTGACCCGATCGCACGCCGCCGTCCTCGCTTCGTGGTCATCACAGGTGGCAATTCCGCGACCGTCGCCGTCAGCGCCCCCGACACGTTCGCCTCGGCCACGACGGAAGCCCAGCCGGCGACCATCGCCGTCAGCGCCGCCGACACGTTCGCCTCGGCCACGACGGAAGCCCAGCCGGCGACCGTCACCGCGACCACTTCATCTACCCTCAGCTCGGCCGCGTCCTCGGGCACGATCGGCACCGTTGCGGTCACGGCCACCGACACCTTCGCCTCGGCCACGACGGAAGCCCAGCCGGCGACCATCACCGCGACCGTTTCGACCACGCTGGCGCCGACCACCACCGTCGCGCAGCCGGCGACCGTCACCGTCAGCGCCACCGACACCTTTGCCTCGGCCACGGCTGAAGCCCAGGCGGCGACCATCACGGCCGCGACCGCTTCCGCGCTCGCCTCGGCCACCAGCGTCGCCCAGCCGGCGACCATCACCGCAGCCACATCCTCCACCATCGCCTCGGCCGCGACGGTCAGCACCACCGGCGCCGTCGCCGTCAGCGCCGCCGACGCGCTCGCCTCGGCCGCCGCGATCACCGTCCAGTCGGCGACCGTCGCCGTCACCACGACCACGACCATCGTCGTCACCGAGAACCCGAACGGTCAGGTCGTCGTCACCACGCCGTCCACCGTCAGCTCGACCGCCGCGGTCAGCACCACTGGCGCGGTCGCGGTCAGCGCCGCCGACACGCTCGCCTCGGCCACCGCCATCGCCCAGCCGGCGACCATCGCGGCCGCCACCTCGACCACCCTGGCGCCGACCACCACCGTCGCCCAGCCGGCGCCCATCACCGCGACCACGTCCTCCGCCGCCGCCTCGGCCACCACCGTCGCCCAGCCGGCCACCGTCGCGGCCACGACCCTCTCGACCCTCACGGCCCTCTCGACCCCAAGCGCCGCCGTCGCCGTCGCGACGCCGAGCACCCTGGCCGCGACCACCACGATCACCCAGCCGGCGAGCACCGCCGCCACCACCTCCTCTACCGTCAGCTCGGCCGCAACCGTCAGCACCACCGGCGCCGTCGCGGTCAGCGCCCTCGACGCCTTCGCCGCCGGCGCTGGCCTGCAGCAGGGCGCGGCCGTCAGCGCGACCACCCTCTCCGGCGCCAGCCTGACCACCACCGTGGCCCAGCCGGCCTCGATCGCCTCGACCCTCGGTTTCACCACCGAGATCACGCAGATGATGCCGGTGGCCGCGAACGTGCTCACCGGCGCTCTGGCCGACTTCCTTTACTGCAACGATTTGTTCCTGCCGCCGCTACCCGGGCTGCCGGCAAGCACGCTTGACACGCTCGAACCAGGACAATCTCGCGTGATCTGGAAATCTTCAATGCCAAACAACGTATGGCATCCCCAGCTATGACCCAGACCGGCCCCACGATCCTGACGCTGGACCCGAAGCGTCAAGCAGAGACCAAGACCTATTTCTTCGACCTGACAAACCTTCTGGTCCAGGGGGAGGTCATCTCAACGGTTGGGTCGTCGGCGCTGCCGTCGCCCACCGATTTGATTGTGAGCAACCCTCAGGTCAACGGGGGCCTTGTCGGTGTTCTGCTGTCCGGCGGCACGGCGGGTGTCTTCTATACCATCACCGGCAGCTTCACGACTTCGCTCGGGCAGCGGCTGGAGCCCACCTTCGTCGTCCAGGTCGTGCCGTAGTTCTTTAGTAATAAGATATAAAAACTGTTGCGGCCCATCCGTGACTCCGGCAATAGCGAAAGAATGTTCAAGCAGGTCGAGAAGACGACAGCCGTCCAGGACATGATCAAAGCCGCTTACGGCGATGAGAGTGTGCCGATGGACGACCTTGCCGTTTTCGAGGCGCAGGCTGTGAGCACCCGCCCGCTGCGCCGGCGTAACGGCATCTACCAGGGCGCGCAGATCGGCGTCGATGTGCTGCACGCCATGGCGGCCAGCGTCAAGGGTAAGGACGGCTCGCTGCCGGTCCAGCGCATGCACAACCCCGGCATCCCGGTCGGCCGGGTTGTCGCCGCCGCCGTGCGCCCGATCGAGAACGGCCACTCGGCGCTGCATGCGGTGTTCTACATGCCGCGGCGCGACAGCGACCTCGTGAACAAGATCGACACTGGCGTCCTCACCGATGTCTCGGTCGGCATGCTGCCGAAGCAGCTCCTCTGCTCCGCCTGCGGCTGGGATTACAAGGGCACCGACGCCACCCTGGACAACCTGTGGGACTGCACCTGCGCCAACGGCCACGTGATCGGCACGGACGGCGTCAGCATGCGCCTGCACGGCCTGGAGGCGTGGGACGAGCTGAGCCTCGTCGATCGCGGCGCGTCGCCCGGCGCGAGCATCCTGCCGCGGTCCCGTCAGGCACTCGCCAAGAGCCCCGCCTTCGAGCAGATGCTGCTCAGCCGGGGCTTCGACGACAGCGTGTTCTACCTCCGCGCCTCGGCCACGCTCGACGTTCCTCCTCCGTCTCCCCCCTCCCCGCCCCCCGCTCCAGCCAGGAATCCGATCAACATGGACGAACTCGTCACCCTCAAGGCGGAGAAGATCGTGGCGGATCGCGATCTGCTTGCCGCCAACACCCAGCTCACGGCCGCGCAGACCGAGCTGACCGCGCTCCGCGCCAAGGTGGCCGACGTCGAGACCAAGCTGGCGGCCGCGCTCGCCGTCGATGCCGTCAAGGTCAAGGCTGACGTCGAGGCGGCCGGCGCGTTCATCGAGGAGGTTCTCAAGGCGAGCCTCGCCGCGACGGGCGGCAAGCTGGAGAGCCTGCCGGCCACCATCGCCGAGCGCATCAGCATGGTGCGCGAGCTGCGCGCCCAGCTCGCCATGCGCGTCCCGGCGGGCGGCGTCGCCCGGCCGCCGGAGACCGGCACCGGCGACGGCAGCCCGGCCGCGCCGAGCTTCGCCGCCTTCACCCGCAAGTAACGCTCCCCCGTAGGCAAGAGGTCCATCCATGACCACCCCGAACAATGTAGCCTCCACCGCCACCGGGGCCTTCGCCTATCCGGCGGGCACCCTGATCGACGCGCCGACGCTGCTGGCGAACACGCTGCCCAACACGCCGAAGTATGTGAACTCGGGCGATCCGCGTGTGCCGGGCCAGCTCGGTGCGATGTCGATCGCCGGTATTATCGACGAGGATAGCGCCTACCCGTTCCTGCTCACCGGGACGGTGAGCTATCAGAACGTCGGCGCCGCGGTGGCGGTCAACCCGCAGCCGACCACGCCGGCCAACGTGGCCGTGCAGGGCGCGGCGCGTCTGGCGCAGCCGAACGACGTGATCCTCGGCCAGCTTTTCATCGTCGAGTCGCGCTCGACCTTCGGCATCGTCACCGGCACGGTGCAGACCGAGGGCGGTCTGCTGCTGCCGGTTGATCCGGCGGCATTCGGCAACGCGGTCGCGTGGTATGCCGGGATGCCGACCTTCGTCGGTGAGAACGTGCTGCTGCCGAACGGCGTCAGCGTCACCTGCTCGGTGGCCGGCACCACCGGCGCGATCGCCCCGACCGGCCCCGGGGTGGACGGCACCACGACCTGGATCGCCTTTGTCGGTCCGGTGCTTCCCTGGGCGCCCTCGACCAGCTTTGGGATCGGGCAGGTGCTGCTGCTGCCCAACGGTGTGCAGGTGGTCGTCACTGGGGGCACCGCGCCCTACACCACGGGCACGACCGCGCCGACTGGCGCCGGCACCGACAACCTCGCCACCGAGGCGCTGTTTGCCGGCCCCGCTCTGGTGCAGATCGGCGGCAGCGTCTGCGGCGGCCTGACCACGCAGGGCACCGTCCAGGGCCTGCCGATCTCGTTCGCGCGGACCAACGTCGTGATCGCGGTCGATAACGTCAACAACCTCGCCACCGTTCTGTTCCTGTAAGGGGTGAATACCAATGGCCGCTGCTGCCAGTCTGCTTGACATCAAGCGCGCCCCGGTCGAGACGGTTCTCGCGGGGCTCAAGTCCACGGAACCGAGCGACTCGCTGCGGGCAGGGCAGGCGCTCGTGCGCACTGCGCGCAAGCACGCGGTCTCGCTGCGGGACTATCTGACCCTCGCGATCACCACGCGCGGCACGCAATTCAATGACCTGACCGGGTATGAGGCGGCGCTCGCCTACCTCAACCTCCCGGTGCGCGACGATTTCGCGCAGGGCGTGGTGCTGCAGGCCGCGTCCGAGAGCTTCCAGACCTTCCCCGGCACGCGCGCGCTGTTCCCGCCGGTCATCGACGACATGCTCTACTGGTCGCGCCGCATGGACGCGATCGAGCAGTTGGAGCCGATGCTGGCCGTCAGCACGGTGATCGACGGTCCCGAGCTGCTGTTCACCATCGTCAACGACGATGCGGCCGACTACAACTCGTTCATCATCCCTGAAGGCGCGCGCATTCCGGTGCGCTCGCTGAGGACGAGTGAAGCCGCGGTCCGCATGTTCAAGCACGGCTCGGGCATCCGGACGACCTACGAATTCAGCCGCCGCGCCCGGCTCGACCTGCTGACGCCCTTCGCCGCCCGCGTCCAGCGCGAGCTGACGCTGTCGAAGATCAAGACGGCGGTGAACGTCCTCGTCTCCGGCGACGGCGGCGCGAACTCGGCCGCGCTCGTGACCAACCAGTCGAGCTACGCGGCCGCGCCCTGGAACGTGACCGGCATCACCGCCGGCCAGATCAACTTCCAGGCGCTGATGGCATGGCTCGTGTCGCAGGCGCAGAACGGCGTGCCGATCGACACCGTGATCGGCAACTGGGGCGCGATGTTCCAGTGGATGCGTCTGTTCCAGCCTGTGACCGGGACTGGCTTCTTCGCCCCGGCCCAGATGCTGCGCGACGCTTCCGGCACCCAGCTCCAGCTTCCCAACCCGTTCCCGGCCGCGGTCAATTTCGTCATCGCGTCGTCCGCGCCGTCCAACCAGCTCATCGGCATCACGCGCGCCGAGACGCTGCAGGAGCTGAAGGAAGCCGGCGGCGAGACGGCCGAGGAAGACCGCGAGATGCTGAACCAGACCATCACCTACATCCGCAGTGAGGTGTCGGGCTTCCGACTCCTTTACCGCGACACCCGCTCCATCTACGACTTCAACGCCTAAGGCATCGCTCTGAGATGACCGCTCCTGCGGGAGCGGTCATCGCCTACCTCAGCTCCGGGAGCTTTCATGAAGTTGCTCGTCGAATCGCGCGGCCCGTGGGTGCTGATGAACCCGGTCATCACCGGCGAGGTGGTGCCCCACAACCGCCCGGCTGTCATCAGCAACTCGCCATGGGTCGGCGCGCAGATCGCGCAGGAGCACATGCGCGTCCTGCACGAGCTGCACGATTCGGCGACCGACGCCGAGTTCCTTCTGTGGTGGCGCGAATGCGACGCCGACCGTGATCTGGCGATCGCTAGCTACATCGCCGCCCACACCAAGCATAAGGACGCCTCTCATGGCGAAGAAGTCCGCCTCGAAAGCAGCCCCGAAGACCGAGTCGAAGGGGACGAAGATGTCGGCAGCTCCGAAGGCAGCCCCGAAGAAGGACGCGGCCGGCGCCGCCGGACTTAAGCGTAAGAAATAAAACAGCCTTCACGATCCCCCTCGTCATCCATATAAGGAGCGGCGATCGACGGTCTGACGAGGAGCACATGAGCGAGCACCCGATGCCTCCTTTTGTGGCCGGATTTTTTCGTGATCTGCTCCGTCCGACCGTCCTCGCCGGGATCGTGATCGGCATCACGACGGCCGCGATGTGGACTCGTCAGATCGAGGACCGCGTGAGCCGGCTGGAGGAAATCCAGACCGTCACCTCGCACAGCATGGACGACATCCGCGCCGAGCTGCGCCATCAGGGTGAGGCGATCTCCGCGCTTCATCCCGAGGTCACGTCGGTCCACGATCTGCTGCTGCAGATGGCGACGAGCCAGGGCGAGACCGAGCGGCGCATCCAGTCCGAGCTGAACAGCCTGTTCTCCGACCGCACCGGACGCCGGGCCGCGCCATGACCGTCTACGTCTTCGACGGCACCGCGAAGACGTTCCAGGTTCCGCTCTCGCCGCCTGCGGACATGGGCAGCGTGACGTGGTCGCTGCGCGACCAGACCGGCACGCTCATGACCGGCGCGACAGCCGTCCCGATCCCGACCCCGGATGGCGCGCAGAGCGTCAATGTCACCGTCTCGGCCGCGCTCAACACGAAGACCACCATCGCCGAGACGCGCTTCCTGATCGTTGACTGGACGGAGCAGGACGCGACGCAGGAAGTGATCCTGCCCTACGTGCTGACCGCCTGGATGCCGATCCGCACCCAGCCCTCGGACGTGATGAGCGCGCTCGGCGTCAACATCGCCGAACTCGTGGCCTCCGAGATCGACATCCCGAGCGCGGCGCTGCTGGTGCAGGACGACATCGGGCCGGGCATCTTCCAGGCCGCGCTGGTCTCCGGCGACACGCAGACCATCCAGCTCAACCAGTTGATCGCGCTGCGCTGCGCCATCGAGCTGCTGCCGTCCATTCCGCTGCGCATCGCGCAGGTGCAGAAGACCGACAGCGCCAGCTTCCAGCGCTTCAGCAAGTTCGATCCCGAGAAGCACTTCAAGTATATGTGGGACGCCTACACGCGCGTCCGCGACAATTTGACGGCGGGCCTGCTGCCGACGACCAACCCGATCGCGCTGATCCCGAGCACGCGGCCGGCAAGTCCGTTCCTGAAGCCGCAGCAGCTCTACGGTCCCTACTGGGCGCCGTCGCCGGTCATCCCCTACTTCTGAGCGCCATGCCCGATCTGAGCCGCATCGTCCAGCAGTTCGGCGCGACGCTGACCAAGCAGGACGGCAGCACCATCGTCGGCACGCTGAAGCCGGCGCAGGACGTGCGCGCCACCTTCCATGGGGTGTTCGCACCGCGGTCGATGCTGATCGTCAGCGCCAACCAGAACGTGCAGGAAGGCGACGCCGTCACCGACCCCGAGGGCAACACCTACCTCTGCGGCGCGTGGGGCAACAGCTTCTTCTGGGGCTCCATCGTCGCGCTGCGTTTCGTCCTATATTACGCTCCCCACACCCTGGCGTGGCAGCGCAACGTGACCACCATCGAGCCGGTAAGCGGATTGGCGACCGCGACTGGCCTGCGCACGCTCGGCGTCGTCCCGGCGCTCAAGGAACCGCTCGCTCAGGTCAAGGACGCCGGCGGCTCCAAGGTCCAGTCCTACCGCCTGATGGTGGCCGTGCCCCTGCTGCTGGAGGACTGGCTTGACGGTCAGCGCGTGCAGCGCGTCGAGAATGCCGGTGGGCTTTACTATGCCGAGACTCTCTAAGAACCGGAACATCCTGCGCACGCTGGTGGCGCGCGCGATCGCCCCCAAGATTTACTTCAAGCTGCAGGATGTGACCGACGCCCTGGCCGGCCCGATCAACGCGGCCATCGCCGGCTTCTTCGGCGATCTCGCCCACTACATGGGCCACGAGGCCGACCTCGCCAGCCAGCTTCCGGCTATCCCTGGCATCCAGGCGTGGGTGCCGCTCAGTGCCAAATATGTGCGCCAGAAGGGCAACGCCGCGTTCTGGCTCTACACCGCGGCGCCGGGCAACGCGGCCAAGCTGCACGCCGATGCGACCGTGCTGGCGGCGCGCTCGCGCAAGGTGAGCCGGGCCAAGGTGTCGAAGAAGGCACGCGCCGCCGCGGCGGCGCAGATCAGCTCGCACGCGCTGATCCCCACGCTCGCTCGCCTCAACGGCCTCCAGGTGTTCGGCGGCGCGAATGTGCGCGCCTCGGCCAAGGACCGGCCGGACATCACCTTCGACGAGCTGAAGACCAGCGTGAGCCGCCGCGTGCGCACAAAGAGCGGCGAGACGCAGATGCAGACCTACCTCGCCAACGCCATGCGGCGCGATCTGAGCGGTGTCGGCTTCCGCGTCGCGGCCCGGCTCTGGAGCGCACTCGACGACGCCGGCGTCGATTACCGCTCCTACGGCCCGACGCTGCCGGTGGTGGACTTCATGGAGGAGACGGGCGCGATCACCGCGGGCACCGCGGTCAAGCTGCGCTTCCGCGCCGACCGGCGCCGGCCGCTGATCGAACCGTTCATGAAATACTATTCGCGCTACATCATTCCCGCTATCGTGCGCCAATCGCTGATGGATCATTTCGGTCCAGCGCTGCGGTCCGGCTACGCCATGGGCGATGCCGTGGACATCAAGGGTTACGCCCTTAATGGCGGCCGTGGGTTATGATTGCTGTTAGAGACGCGCCTCGCGGCCGCCATTCAGGGCATACCGTTCTCTTAAACATGGACGAATATCCCATGCTTAGGTTCCTGCTTCACAGCGATCCGTTTCGTCCTGACCGCAAGGTCTGGACCAGAGCGGGTCGCTCCACAGGCTGTGACCGCCGAACTGGCGGCCATATTCATCAGGTTGATCGCGGCGTTATGGTCTCGATCATGGATCACGCCGCAGTCGCCGCAGACCCACTCCCGATCGGAGAGGGTCAGAGTGTTGTGAGGCCATCCACAATCGCCGCGCACGCTGATAGACTTGAGGGGAAAATTTACACGCCCCTTATGAACATGAAAAGGTAAAAAGTGTGCCTCAGTTCCAACCATACCTCGACCCGTTCCTGTCGATGGTGCGTTTCGTGAACGCCGTCGCCCAGCAGGCGCAGGTCAACGGCCTCGTGAGCAGTGCGCCCGTCGTGATCAACCTGGACGCGCACGCCGACATCAACGAGCTGCCGGCAGCGGACTTCTTCTCGCTCTCCGGCTACGCCATGCACATCCACAATAAGCTGCCGACCGTCGTCATCGGCGTCGGCATCAGCACCTACAACGACCCCAACAACATCCGGCACATGAAGCTGATGGACCTGATGCTGTCCAGTCTGCTTCCGGAAACCCGAGTGCCCATCTACACCAATGGCAACATCAACACAGCGGTCGGGGTTATGGTGGTGGCCGATGGGCTGGTGGTCGATCCGATCGACCGCGACCCGCAGCGCGTCTTCCAGGTGATGACCGTCCGGCTCCTGCCGGCGAGCGCTCTGCCCAGCGGCAACTAAGATCACCAAGGGGGCGTGGATAAGACAGCACCACCCCCCGGTCTTTGGTAGGACTCGACAGCATATCTCCCTTTCAGGTGGCAGGTCGCACAATGGCTGGTGACTCCCTCACGACGAATTTCATCCTGTCCTCGGCCACGATGATGATGGGGACGATGGACGAACTCTTTGCCCTGCAGCCCGATCTGCACTCGCTCGGGCTGGTGAAGAACATCGTGGCGTCCGGCACTCCGACCTTCGTCGATCTGACGCAGGGCGTCGAGGGCACGGTGGTGTTCTCCACCATGACCAACAACAAGATCACCGTCAGCGCCGACCTCTATGAGTTCACCACGCGCAACATGCAGTATGCGCTCGGGTTGGCCTCCTCCAACATCCCGACCGGTGGCCTTGTCGCCAACACCGCCTACCCGCTCACCGCGGCCATCACCGGCGCGGGCACGCCCGACATCGGCCCCAACGTCAGCAACCCGGGCGCCTATATCCCGCCGGCGCTCGGCGTCACCACGCTGACCTTCTCCGGGCCGCCCGGCTCGCCGCTCTCGGCGCTTCCTGCCGGCTTCGTGGTCGGCGCGTGGATCAGCATTCAAGACCCGGCCGCGCCGGACATGGTCCACATCGCGCAGATCACGGCCGCCACCTTCACGACGCCCGACGTGACGCTGACCTTCACGCAGCAGCCGATCCTGGCCGGCACCAACTTCTCGACCAACGCGGTGGTGCGTCTGCTCAACGTCTCGCAGGTCGGGAGCACGATCAACCAGCCGTTCTTCTCGGCGAAGTTCGTCGGCGTCATGCCGGCGACCGCGCAGCCGGTGACGCTGCTGCTGCCCAAGGTGCGCGTGATCAAGGGCTTCCATCTCAGCTTCGACACCGAGAAGTATGCGGACATGCCGTTCGAGCTGGAGCCTTACAATCAGGTCCAGACCGATCCGTTCTACAGCCTGCCGATTTTCTCGCAGAACACGCGCGCCGCTCTGCTGATGTCGATGTAGGTTGCCGATCAGTCCTTGATTGCAACGGGGCAGCCGAGCTAGTCTTTTGGCTGCCCAAGTTGTATGTGAGGAACGAGAATGTCTGGACCTACCGACACGCTGAACGTGACCGTGAACGGTGCCCCGCGCTCGCTGTTCATGTCCTACGGTCTGCTCAACGAGCTGCTGAGCATCGTCCCCGACATCCCCGACGTGTCCGCCATGGGCAGCGACCACGCGCTGCGCGGCAAGGTGCTGCAGGCGATCCTCAGCAAGCGCAACGATCTCGGCGACGTCATCGAGCCCTACCAGCCGTTCCAGGTCATGGTGACGCCCGCGGACGTCCACGAAATTCTCAAGTGGGCGCAGGGCCATGTGCTCGGTTTTTTTCTGAAGCTCATCGAGGACACGACGACCATCCATCAGGACCAGGAGGGGGCATTGAAGAAGCTGATGCCCTCAACGGATTCTGGGAATGGCTGAGCGACCTGTCGGTTGAGGAGTCGATGTGCTGGGTGTTCGACGTATCACCCAGCCAGCTCCGCGGCGTCTTCTGGTCCAACAGCCATCGGGACGTGAAGATGCGGATGCGGCTGAAGGCGCAGTTCCAGCAGGTGATGATCGTGCAGCAATACAGCACGATCGCCTCTATCATCTCGCGGGCGCTAGGCGGTAAACCAGAGAAGCGGAAGCGCCCCGGCCCTCCCAAGGGCCTCGATGAGAAGCTGTTTCCGCAGACTGAGCAAGAGCTGCGCGCCGTTTTTCAAAGGGCCTTCGGCTGATGGCAAACGACCAGGACCGGATTGTCGTCGCCCTCGAAGTCGAGGGGCTCAGGAACATCGCCAACGCCGAGTCGATCGTCGATGCGATCGCCAAGGCGGCGGAGAAGGCGGGCCTTGCGCTCGACAAGGACGTCGCGACGGTGCGCGATCTCGCGCGCGCCTACCGCGACGCGCTGACGTCGGTCAAGAGTGTCGGCCCTGGCGTGATGGCGATGAACGCCCAGGCGGCGGCGGCCGTGAACAAGGCGCGCGCCGTTCAGCAGGCGAAGGTCGAGACCCTGCGCGGCAACCCGCGCGAGATGCTCTCGACGCTGATGAGCGGCTCGGCCCAGCAGATCAAGCTGGTTCGCGCGGCTATCAAGCAGCTCACGGCCGACAACGAGCTGCTGCTGGCGGAGGCGCGCAGCAAGCTCAGTCGCGTGCATGGGGGCGCCACTGGTAGCGTACAGGCCCGCATCGGCAGGCTGGAGAAGTCGCTCGCCACGCTGCAGGAGCTGGAGGCCAGCGCGGCCATCCAGCAGCGCGTGCGCGGCCGCCAGCAGAATTTCAGGGTGCGGCAGGCGTTTGCCCGGACGCCGGAGGGACAGGCCATCGAGGCCGCTAGCGCGGCCGCTGCATCCGAGCGCATTGCGACAAGGGCGGCCGAGCGCGCGGCCCGCGCGGCGGAGACGGGCACGCGGCCGAAGCCGACTTTTCAGTCCCGCACCGCCGATCGCCTGAGCGTCCGGCGCGAGGCCTACAACGTCCAGGGCGGGGCGGCGATGCTGGGCGTGCAGTTCGCCGGCATGAAGGACATGATGCTGCTCGGCGGCGTGGCGCTCGCGGTGCGCAGTGTCGCGAGCGCGGTGATCGAGTTCGACAACGCCTTGAAGGAACTGAGTGCGGTCTCGCAGGCGTCGCGCCACGACATGGGGCTGCTCCAGAGCGCCATCGTCGGCGTGTCGCGGGCGACGCCCTTCACCGTCCTGGAGCTGACCAACGTCGCCACCGAGATGGCGAAGAACGGCATCAACGTGAGTGAGATCACGAAGATGCTGCCGAACATCGCCAACCTCGCCGCCGCCGCGGGCGCGACGCTGCAGGAATCGGCGTCGATCTTCTCGTCCGCCTTCGAGGTCTTCAAGGTGCGCGGCGCCGAGAGCGGCGCGGTCGCCGACCAGCTCACCGTCGCGCTGACGCATACCCGGCTCAGCGCCGACAGGTTCGCCGCCGCGCTGCAGTCGGTCTCGACCACGGCGGCGTCGAACAACCTGTCCTTCGCCGAGACCACGGCCGCGCTCGGCGCCATGGCCGACCAGGGGCTGCGCTCCGGCACGCTGCTCGGCACCGGGCTGCGGCAGGTGCTGCTCGACCTGGAGGCGCCCCCGAAGAAGCTGGCCGAGCGGTTCCGGGAACTGGGGCTGACCACCGGGCAGCTCGACGTGAGCGTGCTCGGCCTGCAAGGGGTGCTGGAGAACATCAAGGCCGCTGGCTTCACCGCCGCCGATGCCTTCGCCTCCATGCAGTCGCGCTCCGCGCAAGCCTTCGCCGCCATGCTGAACGGTGCCGACGACATGGCTCGCCTCTACACCACGCTGCTCGACACGCACGGCGCCGCCGCCGCGACCGCCGAGCGCATGGACAGCCTGCACAACCAGTTCCTGCGGCTGCATAACACCGTCACCGCCCTGACCATCGGGGCGGCCGGGCCGTTCATGGAGGCGCTCAAGGGCACCGCGGCCGGCCTGACCTCGGTGCTGAGCGCGGTGAACGGCAACTCGACCGCATGGTCGGTGCTGGGGACCGTCATCGCCAGCATCACCACGGTGGGGCTGCTGCGCTGGCTCGGCGGTCTCGCTGGCGGCATGATCAACCTCTCGGGTGTCACGGCCAGCGCGGTCGGCTCGCTGCGCGCCTTTCGCACAGCAGCGACGGAGGCCAGTCAGGCGTCGTCGTTCCTCAGCGGGGCCGGCATGCTGGCCCGCGCGACGCCATGGGGCATCGCGCTCTCCGTGGCGCTCCCGGTCCTGATCGAGCTGATGAGCCACTTCACCCATCAATCCGAGCAGGCCGCGCGATCGCAGGAAGACCTCGACAACCGCATGACCGAAGCCAAGCACGCGATGGAGGACCATTCCCGCGCCCTCGAAAGCGTGGACCAGTTTCTGGAGCAGGCCCACGCCAAGAGCGAACTGCTCAACACCGATCAGGCCGTCCTGAACAACACCATCGCCGAGGCGCGCAACAAGTTCGGCGATCTGTCCGATGCCGTCTTCGAGAACATCAACACCTATGACTCGCTGATCAGCAAACTGAAGGAGGTTCGCCAGGGACTGCTCGACCTGAAGCTGGGGGACATCGCCAAGGAACAGACGGCCGTCGTGGACAAGGTCGCCGGTGCCAAGGCGAGGCTGTCGGGCAGCACCGGCGCGACCGGCCTGAGTAACGTCCTGGAGAAGATCAACCCCGGCGTGGATTCCATGGGTCAGCAGATGACCCGCCAGCAGATGGGGCTCACGCCGAACGAGATGCTGGCCCAGCTCCCGGACTCGCTCGCCACCAACCCCGGCGCGCGCAACGCGCTGGACGCCATCGCCAGCGGCGACAGCCGGCAGGCGTCGCAGGCGCTCCTCGGGCTGGTCGGCAACAAGAGCGGTCTGGACCCACAGACGGTGCAGACCCTGCGCGATGCTCTGCAGGCGATCCTGCAGAGCACGTCCGAGCTGCGGCAGGCTGCCGACACGCTGGACCAGAACAAGCGGCAGGCGGGTGTCACCCAGCTCCAGATGGACCCGCGCTACCAGCAGATGCAGGCGGCCTTCGACGCGCTCGGGCCGCGGCGGGCGCAGCTCGGCCATGTCGGGGACATCAACAGCACCCAGCAGCGCGAGCAGGTGTTCCAGAAGATCGCCGACACGATGAACAAGACCCTGGCCGACATCGAGCAGATGCGACAGAGCCTCGCGCCGGCCGACCAGCAGGCGTTCAAAAGCACGCCGCTGCAGATGAAGCTCGACGAACTGAAGGGCCAGATCACCCGCGGCGTCCACGACACGCAGGCTGCGGCGGCTGCGAACGCCATCGAGGTCTCGAAGATCGGTGAGCAGACCGCGACGCAGACGATCTCGGAGCTAATGACGCAGCTCGAACACGCCAAGACCCCCGCGGCGCGGCAGGACATCTTCAATCAATACTCGGCCGCCGCCCACCACCGGCGCAGCCTTCAGCAGACGCTCAACGAGGCCGACATCCAGAAGCAGAACGCCGCCGGCCACGATCCGAAGACGAGCGCGCTGGAACTCGCTCTGCGGACGCAGAAGGCCGACGCCGAGCTGGCCCAGACCCTGGAGCGCGGACAGGCCATCCTCGACCGCACCAAGCACACGCGGCCGATGACGCCGCCGGCCGACCTCAACCTCGACCCGACCGCGGCGCTGAGGGCGCAGGTCGCGCACGCCGACCGGACGGCGATGACCAGCACGCGCACCGGCGGGATCGCGCTCGCCACGCAGGAGAGCTACGTCAACGCCGCGCGCAGCAACGGCACGTTCAACCGCGCCCGGCTCAAGAGCGAGGAGGACAAGCTGAACGCCCTGCGCGTGGCGCAGGAGGACGCCGAACTCAAGGCGCGGATGAATCAAATCAAGGAGTTGACGCGCATCTGGACCGATGCGAAGACGGCGCTGAAGCGCACCTCCGACCGCATCGCGGCGCTGCGCGCGCAGTTCGGCATCCATTCCGGGCCGGACAATTCCCTCGTCGGCAACTTCTCCAACGCCGCCCAGCAGAGTCATGTCCTTAGTTTGTATAAGGATTTGATGCGGCAGATGAAGTCCCTCGACACCGAGAGCACGTCGATCAGCGATCACGTCGCGCAGGTGCAGGAGTCCATCGGCGTGCTCGGCGCGAAGATCGACGCCCGCAACTCCGGCGCGCAGACGCCGAACTCGATCGGCAGCGCGATGTCGGCCGGCTACCAGAACTTCTACCAGCAGCACGGGCTCGATGCGTCGTCCTACCAGAACTTCGCCTCGGCGGTCTCGACCGCGATGGATCAGGCGTCGCAGTCCTTCTCCGACTTCATCACCCGCCTGACGACCGGCAGCATGCGCGGGATGAACGTGCTGCAGCAGTTCGGTCGCGCCCTGGCGATGACCATGCTCCAGAGCACCTCGCAGTTCGCCTCCGACCAGCTCATGGGTCTGATCGGCCAGGGCGTTGGCTCGGGCTCGAACATGCTGGGCAACGCGCTCGGCATGAGCGGTTCGGGGAGCTGGCTGTCGGGCGCCCAGAACTGGCTGACGAGCGCCTTTGGAATGGGGGGTGGCGCAGCGCCCTTCCCGGGATACTACAATGGTGGCATCGTCCCGCAGCATTTCTATAAGGGCGGCCACGTCAAGGTGCCGCACATGTTCCACCGCACGCCCACCTTCATGCGCGGGCACAAGCACGCCCACCAGCACCACCACCGCATCGCCCACTTCGCCGCCGGCGGCATGGTGGTCGGCGCCAACCCGGGGCGGGACGCGGTGCCGGCGATGCTGGCCGGTGGCGAGGCCGTGCTCAACCGCCGCGCGGTGTCGTTGCTGGGCGAGAACAACGTCCACGCCATGAACGCGGGGGCCATCCACCACGCCAACTCCATCCCCTCCGGTGGCGGCAAACCCCCACCGGGCGGCATGGTCAACGTCTATGTCGTGGACAAGAGCACGCAGCCGACGCTCGGCCCGAAGGACGTGCTCGCCGTGGTTGGTCAGGACATCCTCACCGGGGGGGCGACCAAGAAGCTGATCCAGACCGTCGCGATGGGGGGCTGAGGCGATGACGATCTCGACCGGCTCGATCATCACGCGCTTCTCGAACTCCCCGATCACGCCGCCCTGGGCGATGATGAACTGGGGCGCGGTGCCGAACGCCTCGTCCATCGGCACCGGCAGCCCCACCGGCGCGGCCTGGAACTTCGTCTCCTTCGGCGCGACCCAGTCCCCGACCGCGCAGTATCTCGCGCAGGGGCAGTATCCGGAATACGTGCCGAACACGACCTACTGCCTCGGGGTCTGGTTCTACATCGGCCCCGGCGCCACCACGCTGACCGACAACCTGCTGCTCACCCTGCAGAGCACGAACAACAATTCGGGCGGCCTCGTCAACGGCGTCGCGGCGCAGTTCAACCTCGCCGGCCTCGCCGCCAACCAGTCCGCACCCGGCCCCTACTTCGCCAGCCTGCCCTACAACTTCGACAGCACCTCCGGCGCCTGGACCAACAACCAAGCCGGGGTCTACTTCTCCGGCAACTGGATGCTGCTGTGGATCAGCGGCACGACGGGCAACACCGCCGGCCTGATGATGAGCATCGGCCTGACGACGATCGCGACCGGGCCGCTGACGACGCTGCAGGCCGATGCCATCGCCAGCCCGGGGCAGGGCTTCATCTTCGGGGGCGCCAACCTCACGGTCGGCATCAACCCCTATCTGAGCGCGACCGCGCCCGTCACCGGCACGTTCCAGAACACCTATGGCGCCCCCACCTCGGGCGTGGCGCTGCAGGTCTTCCCGTTCCTGTTCCACGATTTCTCCGAGCAATACCCTCCGAACAACCTGATCGTGCAGTTCGGCGGCGGCTATCAGTTCGCCACGCCCCCGCTCGCGCCCTACCAGCGCATCTTCGACCTGAAGTTTGAGGGCATGCGCTGGCTGTTCAATTCGGATGGCTCCCTCGATCTGTTCAGCACCGGCATGCCGGCCGACATCCCCGGCTCCTCGACCCTCGGGCCGTCGATCAACATGGGTGCGCTCCGCGCCTTCTATCAGGACATGCAGCTCTACCAGCAGTTCCTCTATCAGCACCCGCTCGACGGCTTCATCAAGGCCCGCTTCCAGAAGCCACTCACGATCCCGCCGGTCTACAAGAACTCACCGGCCACGGTCGGGCCGTTCACCGTCCACCTGATCGAAGTCCTGTAGCATGAGCGACGCCCTCCATCCCTTCGCCGATGTGCCCCCCTCGCACGTCGCGCCGTCGCTCTCGCTCACGGCCGATGGCTACGTGGACTTCTTCCAGATCGTGCTGCAGCCGCCCTCGACCACGCTGATCGCGCTCACCGCGGACGTCGATCGCACCTGGAACGGCATCGTCTGGAACGGCACCGCGATCAGGCTGAGCGGCTTCGGCGTCTCCTCGGACGGGCAGAACTCGCGGCCGAAGCTGGAGACCCTCAACCCTGGCGGCCTGTTCTCGCCCTACGTCTCGGAGGGTCTGCTCGACTACGCGCAGGTCACACGCTTCCGCGTGCTCCTCGCCGACGCGATCAACAACAACCCGGTCTTCATCTCGCAGCAATGGCTGGTCGGCCGCATCGCGCTCTGCACCCGCACCCGTCTGCAGCTCGAACTGCGCACCCTGATCGACGTGCCGAACTTCCAGATTCCGGCCAACACCTTCTCGCCGCCGCTGTTCCCCTCGGTGACGACGCCATGAAGTTCGAGATCGAACCCTATCTCGGAAAGCTGTGGACGGAGCAGGAGGATTGCTATTCCCTGCTGCGCGAGTTCTATCTCGGGGTGTTCGACATCACGCTGCCCGACTACGCCCGGCCCCCGCTCTGGTGGGAGCATTCGCCGCAGCTCGATCTGTTCCAGGTCAACTTCCGCGACGCCGGCTTCCTGCCGACGCACGCCACGAGGCTCACCCTCTGCTTCGGCGACGTGCTGCTGATGTCGGTCGGCAACCGCGTCACCAACCACTGCGCGGTGATGGTTGGCAACAACTATTTCCTGCACAAGCCGTTCAAGGAACGCAGCCGCAAGGACATCTTCGCCGGCTACTGGGCCGACCGCACGATGGCGATCGTGCGCCATCCGAAGGTCAAGCCGCCGTTCATCGAACGCACCCTCGACCTCCTCGCCATCAAGGACCGCCATGCCCCTCGCCGCGACCCTCTCACGCTTCCACACACCCGGCCCGGAGCGCGTCGGCCTGATCCTGCGCAGCGGTGAGATAGTTGAACTGAACAATATCAGCGGCGCCCCCGATAACTCCTTCGGTGTAGCTCCTGAGGAGATGATCCGGTATGAGGGAGAGGCGCTCGCCACTTGGCACACGCATCCTTCTGGGACTGCGGCCATTTCCACGGAGGACTATCTCGGCTTCCGCATGTGGCCCGATCTCCTGCACCTGATCGTGGGGACGGACGGCGTGCGTGGCTACACGGTGAAACGGAACGCGGTGATTCAGGATGCGAGTCAAGATCATCCCGCATGGGCTCTTGAAGGATTTCCTCCCGCTTGACTTCGAGTGCGAGGCGACGACGCCCTATCAGGCGCTGAACGCGCTCGACCGCGTCCACGGTCTCAAGCAGCTCCGCGGCATCGGGCGGCTGAAGATGCAGGTGGTGGACCACCCCACCGTGGCCCACCTCTATTCACCCTTGCGCGTGACCGAGCTGCACATCGTCCCGGCCTTCGTCGGCGGCGGCGGCGGCGGCGGCATGGGCTTCCTGCAAATCCTGATCGGCGCCGCGCTGATCGCCTTCACCGTCATCACCGCCGGCGCCGGCGGCCTGATGGTCGCCACCTTCGGCGCCACCATGGGGCCGATGATCTCGGGCGCGCTGTTCGGCATGGGCCTCTCCCTCGTGCTCGGCGGCATCACGTCGCTGATCAGCCCCTCTCCGGTGAATAAGTATAAATACCACACGCCCCCCGGCGCGAGCTTCGGCACGCCGGCGAACACGACCCTGACCGGCACGCCGATCCCGATCGGCTATGGGACGTTCGCGCTGGCCGGCCAGATCATCAGCCTCGGGCTCGAAGCCGATCCGTCCGCGCCGGACAACAACCCGCCCAGCTCGAACGACCGCCGGCTGCTGCACAGCCCGCAGCACAACTTCACCTACGCGGCCGTCAACTTCGGGGGCAGCGTGCAGTGAGCGGTGGCGAGTTGGTCCGCCTCCCCTTCACCGGCGCGGGCGGCGGCGGCAAGGGTGGCAGTGGCAGTGGCGGGGGCGCGCAGGGCAACCTGCAGAACAACCCCGACAATCTGCGCTCGACCGACTCGATGGAGGCGATCCTCGGGCTCTGCCAGGGGCCGATCGAGGGGCTGCAGAACGGCGACAAGAGCTTCTTCTTCGACACCACTCCGTTCCAGAACGCAGACGGGAGCTACAACTTCACGCTGTTCACGCTGAACGTGGACCCCGGCGGCTACCCGGCCGGGACGATCTACCCGATCCTCGGCGGCAAGGAGAACTTCCGCTACGTCGATCAGCCGCTGTTCCAGAACAACCCGGTCTCGGTAACGGTCTCGCCGCATCTGCCGGAGATGATCCTGCGGCTGCAGGTGCTCAAGCTGTTCACCGCCGGAACGGACGCCACGCTGGCCACACTGCCGGCCACGGCGGGCACGCAAAGCGACTTCATCCCCAACACGGCGCAGCTCCAGATCACCTACCAGCAGCCGGGCGGCCCGGTGATCAACCCCTTCAACCCCGGGCCTTACGGCGTGATTGGCCGCACCAGCACGCTGGAATACCACGAGATTCGCATCCCCCTCCTGGACAGCTCGAACAACCCCCTGGTCGGCCCGGTGACGCTGACCGTCAACAATCTGACGCCCGACACGGATGCCTCACCGTGCAAGATCGTCCTCGAAGGGCTCTATGAGGTGACGGGTGGCATGTTCGGCACCTACCGCGCCGACGCGGTCGGGATGCCGCTCGCCATCATGGGCACGACCCAGCCGGCGGTCACGCGCACCACCCAGCAGGCGCCCTACCGCGGCCAGGACGCCAACGGCAACAACCTCTATGGCATCGACTACCTCTCGATCCGGCTCGATTACGGGCTGCTCTACACCCAGACCCACCAGGGCGGGGTGGCCTCGGCGACCTCCCAAATCCTGGTCTACTACAAGCCCACCAATGGGACGACGGGGCAGATCATCTATCCGCAGGGGCCGGGCGGGATCGCCCTCGGCGGCCTGACCACGGCGGGCGGCTACATCCAGGAGATCACCTTCCCGGTCTTCTATGAGAAGGACGCCAACGGCAACAACATCCCTGACACATTCGATGTGACCGTGCAGCAGATCGCCCCGGACAACGCGGCGGTCTTCATGACCATCACCTGGGAGTCGATGGAGGAGATCATCGGCGGCCCGGTCCAGTATAACGGCGTCGCCACCACGCACATCTGGGGACAGGCCAGCACCCAGACGGCCGCGATGCCGCAGATGTGGGGCATCTACAACCTCAAGCAGTGCAAGGTTCCCTCCAACTACAACCCGGTGACGCGCACCTATACCGGGACATGGGACGGCACCTTTCAGACCACCGCTGCCTGGACCAACAACCCGGCGTGGGTGCTCTACGATCTGGCGACCAATCAGGTCTCCGGCGCCGGCGCCTACTGGCCGTTCTTCTCGCTCGACCCCTACGACGTCTACGCCGCCGGCCAGTGGTGCGACGAGCTGGTGCCGGACGGCGCCGGTGGCTCGCAACCCCGGTTCACCTTCAACGGCCTGCTCACCAACCAGCGGCCGATCAAGGAACAGCTCGCCTACATGGCGGGCGTCTTCAACGGCGTGCTGGTGGACGACGTCAACGGCAACGTGCGGCTGGTGTGGGACGCGCCGGTCGATCCGGTCATGCTGTTCACCAACGAGAACGTCGTCGCCGGGGCGAACGGCCCGTTCCAGTATACCTACACGGACTACGCGAGCCGATACAACTGGATCACGGTCAGCTTCCACAATCCGAACATCTACTACCAGCAGGATACGCGGGAGTTCAGCGATCAGCTCTCGATCACCAAGTTCGGCCGCGTGTCTCTCGACTATACCGCGCACGGATGCACCGACCCGCACGAGGCGCTCCGCCGAGCGGCCTATCAATACTACACCTCGACTACGGAAGTGGAGATCGTTTCCTTCCGCACCAACCGGCTCGGCATGCTGCTCATGCCCTTCAGCCTGATCCTGGTCGCCGACCCGGACATGCAGGCCGGCATCTCCGGGCGCATCGAGGCGATCGACCCGACCTTCACCATCATCACCCTGCGCGACGCGGTCTACCTGGAGCCGGGGGCCAACTACGAACTCCAGGTCACGGTGCCGAACCCGGCCTACACCCAGACCGGGGGCAGCACGCCACCGACGACGAACCCCAACCCGACCGAGATCGTCAGCGCCTCCTTCGGCGTGGCGACCAACGGGGCGACCACCCAGATCATCCTCGACTCGCCGCTGCCGACCAGCACCGATCCCCGCGCCGCCTTCCTGATCACCGCCGTGGACAGCACGGGTGCCGCGATCGGCATGCCGCAGGTCTACCGCGTGACGCGCATCGACGAGGTGGACGGCCACCCCGACATGATCGACATCCAGGCGATCGAGGTCAACCGTGCCAAGTGGACGCTGATCGACAACATCTCGGACAGCGCCGTCCTGGACTATACCTACCTCGGATCGTCGTTCTCGCCGCCGAGCGCGGTCGTGCTCAACACCAACCTTGTCTCGCTCAATGGCGGCAACATCATCGAGACCACGCTCTCGTGGAATGCTTCTCCGGACTTCCGTGTCAAGAACTACGAAGTCTCCTACCGGCGCTCGGGTGATCCGGCCTGGGCCTCGGCCGGGCAGACCAACAAGCTGTCGATCTCGATCTTCAACATCCCCGCGGCCACCTACGACTTTCGCGTCCGCGGTCTGGCCTATGGCACCGGGCAAACGGCTTGGGTGACGTTGCTCGCGCAGGGCGTGGGGCTCTCGCTCGCGCCGGTCGATGTCACCGGCATGAGCGCGCTGGTGGTCGGCGACCACGTCAACCTGTCGTGGGCACCGATCCCGTCCTCGCAGCTCGCCTATTACTGGGTGCGCTTCACCCCGGCCACCACCGGGGCGACGTGGGAGACGTCGCTCGACGTTGCCCTCAAGGTCTACACCACCTCCATCCAGCTCGGGGCGGCCTCCGGCACCTACTACGTCAAGGCCGTGAGCCCGACTGGCACCTCCTCGGTCAACGCCGCGTTCGCCGTGGTCGCGCTCAACAGCTCCATGCTGCAGGTGGACGGCGTCGCGCAGGCACCGGCCTGGACCGCTGGCACCGCGACCGACATGATGGTCGATGCCGCGCTGAACAACGCGCTCGTGGTCAGCATGACCACGGCCTCGCTCCACACCACCAGCCCGGCCGACACCCTCGGGGGCTATGGCTGGAACGTGCCGCCGCTCAACGGCACCACGAACTACGCCAGCATGTTCAGCAGTCCGTGGCCGGATCGGCTGTGGCCGGCGCAGCCCTTCTTCACCGCGGGCTTCAACATCAACCCCGGTGCGTTCTCGCTCAACAACCTCAGTGGTGGCGGGGCCGGCAACTCCGTGGTCATCAACGGGAGCGGGGCGCCGGCACCGAACCGGCTGGGGGTGTGGGTGGCGACCCACACCTACGCCCCCACATCGGGCGACACCAACATCGGCACCACCTATTTCCAGGCGACGGGCGGCGTCTGGTATCAGGGCGCCATCCAGGTCTACATCCCCTCGACCCTCACGCTGTCGATGCTCGTCGCCGATGGTGAGGTCGATTACTTCGGCACCCCCTGGCGCGTCGTCGCCGACCTGACCGTCCGGGACCAATGGCAGACGATCCAGTTCATCGGCATGGCGACGGCCTCGGGCACCGTCGGGATGGTGCTGCGGCTCGTCGGCGCCGCGAGCGGGGCCGTGCTCTACTCGTGCGACTGGGAAATCGTGCCGCTCAACATGCCGTTGGGGCCGGACAGCAACTCCGTGGTCAGCCCGACCGCAACGCTTTCCCCCTTCTCGGGCTTCGCCGCCAGCTACCCGTCGCCGACGAGCAGCACCACCAACACCCTTGCGGTCAGCCCGACCGGCGCCCCGGCACCCCCGGTGACGACGCCCTACATGACCGTCGCCGGCCACACCCGCAACGAGACCAACAACGCGAACTTCACGGTCGCCGAGATCACCATCACCGATCTGATCCCGGGGCAGACCTACGAGCTGAGCGCGCAGATTTATCTGCCCGTGGGGTCGCCGGCGACCTACATCGTGCTCACCCCCTCGGAGGTGACGGCCCCGCCGCCCGGCACCGCGCCGTTCAGCGTGATCTCGGAATCGCAGATCAACCCCGCCGTCTTCGGATCGTGGCAGACCGCGTCCTATTCCTTCGTCGCCAACGTCCCCTCGCTCGCCCTGATGCTGCGCGTCGATGACGGATCGGACGGCACCTCGACCGCGTCCTTCACGATCTATTCGTGCAACTGGACTCTCGGGCCGTGGGAGGAGATCAATCTCGGCACCGTCACCGGGACGGTGCCCAGCGAACTCCAGTCGCTGCTGCCCCTGGACTACGGCTCGGGCAGCTACACATGGCTGAGCGCGAATCTCGGGTCCGTCTTTAAATGCCGGCTCGTCCCCAACATCATCTTCTCGGCCAACAACATCGGCAACGAGATGGTGTCGTGGATCACGCTCTCGGCGGTCTCGGCGCTCAATGCCTTCAAGGCCGCCGACATGGCCTACACGCTCACGGTCGAAGCCTATGACGGCACGAGCTGGGGTGCCCCGACGCCGCTCTCGCTGGGGGATTTCTACGGCCAGCAATTCCGCTATACGGCCACGCTGCAGTCGAACAACCCGGTGGTGATGCCGACCATCCTCACCGCCGAGGTGGACATCTACCTGCCGGCCCGGACGGCCTATGGCTCGAACGCGCAGTCGCTCACCACCGGGCCGCTGGCGCTCACTTTCACGCCGCCCTTCTCCGGCGTGCCGACGCTGACGGTGACGCCGAAGAACTCCGCCACCGGCGACTATTATAACATCACGGCGGAGACCGTCTCGGGTTTCTCCATCGAGTTCTTCAACAGCGCGGGGACTGCGGTGGCGCGCACCTTCGACTGGCACGCCTACGGATTTGGAGGGAACTGAGATGGCGAACACGCAGCAGGCCACGCTTGGCACGATCAACCCCTCGACCACCAGCGGGGCGACCCTCGCGGCCGAGCTGACCGCCTTCGGGAATGCCGTGCAGGCGACCAACATCGGCACCACCCGGCCCGCCTACGCGCAGGAGGGGATGCTGTGGGTCAACAATGGCAGCTCGACCAACACCATCCTCTACTACAACACCGGCGCGGCCGACGTCCCGCTGTTCAGCATCGACTACACGACCGGTGTGGCGACGCTGAGCACCGCCCCCACCTTCCCGCCCGTTCCGGTCGAGAGCGTGGTGGGCGCCGACTCGATCGCGGTGACGCCCACCGTCACCGGCGTCAACACCGCCTACACGGTCAACCTCGCCGGCGACGTGGCCACCCCGGCGGCCAGCTCCTACTACGGCACCAACAGCAGCGCGGTGCGGGGCTGGCATCCCCTCCCGGTGACGCCCGCCCCGGAGATGGAACTCGTCCTCACCCAGTCGGGCAGCACGAACAACTACATCTGGAGCGCGGCCTGGGGGTCGGTCTCGTTCTGCATCGTCGGGGGCGCCGGTGGCGCGGTGGACTCCTCGGGCGGCGCGGCCTTCATCACCCTCACCGGCGTGGCCGCCGGCACCCCGATCTCGGTGGTGGCCGGCAACGGCGGCGCGGCCGGCGCGTCGGGCCAGTCCTCCTATGTGCTGCTGAACAACGTCAATGTCGCCATGGGCACCGGTGGGGGTGGCGCCGCCAACACGCCGGGGACCGGCGTCATCGGTTCCGGCAATGTGAATGCCGCCACCTATGGCGGGGGCGCCTTCCAGATGGTGGCCTTCAATGGCGCCGTCTACGGCGCGGCGCCACCCGTTTCCGGCGCCGGCGGCAATGGCGGCGCCGTGATGATGATGATCACCCTGAACTGACCCGGAGAGCCCCGCATGAGCCGCCATGTCCTGGTAGACCCGACCACCTCGACGATCGTCGAAGTCACGGACGGGGCGCCGTTCCCGGTGCCGAAGCCGCTCACCTGGGTGAGCGGCGCGCTCACCACCACGCGCGAGAACAGCTCGTGGGACACCGCGACGGGCACCGTGGTCTCGACGCCGCCGCCCGGCCCGGCTCAGTGGTATGTGCTGAAATCCACCATCCGCAGCCGGCTCACGGCGCTGAACCTTGCCGGCGCGGCCGACACGGCGCGTGCGGCACTGACCTCGGCCGTGCAGAATGAGTGGTTGGAAGCGGTCGTGATCCACAACGACGACCCGAAGGTGATCGCCCTGCTGCATGCGATCGGCGCCGACCCGGCGGTCGTCCTGGCGCCCGACCCCGGCGCCGACAAACTGTTCGGCTTGCGCATCCGATAGGAGACTGGCATGCTCGCTCTCGCCATCGCGTGGGGCCTCAACTGGGCGCTGATGCTGGACTTCATCCTCAACGTGATCCTGCTCGGCGCCCCGGGCGAGACCGTCAGCCACCGCATCGCCCGGCTGCGCGCCTACGGCTACACCCGCGCCGACCGGCGGCTGGGCTGCACGCTGTGCAACATCCTCTCGGCGATGTTCTGGTTCATGCACCGCGACCATTGCGCCTGGGCGATGAGCAACCACGGCTCGATCGCCCGCGAGATTTGGCACTGGAGCGACTGAGGGCACGAAAAACCCGCCCATATGCGCATCGTTGAGAGGCGGGGCGGGTCTGTTGCTTCGAACCTATAGCAACCCGTGGCCTTTTACCTCTCCACGGCCGAGGGTGGCTTCGGCATCTCAAGCTGCCTGAGATCGTCGATCTTGCCATCCTTCCAGCGGTCGTCAAGCGATTTGTAGCGGGCCTGATCGCGATTCCTGATGTAGCCAATCAGCATCATCAGATCGCAACAGGCGTGCGCGAGATGCGAGTGGCCGCTCTCCGGGTCCAAATCCTCGCCGCCAAGCCACGCAAAACAGTGGCGGAGCGCCTTGCTCATCAGCACTCCCCACGGGATATTGCTGTTGCGCCAGTCGTGCGCTCCATGCTTGCCGCGGCCGAAGGTGAACACCGCGGCGATCTCGAACATCGCCTCCGGCGGGAACAGGTCCATGTCCGGCTTCGGCTCGGCCGGGTTGGCCCGCTTGGTGGTGATGATCGGCGCCGCGCCGATCGCCCAGTCGTCCATTCATTCTCTCCTCAAAGAAACCTGTTAAAGAGCGCCTGCCACTCGTCGGGGTGCGTGAGTTCGCTCCAATCTTCGAGGTGGTGGTCGGCCTCGACGCCGGTGTTGTAGGGCTGCACCTTGAGGATACCGGCGTGGCCGGCCTCCTGCGCGGCGACGAGATGGTGGGGGTTGTCCTCGAACACGATGGCGCCGGGCGAGAACCGCTCGAAGATGTCGCGCTTGTCGGCGCCTTGCGGCAGACAGAACAGCGCGTCCAGGCCGAGCGCGCGCAAGCTGTTCGCCCGCGCGTTGCGGATATAGGAGGTCGTGCCGCAGCACGACACACCGATCAGCAGGACATCATCCCGCGCGGCGCGCAGCACGGCGACGGCGCGCTCGACGTCCGGGTAGAGCCGCAGGAAATTGTAGCCGGCGGTGTGCGCGAACTGGTCGATCCAGGCAGTCAGCGTGGCGGCCGTCCCGAGGGAGGGGAAGTTCGGCAGCAGATCGTGCGTCTGTTCCGGCCGCTGGATGTAGGGATGGTCGTGCAGGCGCATGAACTCGCAGAACGGTCCGAGCCAGTCCAGCACGGTGCCGTCGATGTCGAACAGGAGGGTGGGGCCGCGCCGGGTCATCGGTCGTCCCCGGCGCCGCGCAGGCTGTTCTCCTGCTTGCGGCTTTCCAGCTTGTCGATGTTTTGCCGCGCGATGGTCTCGAAGTCCACGTTCATGGCGCAGGCGAGACGGGCGAGATACCAGAGCACGTCGCCCAGTTCGTGCCTGACAGCCGGAATGTTCAGGTGTTCGCCGCGCAGGTATTTCTTGATCTTGTTCGCCACCTCACCGGCCTCGCCGGTAAGGCCGAGGGCGAGATAGGCCAGCTCATCGGGACCGCCGGTGAGGGCGCCCGGATAGATCGCCGTGGTGCGGCTCCAGACCTCGTAGTCGTTGAAGGTGAGGGCGGAGTCGGGGACGTTCGAGTTCATGTGATGGCTGCCTCTGGAGTGATGGGATAGTCACTGTCGCGCTCAAGGCGCTTTCGGCACGGCGGTATCCAGACCAGACGGCTCGGTGCGCCGCCGAGTGGCCGGCGCCAGACCAGCCATGCGTAGCTCGTCGCGGTGCTCGCCGTCCGCGACAGGCGCCCCTTGACCATCGGCACGCGCTCGACGAACTGCGCGACCGTCCTGGGCGGGTTTTCATCGAACAGCCGTTTGTAGCGGCCGACCCCCTCCAGGAACGCGGTGCGCACAAGGAGCGCCACGCCGACCTTGGCGACCGAGAAGGCCCGGCGGGCGAACGGCTCGGCGCGGTTGAAGGGTGGGTTGGTGATCACCCAGTCGAAGCTGTCCGGGGCGTGGAAGGTCGAGAGGAAATCCTGCTGCGCGCCGGCGCCGCGGTCCACGATGTCGGACATCGTCACGGTCTCGAAATACTCGTCCAGGACGAAGCCCATGTGGCCGGCGCCGCAGGCGGGTTCGAGGCAGCTCATGGCATCCACCGGATAGAGCATCACGTGCTCCATAAGCGCGCGCGTCGCCCAGGGCGGGGTGGGGAAATCGTCGAGGCTCTCGCGCGGCTCGCCGCGCTGCGCCATCACCGCATGGGATGTGTTCTGCTTCATGCCGATCAATCCAGGTAATCGCGAGCGAAATAGACCGGCCGCGCGGCGCGGAACTTACGGGGGAACGAATAGAGAACGAAGTTCTTGCCCACCCGCCCCGTCGCCATCTCGGCCGCGCCGGAGTCGTAGGCGTCCTTCGCCTGCCCGATGCGCTCGGCGTCGTGGACGGGCCAGACCGAATCGAAGGCAGAGCGCACCGAGACGACGAACGCCGGCATCCGTATCTCCAGCTCGGTCGCCAGTCCCTGGTGAGAGATTTCATGCCGGAGCATGAGGTCTGCGAAGGTGACGGCGCCGCGCAACCAGTCAACCTTCTCGGCGGAGGTGAGTGCTTTCTGCATGGCCTCAAACTAGCAGTCGCACCCACCCCCAGCCACTTGCGAGCGGTTAGCTATGCTCAAAGTTCGATGTAGTGGTCGGCCTCGGGCCGCTTATGGCTGACGAGGATCACCTGCGCGATGGTGTCGGTCAGGCCGCGCAGGGTGCTGGCCGCGCTGACCGCCCGCCCGGCATCCATGTCGGCGTCGATCTCGTCGCCCATGAACACCGAGAAGACGCGGTTGGTCAGCACCTGCCCGAGCCCGATCCGAAGGGCAAGGTTGGCCGCCGCCTTGGCCGCGCCGGACAGGCCCTCGACCGGCACGCCGTCGATGGCGAGGTTGAAGTCGTCGTCGATCTCCAGCGTGCGGCGCGCGCCCCCGGTGAAGGAGGTCAGCAGCGCCGAGCCGACCAGCATCAGGGACGGGATGAGGTGGTTCTTGATCCTGTCCTTGACGACGCGCAGCGCCCGGATCGCCTGCAGCAGATTGGCCGCCTTGGTCTCCTCGGCCTCGATCAGACGCAGGTGCTTCTCCTGCTGCTCGCACGCGGCCCGCCAGCGGGCCACCGCGGCGTCGTAGCTCTCCAGCGCGGCGATCTGGGCGGCCACCTCCTGGTGCTTCTCCGGCAGCGATGAAGGGAGCTGGGCGAGCTTCAGCGCCGCCGCATCCCGTTCCATGATGGCGCGGGCGCGGGTGTCGCGCCGGTGGGTGTAGGCCGCGCTCTCCTCGTGGAACCGCCTCAGCGCGCGCACCTTTTCCGGCAGCTTCGGGTCGAGGGTGGCGAGCACCGCGGTCAGATCGGCGCGCGTGGCCGTCAGGTTGTTCCGCGCCGTCATGTTCTCGTGGCGCAGCCGGTGCTGCTGGATCACCAGCATCGACGTGATCGCCGGCTTGGGCGGCTCGTGGGGCACCACGTCGAGGATGCTGCGGTAGATGACCCAGCGCGGTTCGAGCGTGCGCCACTCGGCGAGCGCGCGATAAGCATTCGTGATCGCCTGCGCCGAATCGAGCACCGGCCGCGTCGGCTGCCGATGTTCCCAGTCGCCCAGCCTCGCCATCTCGTCGTCGTGGACGTGCCACTCATGGCTGCAGGCCGGGCAGGTGTGCTTGCCCGCCGCGGCGAGCCGGTGCCATGCGCGGTAGCGCACCCACTCCTCGTTCAGCCGTTCCTGCTCCTTGACGGCCGCCTCGGACCATTCCGGCGGCCCGGGATGCAGCCGCAGGAATTCCTTGGCCTCGCGGTAGGATTCCCAGTCCTCCAGGTGTTCCTCGATCGCCTTCAACTGCTCCAGCGTATAGGCCGGCTCCGGCAGGTCGCGCAGCGTGGCCTCGATGGTGCTCATCTGGCTGACCACCTCCGCCCGCCGGCGCTCCAGCCCCACCAGGGATTCGAGCGTGGTCTCGGCCTCGATCTCCTCCGGCCAGCTCGGCGGCAGCGGCTCGGGCGGGAGCGCCTTGGTCGCCTCCGCGCGCAGGACGAGCGCCTGATCGCACAGCTCCCGCAGCTCGACCAGCCGCGTCCGCAGGGCCGGCAGCGTGTCCATGGACATCGGCGGGGGCTCGGGCTCCTTGGGCGTCTGCAGCACCATCCGCTGCGCCTTGGCGGTCAGCAGGAGTGCGTCGTAGTCCTTGCTGCAGGTCGCGATCAGGTCGTCGAGCACCGTCAGGCCCACGGTGGAGTCGATCAGGCGCTTGCGCTCCGCCGCCCGCATCGCCGAGAGCGCCGCCACCGAGTTCTGGTTGGCGACGTTGGCGACGTCGAACACCGCCAGCCCGTAGCCGAGGATCGCCACGATCTTCGCGTTGACCGCCCGGACGCCGGTGGCGAGCAGGTCGTCCTCGCGGAACAGCTTGGCCCCGGTGGTCGTGCGCTCGACCCGGTAGCGGACGCCACGGGCGCTGAAGGTGAGCGTCACCGCGACCCGGCCGTAGTCGGCGGTAGGCGTGCGCAGCGCGGCCGCGCCGAACATGGCGAAGCGGATCATGTCCAGGATTTCAGACTTGCCCGACTCGTTCGGGCCGGTGATGGTCGTCAGCCCGCGCTCGAAGGCGAAGACGGCGTCGCGGTGCGCGAAGCCACCGGTGATGCGGAGTTCATGCAACATCAGGCGTTAACCTTCTCTTTGTATTGGTTGAACAACTCCTGAACCAGATCGTCCGGGACGGCGTGCGCGGCCATCACCTCGTTCCAGATCGTCGGGATGTCGAGCGCGTCGGCGCTGCCGGCGATCTCGGCCAGGAGCCCCTCGTCCGGCCGGGCCGCCAGCGCGGTGAGCTGGCGCGCGTCGATCTCGGTCGGCAGCCGCTGGCCCGGTTCGAGCACGACGCGCAGACAGCGCCGACGCCGGTCGGCGTCGGGCATCTCCGCCAGCTCGGCCAGGGTGCCGGTCCAATACATCTCTCCGGTCCAGTCCTCGCCGTGAGCGTAGGGTTGCATCGACCCCGCCACCAGGATTTGCTGGTCGGCGTGCGTGATCACGCGGCGCCGGTGGACGTGGCCGGTGATGATCAGGGGGGTGTCCAGCGGCGGGATCAGGTTGTCGTCGCTCTTGGGATTGACCACGTCCCAGTGGCCGAACGCGGCCGGGAAGGGGCCGAACTTGCGCACCGGCTCGACCATGGCGCGGGCGTTCATGATCGGGCTCCAGGGCACGAACAGCATCCCGTCGATGGTCTGCGCATCCTGGTTGACGACCTGGATGTTGGGCACGGTCGAGAGGATCAGGCGCAGGACTTCAAAGGCGGTCACGACCTCCAGGTCGCGGCTGAGATCGTGGTTGCCGGCGAGGATGACGAACTTCACCTTGGGGTTGCGATGCGCCGCGGCGAGGTAGGTCAGGGCCGCGTGCCGGACATGGTGATGCGACACCGCCGGGCGGTCGAACAGATCGCCGAGGCAGACGTGCATGCCCACGTCCTCGACGTCATCGATATGGGCCATGAACTGCGCCTCGATCTCGATCTCGCGCTCGCCCATGCGAGCGAGCGGCACGCCGGTGGTGAACCGGCGCCCGAGATGCGGATCGCCCAGAATGGCGATCCGCTTCCCGTCTATGGCGAGGGGCTTGCCGTCCCACTCATCTCCAAGGGTGAACATCCCGATTCCTCCTCGACGTTGAACAGAGGTTGACCGCTCAGGTCATGCACCGAGAGATACGCCCTTGCGTGAGCGGTGGCCGCAAAGAGAATCTTTATCTGATGCAAACAATCGAACAGCGAATTGTGCTTGACCCCCTCGAAGGCCACGCTGCGGTCGTCGAAGGCGGGGGTGTCGTGCGTCAGGCCCGCCACCACCGAGCGCAAGTCGCGCGCCAGATAGAACGGATAGGGCATCTTGAAGCCGAACTGGCGGCAATAGCCCTGCACGAACGGATAGTCGAACGACAGCGGCTTCGACCAGAAGTGGGCATTGTCCGGCCCCTGCGCGGCCCACTGGCTGAACTGGTGCATCGCCTCCTCCGGCGGAATGCCGGTGGCGAGGATGCCACCAAGCAGCTCCGGGTTGGTCTCGATCCACCACGCGCGCGTGCTCTCCTCCCAGAAGCGGTTGGAGGGAATCTCCAGGTTGACGTGGAACCAGTCGTGGTCAACGGTCTGCTCGCGGAAATTGAAACGCACAGCCGTCAACTGCAGGATCGCCGAGTGATCAGGCGCGAGGCCCGTCGTCTCGACGTCCACCATCACATCGTAAAAGCCGGGCACGGATCACCGTCCTTCCACCTGTAAGGTTCCAGCTTGGCCCAGGGGAGAACCCCCCGGTGCGGCAGGATGTCATCAGCGGACACCAGGAAAACCTTGTTGTGCTGGAGGGACTTGATCGCGAAAACATACGAGCCACCGGCGAGTCTGGCAAGCGTGGCGGCGTGCCGCTGCGAGAGTTCGATCATCGAGGTCGGGAAGCCAACGGCGTTCACGGTCGCCTTGCATTCGATGAAGCCGGTCCAGCCATTGGCGACGCCGAGGAAGTCGGCCGGCTTCGGGGTCAGACGCACGGCGCGCTGGTTGCGCCCGAACAAATCCTTGACGTCCTCGAAACGATAGAGCCAGGCGTTGCGGGCGACGGAGTGCCAGAGGGTTTGAAAATCCCCCTCCCATTCGGTGCCGTGCTGGATGTCGGGGGGGCTTGCCATCACACGGACTCCGCGCGTGGCTTCTTCGCTCGACTGTTGCGCGACACCTTGCTGTTGTTGTTGTGTCGCTCGCGCCGCGTGGACGCGGCGCGGAAGGCACTGAGGGGGTTGTCTTCGAGGTCGAGCTGCATCGGCGAGTAGCAGGCCAGCCGCCAGCCTTCGATCTCGGTCTGCACGATGTGGTCGATCCGTTCCGCCTGCGTCCGCTCGACGCAGATGCGTTGAGCGGTCTCGGCATCCCAGCGCCCCGCGCGATCGTAGTCTTGCGTCAGGATCGAGATGTCCTGCTTCAGCCACGCCATCCGCCTCGTGTTGAAGACCACCGACTGGGTCTCGGACATCGGGATCGGCGGGATGACGAAGGAGGCGAGCCGCAGGATGGCGCGCAGCTCGTGAGCTGCGCGCTGTGCGAGTTCTCCTTTCTCCAGGCCGATGCTACGCTCGACCCAGAGTTCATAAGCCCTAAGCAGCTTGTGTGTAATCGGTCGAGGCAAAAGAGGCATTGCCGTCCCTCTGCTGAAACAGAAAGTCCACTACACGATTCCAATACTCGAAGGGTAAACGCTTGCCGTGGAATTCCTCAGGCAACCAATCCACTTCGGGCGCTTCGTAGAGTTCGATCTGGCCGAAGGGGGCGTCGCGCTTGTGCCAAGGCTGGAAGGTCAGGCCCACGGAGGGCGTGCAGTCGAGCGGCAGGCTGGGCACGATGTCGGGATGCGTGGTCATCGACGTCTGCGCGAGCGGGATGAATTCGCAGACGCGATCACGATGAACCGAATAGACCAGCTCGTCGTGGACCGGGAACATGAAGCGCGCCTCCCGGTCGGTCCAGCCGAGCGAGGTGAGGGCGGCGTTGATGCGCACGATCGAGCGCTTGGCGAGCGTCGCGTTGGTGCCCTGAATGCGGGCGTTGATGATCTGGTTCTGCGCCCGGCGCTGGACGCGCCGGATCACCTGCTCGCCGAACCAACTGATCGCCGGATGGTTGAAGCGGGCGAACTTGGCCCGCATGATCGCCGCCCACGCCGGCGTGGCCTCGAAGCGGACGCGACGGTGGTGGTCGGGCAGCTCGATGTAGCCGCACTCGGCGGCGTCGCGGATGGTGTCACGGCGCCATTGCGCCGCGCCGGCGAACTGCTCCTCATACCGTTGCGTGGCCGCCATGGTCTCCTCCGGCGTCCAACCCAGGGACCGCCCGACATTGGCGAGGTAGCCCGAGTAGGCCCACTCGAAATTTGACCCCTTCCCAACCTCTGTGCGCCAGAATTTATAAGCGTTGTCTAGAGACAATTCGACACCACCGGGTGTGCGCAGCAACAATTCGGGGACGTCGGGGTTCTTCTCCTTCAGCCGCTGGAAGGCCGTCTGACTGACGCCCAGCGCACCGTGCGCGGCGGTGAAGTGGACATCGTCATAGGGGATCACGGAGTAGCAGCGGTGCAGCTCGGCATCGCCGGACGCATCGGCGAGCAGCACGAGTTCGAGCTGCGACCAATCGAGCGAGACGATGACGTGATCCGGATGGTCGGGGCCGAAGAAGCCGCGCACGTAGACCGACTCGCCACGCTTGGCGAGCTGCATCGGGTTGGGGTTCTCGGTCGCCATGCGCCGGGTCGCCAGCATCGAGGAGATGACCGGATAGAGCCGGCCCGTCTCCGGATCGTGCAGGTCGAGATAGGGCGTGATGTAGAGCTTCTCGGCCTGCTCGATCGTCGCCAGCTTGGACAGCGCGGCCACGGCGGGCAGGAGGCGGTGGTCGTTGCTGCGCGTGATGCGCTCGGCCAGCCGGCCGCGGGTGTCGGAGTCGGACTGAACCTTGCCGTCCATCAGGATCAGCTTCTGCCCGAACAGGTCATAGAACAGCGTGCGCGCGACCATGTAGTGGGTGAGGTTGAGCGCCTTGGTCGTCTCCTCGCCGCGCTCGATCGCCCATGCGCTCGGGATCGCGCCACTGAGCCGCACGGCCTCGACGAACGGATCGTCGCTGTCGGGCGAGCGCGCCCACTGCGTGAGCGCGGTGCGGTAGCGCACGTGGTTCTTGCGATACCACTCCTCGTGCTCCATCAGCGCGGCGTTGGGCGCGGGCGGGAACGGCAGGAGCGCGCGCACGGTCTGCTTGAGGGTGCGGGCGCCCTCGGCGAACTGGAGCCGGAGCCCGCGCTGCTTGGCCCGCACGGCCTCGACGTTGATGCGGATGCCGGTGCGCCAGACCTTCGAGTAGACTTCCACCATCGGCAGCTCCTGGTGGAAGAAGGTCGGGACCACGGAGGGGTTGGTCGCCGCCATGAAGCCGATCAGCTTGTGAAAGAGCCGCACGCACCAGACCGCATCGTCACAGCCATAGGCCACCACTTGATCGGTGGTGAGCTGGCCCATGTGCTCGTGCTCGCCGAGCACTTGCTTGTAGGTCGTCATCTGGTGGCCGAACCAGGAATGGACGGCCTTCTTCAGCGAGTAGCCGTAGGTGAGGGAATCGACCAGAGCGTTCCAGCTCTGGGGGCCGTCCGACTCCTTCGCCGTCACCTTGGAGAGCAGCTTCTGCGTCTCCTCGTCATTGACGTCCTGCTTGTAGCAGACCCGGCGGATGTCGGGCGCGAGGTCGGCGATGCCACCCAGATCACCGAAGGCGAGCGCGTCGCGGTCGTATTCGTCCGGGCCGTAGGCCGACACCGCGAGGAGGAGGGTGCAGACGTAATCGCGCAGCTCGTAGCCCACCGTGGCGGCGAGCATGGTGCGCTCGAAGGTGGCGTTGTGGACCACCCACCGCGCGGTCTCGTGCTTCGCCGCGAGCAGCGTCTCGATCATCGGCCAGGGGATACGGCCCTCGACATCGGCGTGGCCGACGTTGAGATACCAGCACACCGGCGAGCCTTCCGGCCAGAGGCTGATGCCGCACAGGTCGGTGCGGCGGGTGTCGAAGACGACACCACGCTTGTTGCGCCGCTTGATGCCGGCATGGGCGCGGGGCTGCGCCGTCTCGATGTCGAGGCCGATCAGCGAGGCCGCGGCGATCGCGGCCGCGATGAGGGGCGCCTCGTCCTCGAAATTGTCGAGGGTGACGGCGCGGGGCTCGATGGGAATGATGTCGGTCACTGGAAAAAACCCTTCAGGATACTGTCGATCGCCGCGTAGTCGGCGACGCCGACATGGAGGTGCTTGGTGAGCAGGGCGTAATCGACAGGAAGAAAGCCGACCACGTCCCAGAACGGAAGCAGCGATGCGAAACTTGTCGAAAAGGATTCGCCGAAGGCCGGCGAGATGCCGAACGAATTGCTGGGGCTCGGCGTCTGCCGCGTGGTGAAGGCGTGCAGCGCCGCGACTTTGTCCAGCCGCGCCCACTTGCTCGGCCCGAACAACCGCATCCCCGGCACGCCATCGGAGTGGTCCCCGACCATGGTCTTGTAGAGCCGCACGAAGCGCGGCTCGACGTTGAGGGTCTTGATCTGCAGCGACACGTGGGGATGCACGAGCAACTGCAGGAAATCCTGGTCGGTGCTGACGATCTCGACCGGCCGCTTCTCGGCCAGCGCCAGGGCGGCGATGACGTCGTCGCCCTCGAAGCCGGGCACGCGCAGGCTGACGGCATGGGTCAGCTTCACGAGGTCGATCAGCATGTTCAGGACCGGGAAAATCTGATCGCGCACCGGCTGGGTCTTCGGGTTGCGCTTCTCATGCGCCGCCTTGTATTCGGGATAGACCTTGCGCCGGCGCACCAGCGAGCGCGGGCCGTCGAAGACGAACACCGGCGGCGCCGCGCAGGCGCGAATCTCCTCGATCATGCCACGCACGGAAAACGAACTGGCGTCAGAGTAAAGACGCTGGAGGATGTAGTTGTTGCCGTCCACGATCTGCAGAGAATGAGTGGAAGCGTGCAAGCGCGGTGCGCTCATGAGTATTGTTCCTTTAAGAAAAACCCCACGGATTGCTCCGTGGGGTTTCCTGTGCTGACCACCTTAGCGGTAAATCTCGCCCCCGCTAATCGCGGGGACTGCGCCGACCCGCTTTGCCCATCGCCGCCCCTGATGTGGCCGGGGAGGTGCGACGTAGGGAGGTGGCCGACGAGGCCCCCGCACAAGCGGCCCAAAGTGTCGGCGCCCCCAAGTGTATCACGCCGCGGCGGGGAGCGGAGCTGCGGGGCCGATCAGCTCGAAGCCGACGACACCCCAGGTATAGCCCGGCTTGGCCCGGCGCAACGCGGTCAGCTTGGCACGGACGCACTGGCCAACCAAGCCTTTCCGCGTGCAGTCCGCGTAGAACGACTCCCAGTTGGCCCAGTTGGTGGTGGACAGGCTGTGGCCGATCAGATCGGCCGCCTTCACCACGCCGCCGATGTCGTGCTGGACCAGCATCGGGATTTCGGCCGAGCGGTATTCCCGCGCCCGGGGATCGTTGCGCTGGGCGCGCTCCACGGCGGCGGCCCACGAACCACCGGACGCTTCCAGCACGCGGTCGTAGGTCTTGTAGTAGGTGACGGGGTTGCCATACTTGATCACGAACATCGGCTGGATCATGGCGAGGTCGATCACGACTTCGATCTCCCCGACATGCAGCTTCTTCTCGGCGCCGACCGAGAAGCCGTGCTCGTTGACACCCAGCCAGGAGGAGACGGCGAGGCCGCCGACCATGTCGTTCATGGTCAGGCGCTGCGCCGGCACCTGCGCGGTGTAGTGGGCCGGGAGCTGGGTCGCGGCCGGCGCGTTGGCGACGGCGGTCTGCTCCAGATGGGCGAGCGCGTTCTTCGCCGCGGCGGCCGCGGCGGCCTGCGCGGTGGCGATGGCCGCGGCGATCGGATCGACCGGGGCGGTGGTGGGGTTGGTGGTGCTCATTACAGTTCCATTCATCGGTTAAGATTGAGGGTTAGTCAAAGAGGCACGTGCGATTACTTTGGCTCGGTAGCGTTCTCGGTTAGAGGCACGGTAATACTCGATCTTCTCCTTTCGGTTCTTGTTGACGGCAGCCTTCTGACACGTCGCACAGATGTTGGACTGCGACGCATAGAACGGGGTGACAGCGCTGGTCAGCGTGCATCTCCGGCAGACGCGCGGCGGATCGTTCTCGGTGAATACCCGTGGCTTGTAGCCTTTGCCCGCGTCCCGCGCCTTGCGCACGGCCGCCTGCTGGCAGTCAGCGCAACGGTAGTTCAGCGTGGGATAGAACCTCGTCTGCTCGCTGGTCTGATAGCAGGTGTTGCAAGTATAGACCACGCCGGGCAGCACACGCCGGCGCTTGGCGGCGGCGCGCTTGTGGCACGAGACGCATTCGGTGCGGCGCCCGGCATAGAACGGAGTCACCGCATTGGTGAGACCGCATGTGTTACACCTGCAAACTTTATGCGCGCTTGTTTGCACAGCTCTTTCTTTCTCTGCCTTCGGTTTCGATCATAGGCTTGGTAATACTCAGCCTTGAGCGTGCGGTTGGCTTTGACTTCCGCACGCCAGCAAACCGCGCACCGACCGCGGATGCCCTCGTAGAAGCGTGTGGCCTGATCGGTCAGGCCACACGCCGAGCACGTCCTCACGGACGCCGCAGGTCAGACCGGGAAGCCGGGCAGCTTCGGCAGGACCGGAGCGGTCGGCAGGTTCTCAACCAGCTTGGGCGCGACGGGCGCCGTCGCCGGCGGGGGCGCGACCGTGCTGTTGGTCGGCGTCGGGTTGAGCGGCACGAGGTCGTGGGCCAGGGCGGCCATGTCGCCGGCCAGCGTGGTCTCGGCGACGGCCATCACATCGACGACCAGGGTGTTGAGCAGTGGGAGGGGCGCCGCGAGGGTGAGCCCCATGCCGTCGATCGGGATCATCGTGTTTGCGTAGAGGTCGCTCATAATGTCTTCTCCTTGGGGCGACTGCTCGCCTGACTCAGAGAATATACTTCCCGGGTGGGGTCGATACGAGCGGCGAGTTTAGACTTAAACCTAACTATCTTCATGATCCGCTGGTCGAGCGATTTCTCATACTCAAGGAACGTCACCAGCAGGGGTGTCGAACGCACGCCGCGGATGCAGCGCCGGATGCCCTGCATCACCGAGGAGTCCCGATAGTCCAGGCTGGTGAAGACGATGTGGTCGCAATGCTCCCAGTTGAAGCCGATCCCCGCGACGGCGGCCGAGCCCACCAGCACCTGCACGCGGCCGGCGCGGAAGCCCTCGTCCAGCGTGACGCGCGCCTTGGTCGGCGTCTCGCCGTGCAGGGTGCCGACCGTGAGCCCCATGCTCTCGACGAGCCGCGCGTCGCGCTCGATCTCGGCCCGGAAGCAGCCGAACACCACCAGCGGCTTGCCGCTGGCCTTGTGGTTCTCCAGGTGCAGCCTCAGCAGCTCGTCCTTGCCGGTGAGCGCGCCCGGCTTGAGGATGCCGAACAGCTCCGGCGCGGCCATGATCTGCCGGCAGCGCATCGCCGCCACGGCGGCCTCGGTGGTGCTCAGCACCGTCCCGTCGCGGTGCCTTCCCCCGTAGGGTTCGAGGTCGAGCACGGCGTTGCGCTCGAACTCGTTGTAGGCTTCGCGCTGCTTCTCCTCCATGTCGCAGACCTCGGTCTGCAGCACCTTGTTCTCCTTGCCGTAGATCGACTCGAACGAGCGCTTGATGGCGTGCCGCCCAATGATGCGCACGATCTTGTCGGTGTTCTGCCAGATCACGCCGCCGAGCATGTCCTGGACCGTGTGCTCCTTCAGGAAGCCCCCATAGGTGAGGTAGTAGCGGGGCTCGATGACGCTGATCATCGGATAGGCCGACGTCAGACGCCCGTCGATCAGCGTGCCGGTCATGCCGACGAAGTAGGGGAAGCGACGCCCCGCTTGGTATAAGTCCTGCGTCCTGGCCGACGAGTGCGTGGACCAATACATATGCACCTCGTCGGCGGCGAGGGCCTGCACGTCGGGCAGCCGCTTCTTAAGGTCACGCCAGACTTTCTTGAAGCGGTCCGGCCCCATCAGGAAGACCTTGGCGTCCGCGGCCAGGGCGTCGGCCGCCTTCGGGCCGTCCACGATCACCACGTCGGCGTCCTCGAAGTGGGTGAAGCGGTGCAGCTCGATCTTGTTCTTCTTCAGCAGGGACTTCGGCATCACCCAGATCGAGCGGACGTACTCGTGCGTCCAGAGGTAGTAGAGCCAGACACACACCGGCGGGGTCTTGCCGCCGCCGGGGTCGTGCAGCAGCAGGGCGCGCTTCTGCCCGATGAGGAAGGACAGATCGGCGATCTGATAGGGGCGGAGGGGGACGGGATGGCCCGGGGGGTCCGGCTCGGGGTCGAGGTCGAGGTCGATCTCGTCAAGCGGATCGGCTGGGATAGCTTCGGGCATCGAGAATACTTTCGATAAAGTCGGGGTTCAACGCCGCGTCGGTGTAGGCGATCATGGCCTCGATCGGCGTGCCCCACTGCGTGCAGTGATTGACGGTGACGTGGCCGAGCACGAGGTTGCCGCGCATGGCGGTGATGTTCCAGTTGCCCTTGGCGCACTGGCAGCGATGCACCACGACGCCGGTCTCCAGGTCGCTGAACGCCTCGCGTTCGGGGAAGCCTTCGAACAGGGGCACCCAGATGATGCCGCCGATCGGGGTCAGCTTGACGTGCGGGGCGCTGCTCATGGGCGGGGCACCACGTGCAGGAAGACGTGAGCCTCCTGCAGCAGCAAGCGGGCCTCCTCGTGATCGGCGGCCCACTTGCTGACGACGCCCTCGCGCGGCGGCCACGTGATGACGGCGCGCACGCCGGCCTGGATCAGATGGACGGCGCAGCGCACGCAGGGCGGGCTGCCCCAGAAGACGCCGGTGGGGTCGGTCTGGCTCACGTAGATGATGCTGTCGCGGGTGCGCCTCCCTCCGATCGCCGCATCCATCACCGCCGCGACCTCGGCGTGGACCACCAGCCGCAGCTTGGTCTCGCGGTCGTGCCAGCGTTCGTGCGTGTGCTTGACCCCTGTCGGGAGGCAGTTGTGGCCGCTGCCCAGCTCGTGAGTGCGCCGCCGCGTGAGGTCCGACCGGGCCAGGATCGCCCCGACCTTGGTGTTCGGGTCGGGGGAGCGGAGCGACCTCTGGTAAGCCTCCGCCAGCATCTCCTGGTGGACTGTGACCGGGGTGTCGGTCAGGAACGCCTCGGTGAGATCAAACGCCATGGCGCGCATCCTCCTTGGCCTGAAAGGTCTCGTGGTCCCACGAGCGCCGCATGTGGGCGCGCAGCACCATCGCGCCGAGGGATTCCAAAGGCAGCGTCACGAGGTCGCCGAGGATCACCTCATTGCGGAACGCCTCGTAGTCGCGCGACATCGGCATCATCGCCGGCCGGAGCGGGGTGCCCGGCGGCACCACCAGCAGCAGCTTGCGCGGCTGCAGGGCGGCGGCGCGGGCCAGCTCGTGGATGCGCTCGGACTCCTCGTAGCTGTGCGCCACCACCACCAGCGGGGAGATGTTGGTCAGCGCCAGCAAGGTGCTGATCACCTCCACCGGATGGTGCTTCGCCCAGAGCATCTGCTGGGTCAGCGGGGAACAGAGACGCGAGAGGATTTGCAGCCCGTGCAGCTCCTCCCATTCGGGCTGCACGCGCAGCACCATCACGCCCGGGGGGTCGGCCGGGACCGGCAGGAAGAACCGGACGACGTCATAGGCGCGCACCAGTTGCAGGAAGCGCTCGATCAAAGAGGGCGCCGGGAGCTGGGCATGCGTGGAAATCTGGTGGGGACAGGTCTGGCGCAGCAGCCGGGGGTTGGCGGTGAAGGGGCTGCCCTGCTTCAGCCCCACGGCATTCACGGCGCTGCGCTGCTGGTGCAGATAAGCGACGCCCGACGCCCAGTGGACGCCGTAATGGTCGATCGTTTGCATAAGTTACCTCTTAACCAGAACGGGTGTGCGCGCCCCGTATTGCACCTGCACGAAAGCATACAGCTCCTCATACCGCTTGGCGAGCAGGGGCGGGCAGGTCGGGCCGACTTTCGCGGCCGCCTCGGCCACGTCGTCGGCGTAGACCGCCTGCTTTTCTTCCCGGACCAAGCCGGAGATCATCCAGAACTGGAGAGCTAACTCGGCGTAACTTTTGCGCGGTTGACGCTCGTTTGACATTCGAGAAGAAACTCCGTGAGTGTTTTACCGGTGAGGTCCGCGAGCGAGACCATCTCGCTCAGGGTCGGGTCGGCGACGCCCAGCAGGATCGCCGTCAGGCGCGGCGTGCTGAGACGCAGGCGCATGGCCGTCGCGGTCCGATTGGCATCGCCCCGCTGGTCGATGGCGCGGCCGATGGCCGCGCCGAAGACGGCATGCAAGTTCGAGAGCGGTTTCAAATCCTCCATGCGGGTGCGTTCGCGCCGGCCGCCCTCGGGGCGCTCGGCCCCGGCGAGGCGCAGGACATGCGCCACGAGGACGGGCGACATCCCGAACCGCTCGCCAATGACGCGCAATGGTGGGGGGCTCGGCAACTGTGCTTGGTAGAAGGCCACCATCTCCTGGTTGCGGCGCGTAACTTCATCGCTCTTGGGACGGCTCATGAGGACTCCGAGCATAGGGGGGTGACAGCAGTTGGGGCAACCAACAGAAGAATTTGGTTGCCCCAACTAACTTAACGAGCCCATTAAGTGGATGCAAGCTATCCGATGCCGTGCGTGATCTCCGCCGTGCTGGCCCAGGTGCCCACCACCCGCTCCCCGCTGTCCGGGTTGCGGATGTCGCACTGAATGAAGTCGGCCGATTGCTCGACCGTCACCCAGCCGTTCGGAAATTTGAGGGTGTAGAGTGTCACCCCCGGCACCGTGTCCGATGCCTCGACATCGACCGTGAGCATCTCCGCTCTCCTACCAGTGCAGTCGAAACGTAGGGGTGCGGCGGCGACGATACCAATCACGATCTCGTGATCTTGAGCTTTTTCAGCCGCTCGATGGCCTTTTCATAAGCCTTGATCTTGTTCTTCCGCATCTCCTCGGCCCGGTTCTGGGCGGCTTCGAGAGACGTATGCCAGTCAATGCCGCGGGCGTTGGCGTGGGCCTTAAAGAAAGGGAAATTACAGCCCTCGACATCCCCGTAGGAATTCTTGCGCCGCGCCTTCACGATGCCGCGCGTGATTGCGTAGCGGGTGATGTAGATGATCTCGGGGGTATAGACCGGCGTGTCGTTCATGGCTCAATGTTCCGTTTCTTAAGCGCATCCATACAGCGCATCACCTGCTTGAAGCGCTCGGCGCGATGGGTGGGCGAACGCGGGCCGAAGCGCACCACGGCTTCGAGCAGCGGGATCGGCTGCTCCGTGCTCAGGAAGCGCCACCGATAGGGATCGACATCGTCGCGGAGCGTGGCGTAGCGCACGCCGGCCCGGTCGGTCCCCGAGATGTAGAACTCGTGGTCCACCCAGCCGCGGTGGCATAGGCACGCCTGGAGCGCGTCGGCATCCTGGCGCACCGCGATCGAGGTGAGCGCGGCATCGCCGCGCAGGCGGTGCGAGGCGTGGACGAGAGCGCCCCCCGCCTGCGTGACGGCGAGCCACACCGTCCCGAAGTCGTCGCGCCGCGCGTCATCGGCGAACTGCAGCGCGATGCCGTTCTGCGTGACAGCGGCCCGCACGATCGCCGGGTCGGCCCGCAGTTCAGGGGAGAGGTTGGAAAGAGCCCAGCCGTTGGCGGTGACGGCGGCGCGCGCCTTCTGGCGGTCCGTGATCATGAGGGGTTTCCCGATCAGCGGTCGGAGGTGAAGCGATAGCCCGAGCCGATGTGGGGCGTGTCGGTCTCGACCACGCTTTCGATCAGCCTGTCGAGATAGACCAGCAGCTTGTCCGGCGGCGGCGGGGGCTTGGCACTCTCCGCGTCCTGCCAGAGATCGGCGCCGAGATATTCGGTCAGCAGCACAGCGGCGCGGCGGGCGTCGGCGCCGACCAGCGCGGTGGTGAAGGGCGTCTCGCGCTCGCCCCAGCCGTCGTCTTCGTCTTGCTCGAACAGCCACACCGGCGCCTCCGGCCGGGCGAGGTCAGCGGTGAAGCAGAACGATCCGAGATCATCCTGCAGGGTGCATCTATACAGCTTGTATGCCATCTTAACCTTCTGTTTTACTTGCGGCGTTCGCACGCGCCGCTTGGCGCGCGCGCCGATTGGGGGCGTCGGCGACGAACTCGATCATCCCCCGGTAGGTCGAGAGATAGGCGCCCGGCAGTTGCAGGCCCTCGGTGCCGCCCGGCGCGTCGGGCGGATACCAGAGCCGGGTGTTGTGGTCGAAGGTCCAGCCATGGACGCGCACATTGTAGCGCATCTTATGGCGACTGGCGGTCAGATCGTCGGGATGGACGGTCCGGCCGTAGGCGCGCTCGCGCTCCCACTCGTTGGGGGGTGCGTCGGTCATGTGCGCGCCCGGGTCCGTTCCTGGATTTTCTTCAGGCACGTCTGCACCAGGGCGTGGGCGCTCGGGCATGGATTGAGACTTTCTGAGGTTGGTGGTTCAGTTGGGAGTGCGTCCCCGGCGGCGCACGAGAAGCAGCAGCACCACGCCGGCGCCGAGGATCGTGAGCGTGCCGGGCTCGGGCACGAGCAGCGGCGCGCCGGGCTCGCCCGGGGCGCCGGGTTCACCCGGGGTGCCCGGGGCGCCGGGTTCACCCGGGCGGCCAGGGTCGCCGACAGTGACGAAGCCGCCACCCCACGGCAGGCCGGCCGGGCCAGCGGGGAGCAGCGCCTCCGGGGTCTCGATCGCCGGCACCGGCGCGGGCGGCAGCGGGGGCAGTGTCAGGGCGCCCCCGAGCAGACCACCCCGCAGGACGGCCGCAGGACAGGCGCAGGCGGCCCGGTGAATGTGCCGGACCACGCTGCCCACCGGACGGGCGACGGCAGGGCGCACCCGGTGCCAGAGGCCGCAGCAATCGCGCCACCACCCCTGTCCAGTGGTGAGCATCAGGACAGGCTCTCGTAAAGGTCGCGGATGGTGGCGTGGATCAGATCGACCGAGGTCAGCCGGAGCAGATCACGCAGCGTCTCGTGCATGGCGTGGAAGGTCTCGCGGTCGAACGGGGGCGCCCCGTCCTCCGGGCGCGGGGGCGGGGTGGGGGCGGCGTCAGCCTTGGCCTGCCGCTCGGCGCGCGCGGCCTTCGGGGTTTTCGCCGCCTCGGCGGCCTTCGCCTTCCTCTCCTCCTTCGCCTCCTTCGCCGCGGTGAGAGCCTCGGCCGCGTGGGCCGGCCCCTCCTTGCGCACGGCCTGCACGGCCACAGTCGGGGCGACCTCGCCCTCGACCACCATGGCCTTGACCTCCTCCGGGACGTGGGCGAGGTCGATCAGGTATTCGACCTGCTTCACCGAACAGCCGAGATGGAGGGCGACGCGCGTCTTGTTCCAGCCCAGCCTCAGCATCCGCATCACCCCCTCCGCCCGCTCCAGGGGCTGGAACGGCAGGCGGGTGTCGCTGATCAGCATGGTGAGGATGTGGTCGGCCGTGGTGCTGTCGCCGGGCTCGACGAAGCACTGCACGCCGTCCCTGTGCGCGCCCTCCTGATGGAGTGCCTGCAGCGCGGCGAAGCGGCAATGGCCGTCCACGATCAGGTAGGTCTCGTGGTGGCGGCGCACGCGCAGGGGCACCTGGAGCCCGACCGTCCGGATCGACTCCTTCAACTGGTCGATGTGGGCGGCGCGCTCCGGGGTGTCCTGGCGGATGTTGAAGCCGGGATCGACCCCGATCTCGTGGATCAGCGCGGTGATCAACGACGCATTGGACGACATGGATTGAACCTCGTGGGGTGTGCTCGGCGCCACCATGGCGTCGAACGAAGGGGGAGGCGAGAGCGGATGTTTTAGTTATGGAAAGCTATTCAGGCAGAGCTGGAAATGGCCCGCGTCGATGGCTTCGCGCAGGATGTCCATCACGATCGCCGGCACCGTCTCATCCCACCAGCGTGTCCAGGCCAGGGTGCTTTCCAGATGCGCGGGTGAGCGGAGATAGTCTTCGAGGTCCACCTTGGTGCGACGGAGCAGCTTCTCGTCCGCTGCCGGCGGGGCGTCGGTGGTGAGACGGCGGACGGAGGGGACGTTGGACAGGAGACGGACATCGAACGCCCCCATCTCGGCGCTGTCGGTGATGCGCGGGTCGAGCGAGAAGACGAACCGCTCCGGCTTCTCGATGTCGTCGTCCTCATAGGTGCGGTAGACCTTCACCCCGTTGTAATCCAAAGCGATCTCAGGGTCACACTGGATCGTGCGATAGGGCATGGGTCAGTCCTCCCTTCCCCAGGGGATGCGGGAGACGCCGAACAGGAGCACGGCGCCGGCGAGAAGCCAGAGCAGAGCGAGGGCGGTGAGCATGGAGTGGTCCTCTCAGGGTTACAGACGCTCGATCATATCGGTGGCGATGTCGGCGTGCATGGCGTCCTCGGCCACGGCGGGCGTCGGGCCGAGGCCATACAGGATCAGGCCGGTCTCCTTCAGGAACATGGGGGCTTGCCCCTCACGTTTTCCGAGCACCTTGGCGACGGCGAGATAGCCGGACTCGACGGTCGGCCCGGGGAACCCGCGCTCGCCCTTGCGCCCGTGTTGCGTTCTGTAGAGCGTGCGCGTCTCGTCCTCGGCGACCTTCACGATGCCATAGAGGAGCGGGGCGCCGGTGCCGTGTCTCCAGTGCAGCTCGCCCTGGAGAGTGGCTGTCGTGCGCCCCCATAGGAGCAGGATGCGCACGTCGAAGCGGTCCATGTGTGGGTGGTTCCGGCTCGCGGTGACGTCCACTCCGGTCTGATCCAGGCGCCGCACGGGGCCGATGCGGAGCTTGCCGAACTGAAAGGACGGAGAGCCCAGCCCGGTCTTCGTGAAGTGCTCGACCGAGCTGGCCCATTCCCGGGTGAGCGTCGAGGCCGGGCCGGTCTCGTGCAGCTCCCGGCGGAGGGTCGCCAGGGCGTGGCGGGTATCACGGCAGGCGCAGAGCAGCGGGACGGACTCCAGGGCGATGGTTGGATAGCCGTCTTCCCGGAACGGTTCGGCGCCGGGCTCGTGCCGCTGGAACTGCTTGCGCAGGTCCGCGGCGTGGGCGCGCAGGACGGCGATCCGCGGGATGGAGTCGATCAGAAGGTTGTGGTGATGGGAGAGCATGATCAGGCCCCTTCCAGCAGGTCGTGGGCGATGTCGGCGTGCATGGCGTCCTCGGCCACGGTGGGTGTGATGCCGACGCCGAACATCATGACCGCTTGGTTCACGGTGCCCCCGAACTCATCGGGCCGCTGGCGCATCCCGGCGCGCCGGGAGCGCGCGATGAAGATGTCCGCTCCGCCATAGGCCCACAGCACATCCTCCTGCGAGTGCCATATCCGCGCCCGGTAGAGCACGTGTGCGTCGTCGGCCGCGATGCGCACGGCGCCGAGGATCACCGGACTGTTCAGTCCCCAGCGTTCGTTGAAGCCGTCCTGAAGATTGAAGCAACTGTGCGCCCACGTGGACAGGATGGTGAACTCCCTGCTCACCGTGGCAATTCCATCGGCCGTGACACGGGTTTCGCAAAGGCGCGTGGTCTGGGCGATCACCGCGTCGCTGGCGATGGTCCTGTGGAATCTCAGGCCGGTCTGGCGGAACATGAAGATGTTGCGCCTCAGCCTGACCTCCCACTTCAGGAGCCCCCATCGTTCCAGCAGCCCGCGGCGTTCGGCTTTGATGGCGTCTCGGCCCTCCCCGAACGCTTCCGAGATCGCGCTGACCGTGCGCTGGAAGGCCGGGGGGTTGATGGGCAGGTTCTTGGGCTGCGGTTGATCGGACGCGGCGCCGTCCATAAGGACGCAGTTCTGCTCACGCAGATTGCGCAGGACGCCGCGCATCCGGTCGATACGATGGTAGCGTTCGACCATCCGCTTGCGCACGTCGGCGCCGCGGACATTGATGGGGAGGCTCATGGTCAGGCCCTTTCCAACAGATCGGTGGCGACGTCGGCGTGCATGGCGTCCTCGGCCTCCTGCACAGTCGTTCCGAAGCCATAGAGAATCTTCTCACGGTAAACGCTCCGGCCACTCGGTTCTCTTACGGCGTGGATGCCTGTGCTCTTGGAGACAGCCAAGTATAGAGCAGTATTACCGGGGGGTTCCGGCTCCTCGCGCGAGCGGCGCCAAACGAGCGCCTCGTAAAGCACGTGGTGATCGTCCTCGTGGGCTTTGCAGAGGCCGAGGATGATAGGGGTCTGTCCCTGGAGGCGGCCGTTGAGACCCCGTTGAATTCTGTCCGCGAAGCTGCCCCAGCTTTCGTGAATCTTCACGTCGAAGATAGTCCGGGGGCGTGGGTCGAACAGGCGGATCGCGCGGGCGCTGGCGTCGGCGAGGGTCTTGACCATGCTGATCGCGTAATCCCCATGTGGTCCGCACACATCGAGGGCCGCGTCGCGGAACTGGGCGATGGCATACCACTCCTGGATGGGCTCGGGCTCGGGCTGCGTGCTCATGGCTCACGCCCTTTCCAACAGATCGGCGGCGATGGCCTCGTGCATCGCGTGCTCGGCCATCGCCGGCGTCGTGCCGGCACCGAACAGGGTGATTGGGTTGCCCCAGCGCATGCCGTCCGCCGCCGTCTTGCGCGACATCCCCTCGACCTTGGCGACCGAGAAGAACTCGATCTCGGTAATGTGCCGCTCGGTGGCAATGCCGACGTCCCAGAGATTGACCCGGTAGAGCGTGCGCACATCATCGTCCGCGACCCGGATGGCGCCGAGAACGAGGTGGGGGGTGCTCGGATTGTGCTGATAGATGATCTTCTGGAGCGGCGCCGCGGTTCTTGCCCAGCTCGTTGCCAGGGTGACGACCCGGTCCTTGAGGTGGGTGCCCGTCGGGTGTGCGACCCGATGCACCCCCACGTCCGCGAAGCGGTGGGTGGTCGTGACCATGGCGCGCGTCAGTCGCTTCGTCCGGCCGCAGACGAAGTGCTCGAAAGTGTCGAGCGTCTCCGCGGCGAGGCGCACGAGGTGCGAGCGTCCGAGCCGTTTGCGCTGCTGGATCCGCAGTCCCTGGATGCAGACGCGGTATGACTGGGCCGCGTCCAGCGTGGCGGACCGGGGCGACGGCGCCGCACCGTGAATGGTGCAGAGGGTGGGGTCCGAGCATTCCCACATCATATCGCCCCGGCCGGCCCGGATGCCGTGGCGCTCCATCAGGTGGGCGAGATGGCGACGTGTGTTCCGGAGCGCTTCGTAGCGGTTGCGCTCGTTCTCCCGGTGGGTTGCCATAGGTCAGAGCCTTTTCAGAACGTCCTGTGAGACGGCGGCGTCCAGCCGGGCCGTCACCTCGGGGATGGTCGCCCCCATGGCGACGAGGGGCACCTCGACGGCCAGGGTGCGGTCATCCCGCCGGATGATCTTCTCGCCTCTCAGGTCGGAGATGGCGACGAAGCGGACCCTCTCGACCGGTACCACTTCCTTCAGCGTGGGCCAGCGCCAGAGATTCACGCGGTAGATGGTCATGGCCTCGCCGCGGCCAACCTTGTGAGCGGCGAGCGCGAGATAGTTGCCACTGGGCACGGCGTCCCGGAGAGCCATCGTCACGGTGTTGGCCGAGCGGTGCCACACCGGCGAGAGGACGACGCGCAGGCGGGGTTGCGGGGCGCTTCGCCAGGAATAGGCATGCTCCGTATGGTCGGCTCCCTGCTTATAGGCCGTCATCTCCTCCTCGCTCGGGGGCACCCACTCCATGCCGAGATGCTTGGCGCGGAGGCTGAGCGCGAGCGTGGCGTCGGGCGCACGGTGCCAGCGGAGATTGAGATAGTGGGTGAATGCGGCGAACGCGGCGTCGCGCCCGTCCAGCACCGGCTGGTAGGCGTGGGTGTCGGCCAGCAGGAGGCGGTGGTGCTGCACGTGCGCGCGCAGGGTGCAGAGGGCACCGCTCAGGCTCGCGAGCGGAGATGGCCCGGTGAAGGTGTGCGGTCGGTGGTCGTGCTCGCCCGGGCTGGTGAAGTCGGCAGCGAAGGGCTTGGAGACGGGCAGCGTGCGCAGCAGCCGGCCGAGGGTGCGCGTGGTGTCGCGCATGGTGATATAGGAGTCACGCGCAGGGATCGGCTTCTCCGGGGCGGGGGTCCTGCTCCACGAACTGTGCCGGAAATTCGAAGCAGCGCGGGTTTCAACGAGGTCGGACATCAAAGCCTCCGCAATGTATCAGAAGCGATCTTCTGATCAAGGGTGTGGTTGGCGTCGTCAACGGTCACGCCGAGGGCAGCGAGGGGGTGGGCGTGCCCATAAAGCGCTCCTTCCCGATGGGCGACGGTGGCAACGCGGTGGGGGGTGCGGGAGATTTTGTAGACCGAGCGTATCGCCCCCTCCGGCAGTTCCCTTCCAACGTGCCAGATGTTGACGGCGAAGACGTCTCTGTCAGACAACCGCTCCAGAAGCTGGGCGTCCGGTCCCGGTTCTTGCGGTTGGCGATGGCGTGCAGAGCGGCGATCTCGCCATCGAGGGTCATCACAACCTCCGGAGCATGTCGGCGCTGATGGCCTTGTCCAGCGCGGTGCTCGCGTCGGAGGGGGACGAGCCGAGGCCGAGCAGGGGGACGTCCTGCTCGGCGCCCGTCTCGGCGTCGGTGACGACGCCCTCAATGTTCGCCAGGGCGAGGTAGGGGAGGGTCGTCTTCTCGAAGAAATTGTTGGGCAGCCGCTTCCAGAGATTGACCTCGAAGATGGTGCGGTCGGACAGTTCCCCGACCTTGCGGGCGCCGAGCACGATGTAGTCCCGGTTGGGATAGACGTCCCGCAGGGTGCGGGTGAGCTGGTGAGCGGTCCGGTGCCACGCGACCGGGATCGTGAAGCTGATCGGGTGGTTCTTCGGGTGCGTGCGTCGGCCGTTCCCGGGTGACAGCCGTTCGACCCTGGCCGCGCGGACGTCGCGGGTGGCGCGGACGGGCGAGGCCAGGACCACCCGTGGCCACGTGTTCTGCACGAAGCGCTCGAACTGGCGCTTGGTATCCTTCCAGCGGAGTTTCATGTTGTTGTAGGGCGCCACATACCGCAGGGCTTGCCTATGCCATTGAATATACGCCCGATGTTGTTGGGCGAAGTTCTGCAGAGCGATCGTGGGGGAGTGGGAATAGGCGGCCGAGCCCTCGGCACTGACGGTCGGATCGAGGACGGCGACGAACGGCTTGCCCTTGCGCCCGACGATCCGGAACTCCGCACAGACTTTGTGCAGGTTGGTCAGGGTGTCGGTGAGGCGCCTGTAGACCACGGGGGTCTGGGCGCTCGTGCAGGAGGGAACGAGGGTGGAGGGTTGGGATGGTCGCATCAGAGAATGACCTTATGGTTCTGCGCCCAGTCCGGGCCGGGCGTGCTGGTGAAGCTGAAGGCGATGACGGGGAAGTCCGGTCCCCCGGGCGGGAAGTCGATCTGCATATCCGAGAGCACGATGCCCCATTCGGGGTTGGCGTCCATCTCGGCCAGGGCGGCGAACGCAGGCCGGAAGTCGCTGCCGCCGAGGCCCTTGATCCGGGTGTCGAGCGGTTCGCCTTCCTCGTAGGTGTGGACGTCCTGCACCCGGGCGTCGCACTGGATGAGGTGAACGCGCACCGGCCGCACGTCCTCGAACAGCCGGTTGATCTCCGCGAGAGCCCGGGCCAGGACACCGCCCATGCTGCCGGAGGTGTCCAGGAAGATGATCCCTTCCCCACACCCGGTGCGCAGGGTTGAGGGCAGATAGAGGCCCGCGTGGGCGTGACGCCGGGCCGGGCGTCGCCACGTGGTATCGGTCGGGTAGACCGGCGCGATGAAGCGCCGGAGGTGTTCGATCCAGGGGATGTTGGCTTCCCGCTGGGCCGTGACGTAGGCGGAGAACCAGCCGGGGGTGGTCCCCTTCTGCTGGTTGTGCCGCTCCTGCATCAGGATCGCCTCGGCGATCATGGTCCGGACCTCGGTCTCGCCGCGCTCCGGTGTGCCGGGATAGGGCAGCACTTGGCCGCCGCGGTCGGGGAGATCGTCATAGGAGTCGGCGGAGGGTTGGGGCTTGGACTTGGCTTTGCCGGGGCGGCGTTGGGCGCCGTCGTCGGGCTCGGCGGCGTTGTCGTCGCCGTCGTCGGGTTCGTCGTCGGAGTCGTCGGGATCGGGCGCCTCGTCGCCGTCGCCCCCGCTCCCGGCCCCGCTGCCCTTCTGCTGCTGCTGCTTCTTCTGGCGCTGCTGCTCACGCTGCTTCTGCATCCGGTCGTAGATCACCTCCGAGGTGAGCCCGTGCATCCAGGCCAGCTCGGGGATGTCGGCGAAGCTGTCGGGGACGGTGAAACCGACATCCTTCAGATCGTGGTCGATCGCGCCATCACAGGTGTAGTTCCAGGGTTTGATCGGGCGACTGCCCTGCCGGAGATGGTGCCTTCGGATGATGTGGCCGACCTCGTGCGCGATGAGCCCCACCAGCTCGTCATCGGTGAGCTTGTCGATATATGCGGGCGCATATAGCAGATGGATGCCGTCGGTCGCCGCGGTTTTGCAGCGGGGCGACTCAACCAGCTTCAGCCGCAAGGCCGGTGCGCCAAAGAACGGCGCGACCCGGCGTAGACGGAGCCGCATCTTCCGGATGCGGTTCTCCGTCGAGAGGGTGGTAGACATCGGGTGTTTACTCCGGCTTGTGTTGGTAGATTTCAAAGATACCGTCCTCGCTCCAGTGAAAGAAATCGTCGGGGCGACGGCCGAGCCAGTCGGTGAGGCGTTGGTTGATGGCGTCCAGCGCCGCGGCGGGCGTGTGCTCCTTCAGCCAGTTGGCGGCGGCGGTGCGAGTGGGGAACGGGTCGGGCGCTTCGAGCGAGCCGACGCAAGCGCACCAGAGCGCGCTCTCGGGCGCGGGCAGGGGATCGGGATCGGGCCGGGGGTTGCCCGGGGCGTCGAGTTCGATCTCGATGCTCTGATGGTCGTCGGTGTAGTCGAAGTCGTCGTGGTCGTCATCGGTCACAGGCAAGCGGCCCCATGCCCCCAGTGCAGCCACGGGTTCCAGTTCGCCGCTGCATTCGTGGAGGGCGCGCGCGATCGCCTCGTTCCGCGAGGGGACGAAGACGCACATCGTGCGTCCTATCCGGTGGTCGTGAAAGATGATTTTCCAGCGTTGGGCGGGGATCATTCGAGGTATTCTCCGATCTTGGTGGGGTCCGGGTCGAGGACGTCGAAGGCGACCTCGTCGGCGGTGAAGACGATGCCGGGGATTTTGGTCCAGGTGTAGGCGCCCCCGCGCTCGTAGACGCGCGCGGGGATGTTGAGGCTCACGACGCCCTCGGTGACGGCCACCAGGACCATGGTGTGGTGGTCCAGTTCGACGAACTGGGCGTAGCCGTCCACGATCAGGGCGACGGCATCGGCGATGTCATCGCAGATGCCGCCGCCGGCATAGGGATCGTCCGGGTCGTCCGGGTTCCAGGCGTCGTAGACGCGCTGGGCGGCCTGGACGATCTCGGGGGCGAGCGCCTTCAGATCGGCAAGGGTGTCCATTGGACTTCTCCGGAGCGGGTTGGTGCGATGTCAGCCGGCGAGCGAGTCCAGCTTGTCGAGGATGGACTGCGCCCGCTTCACCACTTCGGTCCTGATGCCAGGGTCGGCCCGCAACGCTGCGGCTTCATAGGCGCCCGCGTGCCTGAAATCGTCGGCGAGGGCGTTGAATGCCGGATCGCCGTCGATGTTAAGACCAGGAAGGGATTCAGCGAAGTCGCGCAGGTTGGTCACGAGGGTATCGTGGAATCGACGGCCGGCTAGTTTGCCGGTGTCGGGGTCGATGGCATAGGCATTCAGCTTCTCGATGGTCGCCCGGACGAGAGCACGTGCGCGCTCGAAAGACTCGTTGCGCGCCTCAGCGACGGACGTGGCGATGGACTGCCCGAACTCCGCCTTCATGGAGGCAACGATCTCGTCCGACAGGTTGGGAAACCAGTGGTTGCCCGTCGGAAATGGCGCCGCGGTGCTTTTGAACTGGAACTGCTGGGCCAGTTCGTCGATCGGCGGGTAGTCAGCTTCGTTGAACAGCCCATTCAGGGCGACCTTCGCCTCCTTGATGAGCGTCGGGTAGACATCGATGAAGGCCGCCACCTCCTTCTCGAACGCCGCGGCGTAGTCCCGCAAACGCTCGGTGTAGTTGAGATAGCCAGCGACCGAGATGATCCCCATCTTGCCCAGAGGGCCGGGCAGGGTGCGCTCGTAATGGAAGGCGCGCGCGGCGTCGGCGATGACGCCAATGCCCTTCAGGGCGGATTTCCCGAGGATGTGCTTCTGGAAGCGGCCCGCACCGGGGGTGGCGTGATTGGCGGAGGTGATCTCCTCCGAGACCTTGCGATCGGTTTTGACACCAGAGAACACCCGGATGGTCAATCCGACCAACAGGATGTGGTCGCGAATATTCGTATTCATGAGGCTGGGTTCCTAGGAGGGAACGCTTGATTGCTTCCCCTCCGCAAATATAGCGATGGATTAGTGGGCTATACTTGCGGAGGGGCCGGGCCGCGCGGGGCGGCCCGGCTGGGTTTACGGGAGGAGGTCGAGCGCG
>DAIDKZ010000250.1 GCA_027449745.1 Acetobacteraceae bacterium | reverse complement strand
AGCGCCTCCCCGCGCGGGGCGCGGCCGAGCGCGGCGCCGAGCCGGCGCAGCACATCGGGGGCTTGGTCCAGCGCGCCGTCGAACAGCAGCACCGGCGCGCCGACCTGCGCGTCGCGCGCCCGGGCGATGTAGCGTGGGTTGATGGTGCCGTAATCCACGATGAGGTCGGGGTGCGTGGCCTCGATGGCATCCTTCGCCGCGGGGTCCAGCGGCGGCGCCTTGGGCAGGGCGGCGAGCGGGGCGGCGAGCAGTGCGGCGGCTGCGGCAGCCGGCGGGTGCGGCCAGCCGGTCATCATGTCGGGCGCCAGCGCGGCGAGCAGCACGGCGGCCGGCGGACCGGCGGGCATCACCCGGGCGATGGTCGCGGGCAGGGCGATGTGTCGGCCGGTCGCATCGAGAACCTCGCCGGCGCCGCCGCGTGCAGGCGCGAGCAGCAGGACCAGCAGCAAAGTCGACAGGATTCGGCGCAGTTCAGGGGACACGTCCGGGCTCCGCTATGCGTTCCAAACCATATCGGTTGCGCCCGCCTGCGGCAATCAGTCCGCCGTTCCCCGCCCGGCGAGCTCCGCGCCGGCATCGCGGCTGAGCAACAGCGCGCAGGGCGCGGCCAGCGCCGAGGCGGCGCCGACCAGCAGGAAGGCGACGCTGAAATCCGCCGGCCCGGGCAGCGCGTGGCCGAAGACGCGCCGGCCGAGCTCCAGCCCGGCGGCGCCGAGCGCGATGCCGAGAGTGAGCGAGAGCTGCTGCAGGGTGGAATAGAGGCTGGAGGCCGCGCTCATCCGGGCGCGGGGGATATTGGCGAAGGCGATCGAGTTGTAGGCGGTGAACTGCAGCGAGCGCACCAGGCCGCCGATGAGCAGCACGGCGTAGATCGCCGCCAGCGGCCAGGCCGGGCGAAACCCCGCGCAGGCGGCGAGCAGCACGGCGGACAGCACGCCGTTCCACAGCAGCGTGGCGCGGAAGCCGATCCAGCGCAGCAGCGTCTGCGTCGCCGGCTTCATCACCAGCGCGCCGGCGGCCGCGGCGAAGGTGATCATGCCGCTCTTGGAGGCGGAATCGCCAAAGCCGAGCTGCATTTGCAGCGGCAGCAGAAATGGCACGGCGCCGACGCCGAGGCGGAACAGCGTGCCGGCCAGCACCGAGACGCCGAAGGTGGGAATCGTGAGCAGGCCCAGCTCCAGCACCGGCCGCGGATGGCGCCGTGCGTGGCGCACATAGAGCGCGCCGGCGACGAGGCCGACCCCGATCGTCGCGGCCAGCGCCGTCGTGCCGAGCAGGCCGCGCCCGCCCAGCTCCAGCCCGCCCATCAGCGCGACCAGGGCGAGCGCGCTGAGTGTCAGGCCGGAGCCATCGAACGGGTCCGGGCGCGGCTCGCGCACCTCGACGATGAAGCGGCTGACCAGAACGACGCCGAGCAGGCCGATGGGCACGTTGATGTAGAAAATCCACCGCCAGTCCCAGTAGCTGACGATGAAGCCGCCGAGCGGCGGGCCGAGGATCGGGCCGATCAGCGCCGGCATGGTGAGCCAGGCCATGGCGGCGACCAGCTCGGACTTGGCGACGCTGCGCAGCAGCAGGAGCCGCCCTACCGGGACCATCATCGCGCCGCCGAGCCCCTGGAGGATGCGCGCGGCCACCAGCGCGCCGAGCGTCTGCGCCGCGCCGCACAGCACCGAGCCCGCTGTGAACACGACGATGGCGAGGCGGAAAACGGTGCGGGCGCCAAACCTATCGGCCATCCAGCCGCTCGCCGGGATGAACACCGCCAAGCTGAGCAGATAGGAGGTCAGCGCCACGCTCATCCGCACCGGATCCGCGCCATAGGCGTGCGCCATCACCGGGAGCGCGGTGGCGAGCACGGTCGAATCGAGGTTCTGCATCAGCAGCGCGCAGGCGACGATCAGCGCCGTCAGCCGCGGGCTGGCGGCGGCGCGCGGCGGAGCGAGGCTGGCGGTTTCGGTCAGCGGCGGGGGCATCGCAGCAAGCATCGCCCCGGCGGGCCGCGGTGGAAAGAGGCACGTTGACGCCGCCAGCATGCCTGCGCAGGCTGGAGACAGGCGCAGGGGGGGTGAACCATGGCCATCGGCAGGCTCGACCACTACACGATCCGCACCGGCGATCTCGCTGCCACACGCCGATTCTATACCGAGGTGATGGGCTTCAGCGTCGGCGCGCGTCCGGCCTTTCCGTTTCCCGGCGCCTGGCTCTACCAGGACGGCGCCCCGCTCGTGCACGTCATCGAGGATGCCGGCGCGGGCGCGGGCGCGGCGATGACAGGGCGGCTCGACCATATCGCCTTCACCGCCACGGACCTCGCCGGCGTGCGCGCCCGCCTCGCCGCGCTCGGCATCCGCTTCGACCAGCGGACGGTGCCGGACCAGGCGGTGCACCAGGTCTTTCTCACCGATCCCAACGGCATCCGGCTGGAGCTGAATTTTCCCGCCGCCGAGGCCACGGGCTGAGCTTCAGCCCGGCTTCGGCGCGGCCGCCTCCATCGCCCGCAATTCCTCCATCGCCAGCATGCTGTGTGCATAGGCGGCGCCGGCGCGCATCTCGCTGGCGACCCAGATCGCCTCCATCATTTCCTGCTCGCTCGCCCCATGGCGCTTGGCCGCGCGGGTGTGGGCGCGGATGCAGTATGGGCACTGGGTCACGTGCGAGACGGCGAGCGCGATGAGCTGCTTCATCTTCACCGGCAGCACGCCCTCGGCGAAGACGGTGCGGCTGAAATTGTCGAACGCCGCCAGCATCTCGGGCGCCAGCGCCTTGCGCCGCGCGGCGAGCTCGCGCGTCGGGGTGGGATAGAGCGGATCGGCCATCGCGGCCCTCCTCGGTCTCGGTTCGGGTTGCGGACCGGTCCGTTCTGCGCCGGCGCCCGCCGCGCCGGCAAGCGCGATGCGGTTACGCGTCCTCGAAGCGCGGGAACAGCACGTTGTTCTCCAGATGGACGTGCTCGGTGAGGTCCTCGGCGAATTTCGCCAGCCCGACATAGAGCGCGCGCCAGCTGTTGCAGGCCTCCGGAGGCAGCGTGATGTCGTTGGTGAGGACGAGGATTTCGGCGAGGTTGGCGCCGTGGGCGTCGTGCTCCTCGCGCATGCGCGCGATCGGGTGGACGATCATCGGGTGGCCGCCGGCGCGCATGAGCGGGAACAGGATCTGCTCCTCCTTGGCCTGATGCTCCGTCAGCTCGGCCTCGATCGTCTCCAGCAGGTCCGCGAGCCCGGCGGGCGATCTCGGATCGTCGTGGTGCACGGACTCCACCCGCCGCGCGAGACGGATCAGTTCGGGCAGTTCGGCGCGATGGACGGCGTGATACCGCTGCAGGATATGGTCGATCAGCGCACCGGTCTCCTCGGGCGCCGTGGGAGCCTGCGGCCGCAAAGCGGCGAGCTCGCGTTCGAGATCGGCCAGCAAGACCCCGCGCGACGCCGCCGCGTCGGCCAGACTGGTCGCGCCGCCACAGCAGAAATCGAGCTTGTGACGACGGAAAAGCGCGGTCGCTCCGGGCAGGGCGGCGGCGATGCTGCCGATCGGCTGGTCCGCGAAGCCTGACGGGGCGAGCAGGGGCGATCCGGACATGGCGGGCTCCTCGGCGGTTGGCAAAACAATCATATCACATGCATGTTCAACCGCGAGCCGAGAGCCGGGCAATACGTACTTTCCCGAAGGATGGAGCCCTCGCTCAGTCCCCGGCCGGGAGCGATTTGATGTAGCGGGCGAAGGCCGCCACTTCCTCGGGGCTGAACACCTTGCGGAAGCTCGGCATGGCGCCGGGCTTGCCGTTGAGGATGCGCTGGCGCACCTGCTCCTCGGTCATGCGCGTGCCGGCGAGCTTCGGGCCCTTGTCGGCCTTCATGCCGTAGGCGCCGTGGCACCAGCTGCACTGGTTCGCGAACAGGGCTTTGACATCCACCGGCTTGCCGCCGGCCGGATCGGCGGCCGGGGCCGGTTCCTCGGCGCCGGCGGGGCCGGGAAGCATGAGCGCGGCAGTGAGCAGCCAGGCGGGCCAGCGGCGAAGGCGGCGTGAAGACATGGTGCGGCTCGGGTCGGGCGTGGCGGGCAGGGGTGAAGGCGACGCGCCCGGGTCGAACCGGGCGCGCCTGGATACAGACTACAGGCCGAAGACGATGAGCTGGCCGTTATCGGTCGGCATCGAGGTGAAGGGCTCGCCGAACAGGGTCGAGAAATTCCCCGAAACGTGGCTGCCCCAGCCGGTGACCACGGCGATATATTGCTTGCCGTTGACGGCGTAGGAAATCACCCCGCCGTGATGGCCGATGCCGTTATTGTGCGACCACAATTTCTCCCCGGTCTTGGCATCGAGCGCGTCGAACATGCCGTCGGCGCCGGGAACGAAGACCAGGCCGCCCTTGGTCGAAAGCAGGCTCGCCAGCGGCGGATATTTGTAGATCACTTCCCAGGCGACCTTGCCGGTGATCGGGTCACGCCCGGAGACGTGGCCGAACGCCGCGTCGTGGCCGGGAGGCGGCACGGACGTCCAGGTGGCGCCGAAATAGTTCTGACCGGAATAGTCCTTCGGCCGGTCTGCCTTCACGACCTCGATATCCTCGCACCATTCCTGACCGATCTTGTAGTAAAGGCCGGTGCCGGGATTGTAGCTGCCGGAATTCCAGCTGATGGCGCCGTCGATCGCCGGGCACAGCGCCTTGTTCATGCCGACATGCAGATCCCGCCGGCCGATGAGCTGGCCGGTCTCGGGGTCGACCCCTTTGACGTAGTTGGCGGTCTTGCCGAGGTGCCAGACATTGCGGATGCGCAGCGGCACGTTCGCCGGGTCGCGCTCGTAGACATAGACGTAGCCGCCCTTGTTCGGATGCACGACATAGTTCTTGCCGTCGCGCTCGATCATGACGAACTCGCCCACCGCCCCGTCGAAGTCCCACGCGTCGTGCGGGTTCTCCTGGAAGTAGGATTTCAGCTTGCCGGTCCCCGGATCCAGCGCGACGATGCTGGAAGTATAGAGATTATCGCCCGGGCGCGGACCTTCTGTCTTCCAGTTTGGCCCGCTCGGGTCGTAGTCGGGTGCCGGGTTGGCGGTGCCCCAGAACACGGTGTCGGTGGCGGCGTCATAGGTGCCCGTCATCCAGCCGCCGCCGCCGCCGGTCTTCCAGCTGTCATTGCCCCAGCTCGCGCGCGAGCGCTCGTCCCCGCCGATGGTGTCGAACTGCCAGGCGACCTTGCCGGTCGCGGCATCGACGGCGAAGATCGGTCCGCAGCAGCCGGAAAGCTCACCGCCATTGGCGCCGATGATGACCTTGTCCTTCACCACCAGAGGCGCGCCGGTGAAGCCCTTGTTGCCCTTCTCGACCGTCATCACCTGCGTGTCCCAGACGGTCTTGCCGGTGTTCATGTCGAGCGCGATCAGCCGGCCATCGACCGTGGCGATGAAGAGCTTGCCATAGCCCGCGGCGACGCCGCGATTATAGGGGTTGTAAATGGTCGCCTGCGCCCGCTCCTCGTCGAGCTTGGGCTGGAACTTCCACTTGAACGCGCCGGTGGCGGCGTCCAGCGCCCAGACCTGGCTGTTGGACGTGGAGTAGAACAGCGTCCCGTCGATCACCAGCGGCACCGACTGCACGCCGCGCTTGGCGACGGAGGGCGTATGCATCCACGCGACCTTGAGATCCTTCACGTTGCTCGTGTTGATCTGGTCCAGTGCGCTATAGTGCCAGGAGCGGTAGGATTGGTGATACATCACCCAGTTGTTGGGATTGTCATCTGCGTTCACGAGCGCGTTGCCATCGAGCTCGCCGGCGCGTACTGGCGCTGCGCCGAGCAGGGCGGCAACCCCGCACAGCAAGAACAGACGTAAAGACGTTGATTTCAGCATTTATTCCTCCCCAGGAGTCGGCTTTGTGACCCGATCTTTACCGCGGCATCGTTGCCGCGGCCCACCGGCAGCACCGCCCGCGAGGGCCGATGCCACGACAGTCTCGTTGGTTGCCTCACACTGCGGACCAGTATCCAAGCCCGTGAGCATCGAGGATGGCGGCCAATCCACGCAGCGCATCGGCAACGTTATTCACACCCAAGTATGGCGATCTCATTGCTGATGTCAATTATTATCCCACCGGACCGGCCGGTGCGGCCCGACGGGCGCGGCAGCGCCGGCGCATCCGCGCACGCCGCGTCGAGTGTGGCTGATCGGGCCGGAGATCCGGGATGGTGGGTGCGACAGGGATTGAACCTGTGACCCCCGCCGTGTGAAGGCGATGCTCTCCCGCTGAGCTACGCACCCATCCGTGTCGGGATCACGGTTAGGTAAGAGGATTCGGCGCCCCGCGCAAGCGCCGCGACACGAGACGGGATCAGTCCGCCGCCTCGGCCTGGGCCGCCGCGCCGGCGAGGGTGAAGCCTTCGTAGCCCTTGGCGGCGACCTCGTCGCAGAGCTGGCGATAGACCCCGACGCCGCCGATATACGGCATGAAAACCCGCGGCTTGCCGGGAATATTGGCGCCCATGTACCAGGAATTCGCTGCCGGATAGAGCGTCCGGTCGGCGACCTCGTTGACCTGCGCGACCCACGCCTCCTCGGCCGGCACGGTCGCCTCGATGCGCGCGAGCTGGTGGCGCTGCATGTGCGCCAGGCAGTCGGCGATCCAGTCCACGTGCTGCTCGATCGAGACCATCATGTTGCTGAGCACGGACGGGCTGCCCGGGCCGGTGACGAGGAACAGATTGGGAAAGCCCGCGCTCATCAGGCCGAGATAGGTCCGTGGCCCCGCTTGCCATTTCTCCGCCAGCGCATCGCCGGCAGCGTTGCGGATGTCGATCTTCGCCAGCGTGCCGGTCATGGCATCGAACCCGGTGGCGAAGACGATGCTGTCCAGCGCGTAGTGCGCCGCGCCGGTGCAGAGCCCGTCCGGCGTGACCGCCGTGATCGGCGCGCGGCGGACATCGACGAGCGTGACATTGGCGCGGTTGTAGGTCTCGTAATAGTTGGTGTCGGCGCAGATGCGCTTGGTGCCGATCGGGTGATCCTTCGGCGCCAGCAATTCCGCCACCGCGGAATCGCGCACGGTGGCACGGATTTTTTCGCGCACGAATTCGGCCGCGGTATCGTTGGCGGCACGGTCGAGAATGAGATCGTTGAACGCCGCCATGAAGCCGAGCCCGCCAGCGGCCCAGCGCGTCTCGTATTCGCGCTGCCGCGTCGCGGCGTCCACGGCCAGCGCGGAAACATCGTTGAAATGGTAGAGAATGCCGGTGCGCATCTGCCGCGCCTTCGCCCGGCGGCTCTCGTAGTCGGACTTCCAGTCCTGCTCGTAGGCGTCGGTCATCGGCGCGTTGCGCGCGGGGATGGAGAAATTCGCCGTGCGCTGGAACACGGTGAGGTGCGCCGCCTGTTCGGCGATGATCGGAATCGCCTGGATCGCGGAGGAGCCGGTGCCGATGACGCCCACGCGCTGGCCGGTGAAATCGACGCCTTCATGCGGCCAGTAGCCGGTGTGGTAGGTGCGGCCGACGAAGCTGGCCAGACCGGCGAAATCCGGCACCCGCGCGCTGGAGAGACAGCCGGTGGCCATGACACAGAAGCGCGCCCGCACCGTGCCGCGATCGGTGGCGACGTGCCAGCGCGCCTCGGCCTCCTCGAAGCGTGCGCCCAGCACGCGGGTTTCAAGCCAGATCTCCCGCCGCAGGTCGAACCGGTCCGCGACATGGTTGGCGTAGCGCAGGATTTCAGGCTGCGCGGCGTAGCGCTCGCTCCAGCGCCATTCCTGCTGCAATTCGGGCGAGAAGGAGAAGGAATACTGCATGCTCTCGACATCGCAGCGCGCACCGGGATAGCGGTTCCAGTACCAGGTGCCGCCGACACCGTCGGCCTTTTCCACGATCAGCGCCGAAAGCCCGAGGCCGCGCGCGCGGTGCAGCAGGTAGAGCCCGGCAAACCCGGCGCCGACGATGACGAGATCCCGCTCGGCGGGCAGGGACGTGCGGGAGACGGCCTGGCCTGTCGGCACGTCGGTCATGCTTGGCTCCTCCACGGGTCGATCCTGTCGGCGCTTCGCCGCGCCGTTGCGCCGACTATTGGCGGTGGGGCACGGGGCGTCAATCGGCGCGCGGCATGCGGCGGCGGCGCACGCCCGGGCGCGATCGCCCCGGGTTCCTGCCGGAAGCTGGCGCTGTCAGAAGCTGTGGATCTGCGCGGGATTGAGGCTGGCGATGCCGGCGAAGATGATTTTGGTGTTATCGGTCAGCGTCACCGTGGTGGAGCCGCCGGCGCTGCTCTGGCCGGTGACGGCACCGGCGCCGTATCCGAACAGATCGACCTGGTCCGCGGCGGAGAAATGCCAGATCGTCTCGGTCCCGCCGGCCGTGCCCTTGGTGAACTCGAAGACATTGAGGCTGTAGTCCGGGACGATCACCGCGTTCCCGGGGCCGGCGACGAAGGTATCGTTGCCGTGGCCGCCGAAGATCGTCGTGTTGCCGGTGCCGGCGAAGAAGATGTTGTTGCCCGCGGTGCCGCCCCCGTTCAGCGTCGTGCTGCCGGTGCCGTAGCCGACGAAGACATTGCCGTTGCTGGCATTGAAGACGTTGATCGCACCACCGGCGCCGGCGAAGAACACATCCGGCCTCGGATTGGGCCCGCCCGTCGCATCGACCACGGTGCTCTGGCTCGATTGTGCGTCGTAGAGCAGGCTGCCGAAATTCTGGAAGAACACGTCCGCCCCGCCGGTGCCGGCCCAGACCGAGGCATTGCCGGTGCCGCCGACCATCGTCGCCGCGCCCTGCTGGATGGCGAATTCGGACGTCTCGGAGCCCATGACGTAGAGATATTTGCCCGAGCCGCCGAACAGCGTCGCCTGGCCCGAGCCGCCGAGGATCGTGCCGGTGCCGGTGGTATTGCCGACGAATTCCAGCCCGGCGCTCGCATTCAGCTCGTAGAGCCCGCCGCCGGCATTGGCGAAGATCGTTTCCGGCCCGCTGCCGGCCGCCACCGTGTCCTGGCCGCCGGAATTGACCACCGTGTTGGCACCGCTGTTGCCACCGAACACCTCGGCGCCGGCGGCGTTGAGGAACTCGGTCTGGCCGGTGACATTGCTGCCCACGATCGTGTCGGCGCCGTTGGAGGCGACCATGTCGTTGGCGCCGCCGAGGAACAGCAGGCTGCCGCCGGCGCCGGTCGTCACCGTATCGGCGCCGGAGGGGGCGTTCACCGTGTCGGCGCCGTCGCCCGTCACGACGTTGGCGCCCGCGCCGGCGATGAACATGTTGGCGCCCTGGCCGCCGATGAGCGTGTCGCCGGCACCGCCGGTGATCGTGTCCGCGCCCTGGTTGCCGATCAGCAGCGCGTGACCGGCGCCGCCGTCGCCGAGCGTCAGCGCCGTACTCCCGGTCGCGGCCAGGCCGACGAAGCCCGTCGGCGGGGCGACGCTGCTGCCCGCGACCGGCGCCGTCAGCACGGCGATGTTGGTCGCACCCGCCTGCGCCGCGCCGAAGCTG
>DAIDKZ010000249.1 GCA_027449745.1 Acetobacteraceae bacterium | reverse complement strand
GCACTGTCGGGCCCATAGTCGACGAGATCGCCGAGCTGGATCACGAACCGGTCGGTGGCGACGGCATGGGTGAAGGCGCGGGCATCGCCGTGCACGTCGCCGATGATGCGCAGCGGCGCACCCGGCGGGACCGCGGGCGCCGTCATACGCGGGACCGCGGCAGCGTCGCGCACGGCATCCGGCCCGGCCGGTGCCTCACTCGGCGCTCCGGTCGAGGCTCTGGAACGCAGCCAAGGCACGCTCGCGCCCCGCGGCCGGCAGCACCACCGGCCGCGGATAGGTGGCGCCGAGCCGCACCCGCGCCGCCGCCAGCACCGGTTCGGGCGCGTCCCACGGCGCGTGCAGGAAGCGGTCCGGCAGCCGGGCCAGCTCCGGGACGAACCGGCGCACATAGGCGCCGTCCTGGTCGAATTTCTGGCCCTGCAGCACCGGGTTGAAGACGCGGAAATAGGGAGCGGCGTCGGCGCCGCAGCCGGCCACCCACTGCCAGCTCGCGCTGTTCGAGCCGAGATCGGCATCGACCAGCGTGTCCCAGAACCAGGCCGCGCCCTCCCGCCAGGAGATCAGCAGATGCTTGACCAGATAGGAGGCGGTGATCATGCGCACGCGGTTGTGCATCCAACCGGTCTGCCAAAGCTCGCGCATGCCCGCATCAACGAGTGGGATGCCGGTGCACCCGCGCTGCCAGGCGCGCAGGCCAGCCGGGTCATCGCGCCAGGGGAAGCGGTCGAACTCGGCGCGGAGCGGCGCCTCCGGCAGGTGCGGATGGTGGTGCAGCAGGTATTGGGAAAACTCCCGCCAAAGCAGCTCGTTGAGAAAGCCGACCTGGCCTTTGCCCGGCCCGGCGGCGATGGCGGCGAGCCAGACCCGGCGCGGCGAAATCTCGCCCCAGGCGAGATGCGGCGATAGGCGTGAGGTCCCCGCGGCACCCGGCACGTCCCGCCGGCGGTCGTAGGCGACGAGATTGCCATCGAGGAACGCCCCCAGCGCCGCGCGGGCACCCGCCTCCCCCGGACGCCAGGTGGCCGCCAGCCCCCCGGCCCAGTCCGGCGCGTATGGGGTCAGGCCCCAGTCGGCCAGCCGGTCCGACGGCGGCGGCGGCGGGCTCGGGATGCGGGCGGGGACCGGGCACGGCGGCTCGACGAGGCCGCGCGCGTGGCAGGCGCGGGCAAATGGCGTGAAGACCGAAAAGCGGCCACCCGTGCCGGTCAGAACCGTGTCGGGGTCGAACAGGGCGCGGGTGCGATGCAGCACCAGCCGGACGCCCTGCCCGGCGAGGTCGCGCCCGAGCGCCTCCATCTGATGGCGTGCCCAGGGTTCGGTCGGATGGCCGGCATGAACCTCGATCGCGCCGGCTTCGGCAACGAGGTGCGGAATTTCGCGCGACGTCTCGCCGCGGCGCAACACCAGCGACGCGCCGCGCGCAGCGAGATCGGCCGCGAGGGCGGTCAGACTGTGGTGCAGCCACCAGCGCGCTGCGCCGCCCGGAGCCCAATGCCCCGGCGCGAGGTCGTCGAGCACGAACACGGGCAGCACCGGCCGCCCGGAGCCCAGCGCACCCGCTAGCGCCGGATTGTCGTCCAGGCGCAGTTCGGCGCGCAGCCAGAGCAGCACGGGGGCGACGCTGTCCAGCGTCCTAGTTGTCCGCTCTCTCACGGAACTCAACATGTGGTCGAAACGCCGCTTGCAAAGCCTCGCTCAACGCCCGACGGCGAAGCTGTAGAGCCGCTCCCGTCCGAGCAGAAAGGCGCGGCCACCGCGGGGGAACAGCGCGGCGATCTCCGGATGGCGGATGTCGAGCCCGCCGGTATAGGCACCGAACGCGGGCAGCAGGACGCGGCGCGCATCGGCGAGGAAGCAGGGGCGGCTGAGCCCGGTCCCGGCGACGGGGACCGTCGCCTTCGGGTGGAAATGCCCGGAAACTTCGCCGTGGCCAGTCTCGGCCCGGGACAGCGCACGATGGCGGAAGCGCAGCGGCCCGGTGGCGAACTCCACCGCCGATTCCCCGCCCAGGCCCTCCGGTGGGGCGGGATCGTGGTTGCCCGCGATCCACACGAGGCGTGTGGCCGCCGCGATCCGGCCGAGCCGCGCGCGCTCCCCCGCGCTGAGCCGCCCGGCGCCCTCGCGGTCGTGAAAACTGTCGCCGAGCGCGAGAACGGTCTGCGGCCGCCACCGGCGCAGCAGCGCGGCCAGCCGCTCGAGCGTCACGGCGCTGTCGTAGGGTGGCAGAAGCTGGCCGCGGGCGGCGAAGGCAGCGCCCTTGGCCAGATGCAGGTCGGCGACGGCGAGCAGGTGCTGCGCCGGCCACACCAGCGCTCCGGCCGGATCGAGCAGCAGGCGTTCGCCGGCGAGGTGGATCGGGGCAGGCGTCAATCGAACAGCTCCGTCTGTGCCGTCTCGGCCGGTTCCTCCGCCGCCATGGCTTCGGCCGCCAGCGCCTCGGCGTCGGCGAGCAAGGCCTCCTCGTCCGCTGCATCGGCGACGCGCTCGCGGCCGATCTCGACCAGGACAGGCACGGCGAGCGGCGATACGCGCGCGAGGGCGAGATGACGGATCCGCCCTTTGACGCGCGTGAGCATCGCCGACAGCCGGTCGAGATCGATCAGCCCGCGCGCGGCATCCGCACGGGTCGCACGCAGCAGCACATGGTCCGGCTGGTGGCGGCGGAGCACGTCGTAGATCAGGTCGCTGTTCACCGTCATCTGGCGTCCGCTGCGGTGGGCATCGGGATGGTGGCGCTCGATCAGGCCGGCGATGGTGGCGACGGCGCGGAAGCTGCGGGCGAGCAGCGAGGTTTCGGCCATCCACTCGGCGAGATCATCGCCCAGCATGTCCTCGCCGAACAGACGGGTGATGCCGTGGGGGCGGCGGGCCGACCAGACGCCGAGCGCGTAGTCAGTGGCGACGAACCCAAGGGGGACGAAACCGGCGCGCTGCATCCGCCGTGTCAGCAGCATCCCGAGCGTCTGGTGCGCATTGCGCCCCTCGAACCCATAGGCGACGAGATACCAGCGTCCGCCGCGCGGGAATGTCTCGACCAGCAGGTCCTCGCGTCCGGGCAGGCGCGAGACCGCGCGTTGCAGCCGGAGCCATTCCTGCACCGGCGCGGGGAAGGTTGCCCAGGCATGTGGATCGTGCAGCAGGCCGCGGACACGCTCGGCGAGATAAGTGCTGAGCGGCATGCGGCTGCCGGCGTAGGCCGGTACGATCGGGTCGCGCGCGCCGCCCTCGGCGCACTCGACGGTGAGTTCGCGCAGCCGCAGGAATCGCAGCGTTCGACCACCGAAAATGAAGGCGTCCCCGGCGCGCAGCTGCGTGGCGAAATATTCCTCGACCTCGCCGAGCAGGCCGCCACCCCGCCCGACGAGCCGCACTTTCAGCATCGGCTGCTCGACGATGGTGCCGATGTTCATCCGCCACTGGCGGGCGACGCGCGCCGAGCGGACATGCACCCGTCCCTCGGCGTCACGGAACAGCTTGCGGTAGCGCTCGTAGGCGGCGAGTGCGTAGCCGCCGGTCTCGACGAACTCGAGCACAGCGTCGAAATCCGCCCGCGACAGCGCGGCGAACGGCGCGGCGCGGCGGACCTCGGCGAACAAATCCTCGGGCAGGAACGGTGCGCTGCACGCGATGCCGAGCAGGTGCTGGGCCAGCACATCCAGCCCGCCCGCGCGCGGCGAATCGCCGTCGAGCGCGCCGGCAGCAATCGCCTGGCGCGCAGCCTCGCATTCGAGCACCTCGAACCGGTTTGCCGGCACCAGCACGGCGCAGCTCGGCGTGTCGAAGCGGTGATTCGCGCGGCCGATGCGCTGCAGCAGCCGGGAAACGCCCTTCGGCGCCCCGACCTGGATCACCTGGTCCACCGCGCCCCAGTCGATGCCGAGATCCAGCGACGCAGTCGCGACCACGGCGCGCAGCTTTCCCGCCGCCATCGCCGCCTCGACGCGCCGGCGAAGCCCGATCTCGAGGCTGCCATGATGCAGCGCGATCGGCAGCGTTTCTTCGTTGAGCCGCCACAGCGCCTGGAACAGCAGCTCCGCCTGGGCACGGGTGTTGACGAAAACGATACTGGCGCCCGCGGCGCGGATGCGGGCGAGGATGGCCGAGGCGCCGGCGAGCCCCATTCGCCCCGACCACGGTAGTCGCTCCTCCGGCAGCAGGATGGTGATCTCCGGCGCCGGGCCAGGCGCGGCGGCGAGCGGCTCGGTGTCCGGGCCGATCCAGGCCGCGAGCGCCTCCGGGTCGGCGACGGTCGCGGAGAGGCCGATGCGGTGCAGACCCGGGGCGAGGGCCGCAAGTCTCGCGAGGCACAGGGCGAGCTGATCGCCGCGTTTACCGCCGGCGAGCGCGTGCGCCTCGTCGATGATGACACGGGCGAGCCCGGCGAAGGCCTGCGGCGCATCGGGAAAGGAGAGCAGCAGCGCGAGGCTCTCCGGCGTGGTCAGCAGCAGATCCGGCGGCGTGGCGCGCTGGCGGGCGCGCCGATTGGCCGGTGTATCGCCGGTCCGGGTCTCGATCGTCACCGGCAGCGCCATCTCGGCGACCGGCGCGGTGAGATTGCGCGCAATGTCGGTGGCCAGCGCCTTCAGCGGGCTGACATAGAGCGTGTGCAGGCGGGGACGCTCGCCGGGGCACGGGTTGGCGGCGAGCTCGATCAGCGAGGGGAGGAATCCGGCGAGCGTCTTGCCCGTGCCGGTGGGTGCCATCAGCAGCACCGACCGCCCCGCCGCCGCGGCCTTCAGTATGGCCCGCTGGTGCGCGAACGGCACCCATCCGCGATGCGCGAACCAGGCAGCGAAAGGGTCCGGTATGTCGGCGTCCATCGCCGCCTCTGTTCCAGACAAGCAGGTCGGCGGCAAGCCTTTCGGGTGCGCGGCGGGCCGCGGTCAGCCGTCCTTCGACCCTTCCCTGTCGCGCAGCGTCCGCACCGCGTCGGTGCGCATGACGGCGATCTCCTTCTCGCGCGGATTGACCGCGACCACGAGTCCGACCTGGTTGCCGAACCGCTGCAGGGATTTGTCGGCCTTGGCCGGCAGCGGGATGCGCTGCTCCCGGCAATAGAGGATGAGAGCCACCGCGAGCGCGGGTCCCTCGACCGTCACCTTCCGTTCCGGCGGCGCGCCGGCGTCGGGCGTGTCCGGACGGATGACGACACTGAATCCGACGGCGCTGCCGGGTTCCCCGGGCTCCAGCCCATGGCTCAAAATCGTGCCCGGCGGCAGCGGGTAGCCCATGTGTCGCTGATACTGCACGATGGCCGCAATGACTTCGCTGGGGCGGAACAGGACATGGCGCAGTTCAGTCGGCATGGCGGCTCTCTGACGACGGCCTTCCGGCGTGCGTTCGGGTGGGCAGGTGCCGAATATCCGCCCGAGATGAAAATCGGATTAGCGTCTGTCCGCCGCAGGCAGAATCGCCGGAGGCGGATAAACAGACGCGTAAACAAGCAGCTAGAGTCTGCCAGCGCTTCAATGAAGCGCTGGCAGACTCTAGCGGTGCCCGCCGCCGCGCGCCGGTTCGACAAGTCGAGGCTGCGGGCCTAGGCTGCGGACGCCAATCGTCAGACGAGAGGGCCGATGCGCGTCGGGATTCCGAAGGAAATCAAGACAGAGGAGCATCGGGTCGGGCTGACCCCGAACTCTGTGCAGGAACTCGTCCATCACGGCCATGAGGTCTTCATCGAGCGTCGTGCCGGCGCCGATATCGGCTTCGATGACGCGGCCTACCGCGCCGCCGGTGCGACGGTGCTCGATGATGCGCCCCGGCTGTTCGCGGCGGCTGACATGATCGTCAAGGTCAAGGAGCCGCAGGCCGAGGAGATCGCGCGTCTCCGTGCCGGCCAGGTGCTGTTCACTTATCTGCATCTTGCTGCCGACCGCGCGCAGACCGAAGGGTTGCTGCGCTCGGGCGCCACCTGCATCGCCTACGAGACCGTGACCGATGCGGATGGCAGGCTGCCGCTGCTGGCGCCGATGAGCGAGGTGGCCGGACGGATGGCGGTGCAGGTCGGCGCCCATTGCCTGGAGTGTCACCAGGGCGGCGCCGGGATTCTGCTCGGCGGCGTTCCCGGCGTGGCGCCGGCCAAGGTGGTGGTGCTCGGCGGCGGTGTCGCCGGCAGCAACGCACTGCGCATGGCCCTCGGCCTCGGCGCGCGGGTGACGGTGATCGACCGCTCGCTGCCCCGTCTCTACGCGCTCGACGCCCAGTACGGCGCTGCCCTGGGTACGCTGTTCGCGACGCGGGCCGCGATCGAGGCGGAAGTCTGCGACGCGGACCTGGTGATCGGCGCCGTGCTCGTGCCGGGTGCCACCGCCCCCAAGCTGGTGACCCGGGGAATGCTGCGCCAGATGCGTCCCGGCTCCGTGCTCGTCGACATCGCGATCGATCAAGGCGGCTGCTTCGAAACCTCGCGACCGACGACGCACAGCGATCCCACCTATGTCGAGGAAGGCGTGGTACACTATTGCGTGGCGAACATGCCGGCCGCGGTGGCGCGCACCGCAACCTTGGCGCTGAACAATGCCACCCTGCCCTTCGTTCTCGCGCTCGCGGGCAAGGGCTGGCAGCGGGCGATGGCGGAGGACGAACATCTGCGGCACGGGCTCAACGTGCATGCGGGGAAGATCGCGCACGAGGCCGTGGCGCGGGATCTCGCCCTGCCCTACACTTCACCCGAGGCGGTGCTCTCCGCCTGAACGGACAAGGGAGAGAAGCGATGCGGGAAGTGCTGCACTGGATCGGTGGCGCGGTGCGCGGGTCGTCCTCGGCCCGGCGCGGAGACGTTTTCAATCCGGCCAGTGGCGAGGTGCAGGCGCGAGTGGTGCTGGGCGGGGCCGAGGATCTCGATGCCACGGTGGCATCCGCAGCGGCCGCCTTTCCCGCCTGGGCTGCAACGCCGCCGCTGATTCGCGCGCGGGTGATGTTCCGCTTCCGTGAACTCATCGAGCGTGACGCGGCCGGCTTGGCCGTGACGATCACGGCCGAGCACGGCAAGGTGCTCTCCGATGCGCGCGGAGAACTGACGCGCGGGCTGGAGGTTGTGGAGTTCGCTGCCGGCATCCCGCATCTGCTCAAGGGTGAGTTCGCCGAGCAGGTCGGCCGCGGCATCGACAGCTGGTCCGTGCGCCAGCCGCTCGGCGTCTGCGCCGGCATCACGCCATTCAATTTCCCGGCTATGGTGCCGATGTGGATGTTCCCGGTGGCGATCGCCGCCGGCAATTGCTTCATCCTCAAGCCCTCCGAGCGGGATCCATCGGTGTCGCTGCAACTCGCTGCACTGCTCAAGGAAGCGGGGCTGCCGGATGGCGTTTTCAACGTCGTCCATGGCGACAAGGAGATGGTGGACGCAGTCCTGCGCCACCCGGGCATCGCCGGCGTCAGCTTCGTCGGTTCGACGCCGATAGCCGAATATGTCTATGCCCAGGCGGCGGCGGCGGGAAAGCGCGTGCAGGCGCTGGGGGGGGCGAAGAATCACCTGGTGGTGATGCCGGACGCCGACATGGAGCAGGCGGTGGACGCGCTGATGGGCGCTGCATACGGGTCCGCCGGCGAGCGCTGCATGGCCGTCTCGGTGGCCATGGCGGTGGGCAAGGCGGGTGATGCACTGGTCGAGCGCCTGGTGCCGCGGGTGCAGGCGCTCAAGGTCGGTCCGGGAACGGATCCCGAGGCCGAGATGGGGCCACTGGTCACGCGCCAGCACCTGGAGAAGGTGCGTGCGTATGTCGACGAGGGTGTCCGCGAAGGTGCACGGCTGCTGGTCGACGGCCGCCGCTTGAAGCTCCAAGGCTATGACGACGGATTCTTCATCGGGGGCTGCCTGTTCGATGACGTTCGCCCGGAGATGCGCATCTATCGCGAGGAGATCTTCGGTCCGGTCCTCGCTGTCGTCCGCGTGCCGGATTTTGCCACGGCGACCACGCTCATCAACACGCATGAATATGGTAATGGCGTCGCGCTGTTCACCCGCGACGGCGACGCGGCGCGTGAATTCGCCAGCCAGATCCAGGTCGGCATGGTCGGCGTCAATGTGCCGATCCCGGTGCCGATGGCGTTCCACAGCTTCGGCGGCTGGAAGCGGTCGCTGTTCGGCGACATGTCAGTGCATGGCCCCGAGGGCGTGCGCTTTTACACCAAGCTCAAGACGGTGACGGCTCGCTGGCCGGCCGGAATCCGGACCGGCGCGGAGTTCGTGATGCCCACCATGCGCTGAACCTGACGGCCGGTGCGGGGGAACGTGCCCCGCTCCGGCCGCGATCGGGATCAGTGCGCAAACGCCTTGTCCCAGACGGCGTGCGTCCATGCCCCCTCGGGCTTCTTCGTGATTACCGGATCGGACTTGCCGGACGTCAGGACCGCCACCGTGCGCTCGTAATCGGCGGGATCAAGATAGCCGAGACCGTGCTTGCCACCGGCGACGAGCTTCCCCACCTCGCCCATCATGCGTGTCTGATGCGCCTCCGTCTGTGCGCCGGTGCTGTCATTGTCCAGCACGATCTTGACCGCCTCCTTTTCGTGGCCAAGCGCATACTGCCACCCCTGCATCGTCGCCTTCACGAAACGCGCAAGCCGGTCCACCATCTTCGGATCATCGAGCTTCGGCTGCAGCGTGTAGAGCCCATCCTCGAGCGTCGCCACACCCTCGTCCTCGTATTTGAAGACGGTGAGTTGGGACGGTTTCATGCCAGCTTCGATGAGCTGCCAGTACTCGTTGTAGGTCATGGTCGAGATACACGCGGCCTGCTTCTGCAACAGCGGGTCGACGTTGAAGCCCTGCTTCAGCACCTTGACGCCGCCGGGCGAGCCGTCGGTCTTGTAGCCGAGCTTGCCCATCCAGTTGAGGAAGGGATATTCGTTGCCGTAGAACCAGACGCCGAGCGTGCGGTTTTTGAGGTCCGCCGGAGTCTTGACGCCGGTCGATTTCAGGCAGGTCAGCTCCAGGCCCGATTTCTTGAACGGCTGGGCGATATTGACCATCGGCTCGCCCTTCTCGCGCGCGGCGAGCGCCGCCGGCAACCAATCGACCGCGACATCGGCGCCGCCGCCCGCCAGCACCTGCTCGGGCGAGACGTCGGGCCCGCCGGGCTTGATCGTCACGTCGAGACCCTCGGCCTTGTAATAGCCCTTGTCCTTGGCGACGTAATAGCCGGCGAACTGGGCGTCCGTGACCCATTTCAGTTGCAGCGTCACCTTGTCGGCCGCCTGCGCCGCGCCGGCGAGCAACAATGCCGCCGCGCCCAAACCCAAAGCCAGATGTTTCATGCTTTCCTCCCGCTATTTCGCCCGATATGAGGCGTGCCAAAATGTCGCCCGCCGCTCGATCAGAGCGACGAGGCCGTAGAACAACGAACCCGTCATCGCCGCGACCACGATCGTCGCCCACACCATGTCGATCGACAGGTGACCGACCTCGGTGGAGATGCGAAAGCCCATGCCGACGGTCGGCGTGCCGAAGAACTCGGCGACGATGGCGCCGATCAGGCTGAGCGTGGTGTTGATTTTCAGCGCGTTGAACACGAAGGGCAGGGCGGCCGGCAGGCGCAGCTTCGTCAGCGTCTGCGCGTAATTGGCCGCGTAGGTCTTCATCAGGTCGCGCTCCATCGCGCCGGCGCTTCTGAGGCCCGTCGCGGCGTTCACCAGCATCGGAAAGAAGGTCATGACGACGACGACGGCGGCTTTCGACTGCCAATCGAAGCCGAACCACATCACCATGATCGGCGCGACGCCGACGATCGGCAGCGCCGAGACCAGATTGCCGAGCGGCAGCAGCCCGCGTTGCAGGAAAGACGAGCGGTCGATGAGGATGGCGAGGGCGAGCCCGGCTGCATTGCCTATGAAATAGCCGGCGAGCACGCCGCGGATCGTTTGCAGGAAATCGGCGGTCAGCGTCGGCACGGAATGGGCCAAGCGCCAGGCGATGGCCGAGGGCGCCGGCAGGATCACCGCCGGCACGCCGAACAGGCGCACCACCGCCTCCCACAGAACGAGGCCGCCGAGGCCGAAAATGAGCGGCGGCAGGAGCGCGTCGAACCGCGTCCTCATGTCGGGAACGCCATGCGCTTGAGGGTGATGCGGCCGATCACGTCGATGAGCGCCACCAGCGCGCCCGACAGCGCCGCGGCGACGAACAACGTCGCCCAGATCTGCACCGTCTGCCCGTAATAGGAGCCGGCGAGCAGGCGGGCGCCGAGGCCGCCGTCCTCGCTCTTGGTCACCTCCGCCAC
>DAIDKZ010000248.1 GCA_027449745.1 Acetobacteraceae bacterium | reverse complement strand
CGCGGCTATGCTGTTGTCGGGTGGTCGGGGTCCACATCGCGATCTCGTCTGGTGTGTCGCAACCCTGACGAATCACGATTTGCCCCGGCTGCCCAGCCCGACCATGTCATGCCGATATCGTTCCGAGACAGCCTCTTAGCCGCTGGGCCACCGCGCAGGTATTGCGCATCACCACTATCCGGCTGATAGACGATAAACTCATGGTAATACGGAAGTGCAACACCAGACTCAACGATCGGCTTAAAGTAGACAGTGATGGATGCCATCTCCCCCTCCTTTTAGTGTGACGTTGTGGCCTCAGAGGCCAGTAAGATATCTCGTTACTAACACTGTAGTAATTTTCGAAAGCGTTGAATCCAAGCGCGCACCAACCGTCCAGTCAGTAGAAACAAGGCTTAATCCTTCTATACTATAAATGCATCCGAGAAATGGGCCATGGGAATCTGTGCCACGACCACACTTGGCCCCCGACGCAATGAAATAAGATTCGAAATCATCTGCCTTAGAGCCTGGCGGGAAAAGGCGTTCCACCTCTGCCTGCGCTTCAGGTATCCTACGGTCTTTCGGCAATTTTTCGAAGTACCGAAAGTTGAATCTTTCTGCGCTCATGTTTTTCCTCACATCTGGATAAGGCTGAGCGTGCGGCGCGATCACCATCACGAGTTGGCTCATCATCGTGCATGCGATGATAGTATAGGATGCTGCTCGTAGGGCCGTCCGCCGTCTCGGCACCTTCCCGACGACAGCGTGCGGAGAATGGCCAAGCTCCGCGTGCCGCCTACGCCGCTTGCAGCCGGCACCCGCAATGTGCCGCAGCATGCCGAACATTCCTCTGCCCTTGCCGCGCTCCAGCTCGGCGGCCGAATCAGGGTTAAGACCCATCCGCCGAGCGTTTCGGTCGGACTGGGCGGATCCGCTCACTGTGGACCGTCGGAGTACGCTCATCTCTCCCTCATCCCCTCATGCGCATAGCGCTGCAACGGCGAGAGCAGATAGCTGATCACCCTTCGCCGCCCGGTCCTGATCTCGGCGGTCACTTCCATGCCCGGCTCCAGCTTCTGCGTGTGCCCGTCGACGTCGAGGCTGGCGCGGTCGAGCGCGATGTGGGCGACATAGCCGCTCGCTGCTGCAGCCGCGCTGGCCGGGTCGGCGCCATCGGCCGTCTGCCGCCCGGTGCGCGGCTCGGCTTGCGCCTGGTCCTGGCGCACCGCGTCGCGGGAGACATCGAGCACCCGGCCGTGCAGCAGGCCGTAGCGGGTGAACGGAAAGGTCTTCACCTTCACCTCGACGTTCTGGCCTTCCCGCACGAAGCCGATGTCATCATTGGCGACGGTGGCCTCGATCAGCACCGGCGCATCGTCGGGCACCAGCGTCAGCAGCCGCTCCGCCGGCGTCACCACCCCGCCGACGGTGTGGATGGCCAGTTGCTGCACCGTGCCGTCGATCGGCGCCGTCAGCACCGTCTGCCCGGCCTTGTGCGCCGCGGCGGCGTGCTGCTGCGCCAGCTCGTCCGCCCGCTGCGCGGCATCCGCCAGGTCCTTCAGCACCTCGTGCGCGTAGCCCGCCCTCTGCTGCTCGAACTGGCGCAGCAGGGCCTGCCGCGCCGCCTCCAGCTCTCCCGCGCGCTGGCGCTGGATGGCGAGGTCGTGCACGCCCTCCACATAGGCCTGCTCGGCGTTCAGCCAGGCCACGCGGCTGGTGAACTGCACGTTCAGCAGCGCCCGGTAGAGGTCCCGCTTCTGCTGCAGCAGCGGCAGCGACGCCTCCAGCTTGGCTACCGTGGCCACGTTCTCCGCCAGCTCCGCCTGCTTGCCGGCGATCTGCTGGGCCAGCGCGGCCAGTTTCGCCATCTGCTCCGCCCGCCGCGCGGCGATGGAAGCGCGCGCCGTCTCGATCTCCGCCGCCGGCTCATCGGCAGGCGGCACGAACGACCCGAGCCCCTCGCCCGTCTCCAGATCCCGCCGCAGCGCCGCGAGCCCGGCCACGTCCAGCCGCGCCTGGCGCAGATCGCGCGCCAGCCGCTCGCGCTCGGCCGCCGCCACCGTCACGTCGAGCGCGATCAGCACCTGCCCGGCGCGCACATGCGCGCCGTCCTGAACCAGGATCGCCCGCACCACGCCGGGATCGAGCGGCTGCACCAGCTTCACCTTCCCCGCCGGGATCACCGTCCCCGGCGCCGTCGCCACGATATCGACCCGGCCGAGGATCGACCACGTCAGCGCCGCGGCGAACAGCCCCGCGATCACCGCGGCGGTGATGCGCGCGGTCGGGCTCGCCGGCGTCGCCACCACCTCCAGCGCGGCGGGCAGGAACTCGGTCTCGTAGCCGCGCCGCGGCGCCGGCAGGACCTGGCGCGGAACGAGAGCGCTATCCGACGGCATGCAGCCCTCCCTGCAGCGCGTGCAGCCGCGCATAGCGCCCGCCCGCGGCCAGCAGCTCCTCGTGCGAGCCCTGCTCGACCAGCCGCCCGCGCTCCAGGGTCACGATCCGGTCGGCATGGCGCACCGTGCTCAGCCGGTGGGCGATGATCAGCACCGTCCGCCCGCGGCAGATCGCGCGCAGGTTCTGCTGCACCAGCCGCTCGCTCTCGTAGTCCAGCGCGCTCGTCGCCTCGTCCAGGATCAGGATGCGCGGGTCGCCCACCAGCGCGCGGGCGATGGCGATGCGCTGGCGCTGCCCGCCCGAGAGCGAGCCGCCGCGCTCGCCGACCAGCGTGTCGTAGCCCTCCGCCAGCTCGGCGATGAACTCGTGCGCCCCGGCCAGCGTCGCCGCCCGCACCACGCGGGCCATCGGCATGCCGGGATCGGCCAGCGCGATGTTCTCGCGCACCGTCAGGTTGAGCAGCAGATCGTCCTGCAGCACCACGCCGATCTGCCGGCGCAGGCTCGCCGGATCGATGGTGCTGATGTCCATCCCGTCCACCAGCACCCGCCCGGCCTCCGGCACGTAGAGCCGCTGCAGCAGTTTCGCCAGCGTGCTCTTGCCCGAGCCGGAGGGCCCGACGATGCCGATCACCTCGCCCGGTGCGATGCGCAGGCTGATGTCCTCCAGCACCAGCGGCCCGTCCAGCCGGTGGCGGAAGCGCACCCGGTCGAACACCACCTCTCCGGAGAGCCGCGGCAGAGCGCTGCGCGCCGAGAGCGTGCCGGCCTCCGGCGGCGTGTTGAGGATGTCGCCCAGCCGCTCGATGGAGAGCCGCGTCTGCTGGAAATCCTGCCACAGCTGCGCCAGCCGCAGCACCGGCTGGCCGACCCGCTGCGCCAGCATGTTGAAGGCGACCAGCTCGCCCACCGTCATGCTGCCCGCGATCACCGCACGGGCGCCGAAATACAGCAGCGCCACCGTCACCAGCTTGCCGGTCAGCTGGATCGCCTGTCCGGCGACATTGGCGACGTTCGCGACCCGGAAGCTCTCGGACACGTAGCCGGCGAGCTGTTCCTCCCAGCGGCGCTGCAGCTGCGGCTCGACCGCCATCGCCTTCAGCGTCTCCACCCCGGTCACCGCCTCGACCAGGAACGCCTGGTTCTGCGCCCCGCGCCGGAACTTCTCGTCCAGCCGGCGCCGGATCAGCGGCGTCGCCAGCAGGCTGACGGCAACGTAGAGCGGGAACGACGCCACCACCACCAGCGTCAGCTTCATCGAGTAGACCGCCATCACGGCCAGGAACACGCTGGTGAGCAGGAGGTCGATCACCAGGGTGAGCGCCGAGCCGGTCAGGAAGGCGCGGATGTTCTCCAGTTCGCGCACCCGCGCCACCGAATCGCCGACGCGGCGGGCCTGAAAATAGGGCAGCGGCAGCGCCAGCAGATGGCGGAACAGCCGCGCGCCGAGTTCGACATCGATGCGGTTGGTGGTGTGCGCGAACAGGTAGCTGCGCAGCGTTCCCAGAACCGCCTCGAACAGGCCGATGGCCACCAGCCCGGCCACGACCACATCGAGCGTCGCCAGCCCCCGGTGCACCAGCACCTTGTCGATGACCACCTGGAAGAACAGCGGCGAGACCAGCCCGAACACCTGCAGGAACAGCGAGGCGACCAGTACCTCGCCGAGGATCCAGCGGTATTTGTGGACGGCGCCGAGAAACCAGCCGAGATCGAAGCGCCGCGCCAGGTCGCCGGGCGCGGCGCGGCGGCTGATCAGAATCAGCTCGCCGCTCCAGCCGGCATCGAAGTCTGCGCGCGGCTGGACACGGGGCTGCCCGGTTTGGGCATCGAGCAGCAGCACGCGATCGGCCGCGGCGCGCAGTAGAAGCATCAGGCCGCCATCGCGCTGCACCGCCAGCGCGGGCAACGGCGCGGCCATGAGCCGCTCACCCACGACGCGCGCCGTGCGCGCCTTCAGACCGAGGCGGCGTGCGTGGCGGACGATGTCGGTCGGCGACGGCGCCACGCCGCCAAAGCCGTGCCGCAGAGCGGCTGGCGGCACTGCGGGCTGGCCGAGCAGGCGCAGAAGCGCGGCAAACGCTTCGAGGCGGTTGGCAGCACCATCAGCCGGCGGCTGGTGCGGGGGGGGGTGACAGAGTGGGTCATCCGGATGGAAGGAACCGTCAATGATTGCCTATAATCGCAGCATGACGCGGCGATCGTGGCGAGACCAAAAATGCTGGGTCTTGCGTAAAATTGCGTGAATTCCACTGCGGCCTTCGCCGGCGCGCCGGCGAGTCATGCGATTGTGCTCCGATATCTTGCGCGGTCGGCGGCCAGGGCTGCGGCAAGGCCCCTCCCCTTGGGGCTCCGGTCGCCCCATCTGGATAGTCCGGCGAGACCCTCGGCATCTCGGGGTGGGGTGTGTCATGATGGCTCACGAACAGGAGGCTCGGATGAGCGACTATGTGACGGTCGAGATCCCCGTGTCGCCCGAAGCTGCGACGCTTCTGCGTGACGCGAAGAGGGCGCAGAGGGTCGGGGCGCTGGTGAGCGACATGCTCCGCCCGTCAGCGCCTGAGAATGACCCGCTGGCGGCCCTGATTGCCGAGGCAAAGGCCGATGCGCGGTCGGGCGGGCTCACCGACGAGGCAATCGAGGCCGAACTGCGGGCCGCCAATGCCGAGCACCGTCTTTGACGCGAGTTCCCTCGTCGGTGCCCTGCTAAAAGCGGACTCCATTCCGGAGCGGGCGCTCCTGCTGGCCCGTGCGACCGGCGAGATCTGTCTATCGAAAGCCGTCGAACGCGAATACCGCGAGGTCTTCGCTCGGCCGAAATTCACGAAATATCTCACTCCCGGTCGAGTAGAGCGCATTCTCGGCGTCATCGGCAGTGGCGCTCGACAGGTCGAACCGACCGTCCCCGTCACGGACTGCCGCGACGCCAAGGACAACAAATACCTCGAACTCGCGCTCGAAGCCGGAGCCGACATCATCGTGTCGAGTGACGACGACCTCCTGGTCCTCGACCCTTGGCGCGGGATTGCCGTCATCACCCCGGCGGAATTCGTGCAGCGATGCGAGCCTGCGCCGCCCCTTCCGCGGCCGGGCCGGCGCTGAACGTCGCCGGCCCCCGGTGCTCGACGAGGCCCCCTCACCCGCATCACCGAGGCAGCCAGGGCACCGGATGTGAGAGCGCGACATCGCGCTGGAGCGCGAGTTCACACTGTCTTCCCGTCCACTTGCCCGTGCTCATTCGCGCAGATGATGGCCGACGGTTTCTGGCCCGGCAGCTAGTCAATCGCGCTGGATAGGTGGCGACGGCGCACCGTGTGCAGCCCTCCGCCCCGCGCCCTGTCAGCCATCCGGGTCGCCTCACCGCGGACCCGGCCGGGGATTGGGCTTCTGTTGAGCGGGCTGCATGGCGCGGCGGGCGCGGTCGACCAGGTTGGCGACAGGGGTGGCGACCTGACGAGCGAGGCCCGGGTCCTGGGCGTGCAGTGCGCCGAGGGACGCCGGGTCTGCGGCGATGGCCTGGGCGGCAGCGGCGGAGCGAGCGATGAGCGCGGCGAGGTGCGCCTCGTGGTCGGCGGAGCCGTCCCAGTCGGCGGCGAGGCGGCGATGGGCGGCGGCGGCGGCCTCGAGCCGGGCGAGGTGGCGCCGCAGGGCCTCCGCCGGGCGCGGAGCGTTCGGCAGCGCGATGCCGCTGTCGGGCACCAGCCCCCTGCGGACGGCGAAGCAGGCATGGGCGGTGGCGGGCGTGTCGGCCTCGCCGTAGTCGAGGGCGCTGTCGTTGCGGCGCTCGCGCGAGAGGGCGGCGCCCAGGGCGGCCTCGGTGCCCATCTCCTCGGCGCTCCAGTGCAGGTTCAGCCGGTCGCGGTGGCGGCTGAGGGCGACATAGGCGAGGTGACGGTCCATCGCCCGGCTCGCCAGGATATGCGCCTCGTCGACCGTGACGCCCTGGGCTTTGTGCACCGTGGCGGCGTAGCCATGGCCGATATCGGCGTAGTCCTTGAGGTCGAAGGCCACTTCTCGCCCGTCATCGAGCCGCACCGTCAGCCTGGCCCCCGGACCCGCCCCGTCGATGCCGAGCAGCGTGCCGAGGGTGCCG
>DAIDKZ010000247.1 GCA_027449745.1 Acetobacteraceae bacterium | reverse complement strand
ATAGTTGAAGCTGATGACGGTATAGAGCTCCTGGCCGATGCCGCCGGCACCGACGAAGCCGATGACGCTGGCGCCGCGCACATTGATCTCGAATCGCAGCAGCGCGTAGCTGAGGAAGTTGGGCGCCACCTGCGGCAGGATGGCGTAGCGGATCGCGGCCGCCATGCCGCCGCCCGCCGCGCGCACCGCCTCGAACGGACGCATGTCGGCGTTCTCCACCACCTCGGCGAACAACTTTCCGAGCGCCCCGGCGCTGTGCAATGTGATCGCCGCCACCCCGGCGAGCGGACCGACTCCGAAGGCCCAGACCAGGATGAGCGCATAGACCAGGTCGGGCACCGAGCGCAGCAGGTCCAGGAGGCGCCTGGCGAGGAGGAGCACGCCGCGCCACGGCGCCAGGTTGGCGCTGGCGGGGAAGCACAGCGCCAGGCCGATGAGGCCGCCCAGCAGCGTCGCCAGTGCCGCCATCTGGCTCGTCTGCAGCAGCAGAAACAGCCAGAGATCGAGCCGGTAATACCAGTAGGCCAGCGAGCCCTCGGTGGCCGGGCCAGCGAACAGGGTGGCGACATGCAAGGTCGGCACCAGTTTGGCGAAATAGACGCCGATCCGGGGCAGACCGGCGATCAGGACCGCGGGCGAGAGCTCCACGAACCAGGCGCTGGCCAGAACCGCCGCGGCCAGGGCCCCGCCCCACGCCAGCCCGGCGATGCGGCGCCGCCGCCGGCGGGCCCGCCAGCGCGCCTCCAGGCCCGCACTCATCGCCGCCGCCGCCGCTCGACCGCCTCCTGCTTCAGCATGTCGATGAACACGGCGTAGTCCTCCTGACGCACCGGCACCCAGCCCTTGCTCGTACCCATGTCCACAGCGTGGTAGATGTCCGGATGGGCCACCGGCAGCGCGAGATGGAAGGCCAGCATGTCGGCGCGGAAGGAAGTCGGCGTCGAGGCCCGCACGGCGAGCGGGCCGTTCCGGATCGGGCGCGAGCGCCAGATGATGCGCAGATCCTTCATGGCGATCATCTTCTTGTCCACCATGCTGCGCAGCGCCCCGCGCGTGTAGCCGCGCGCGGCATCGCCGATGCCCGAGGTCCAGGTGACGCCGGCATCGTACTGGCGGTTGAGCACGGCGATCACCGCCTGCTCATGCCCGCCGGCGAAGCCGGTGCGGCTGAAATAGGTCTCGGGATCGATGCCGAGGCCGCGGAATTCGGCGCGCGGGATGAGATAGCCGGAGGCGCTGTTGGGATCCGCCCAGGCGAGCGAATGCCCGCGCATCCCGGCCAGATCGGTGATGGCAGAATCGGCACGCACATACATCACCGAGACGTAGGAGGTGGAACCGTCGGCCTCCTCCGCGGTCACCAGCGGCTCGATGTCGCCGTTGCTTTCGAGCCAGGCAGCGGCATAGGCGGCCGGGCTCATGTAGGCGAGCTCGACCTGGCGGGCGGCGAAGGCCTGGATCACCCCGGCATAATCGGCGGCCATCAGCGGCTTCACCGGCACGTCGAACGTCGCCTGCAGCAGCTTGATGTAGCCGTCCCAGCGCGCGAGCCGGTCGGCATCGTTCTCGCCGCCGAGCAGGCCGACGCGGATCAGGGGCACGTCGCTCGCCCAGGCCCGCCGGCCCGGGGCCGGCATCGCCACCGCGTCGGGCGCGGCGCGGGCATGGGTCGCGGCGAACAGCGACAGGCCAGCGAGCAGCGCGCGGCGAGCCAGCATGGCGGTGGTCCCTTCCCTCGATCAGGCAGGCGCGGGCGCCAAGCCTGCCTCGGCCAGCGCGGTCTCGTCCATGCCATAGATCTCGACGATGCGCGCCGCCGACAGCGAAGCCGGCGCGCCATCGAACACCACCCGCCCGGCGGCGAGGGCCACCAGCCGATCGCAATAGGCACGCGCGAGGGTGAGGTCATGCAGGTTGACGAGCACCGTCAGCCCCGCTTCGCGCGCGATCGCCCGCAGCGCGTCCATCACCATCCGGCTGTTGCGCGGATCGAGACTGGCCACCGGCTCGTCGGCGAGGACGAGGCGCGGCGCCTGCATCAGCGCGCGGCAGATGGCGACGCGCTGCTGCTCGCCGCCGGAGAGCCGCCCGGCCCGCTCCAGCGCCCGCTCGGCCAGCCCGTAGCGATCGAGCAGATCCAGCGCCAGGGCGCGGTCGGCGGCCGTGAACAGCCCGGCAAGCCCGCGCAGCGCACCCACGTGCCCGAGCCGGCCGATCAGCACGTTGCTGAGCACGTCCAGGCGGGGGATGAGGTTGAAACCCTGGAAGATCATCGCCGCCTCGCCACGCCAGCGCCGCAGCGCGGCCCCGCGCAGGGCGGTGACATCGAGCCCGTCGCAATCGATCCGCCCCGCGCTCGGCGCCTGGAGCCGGTTGATCAGGCGCAGCAGCGTGGACTTTCCCGCCCCCGACGGCCCGATGATGCCCAGCACCTGCCCCGCCGGCACGGCGAGCGTCACATCGTCGACCGCGGTCACCGGCCCGAAGCGGCAGCTCAGCCCGGTCAGTGTCAGCATCGCCGCCCCCGATTCCGTCCCCCGTTTCCTTCCCCCGTTTCCGCCCCCTGGGACGCTCTGGATCATGCTACACGGTCCGGGCTTGACCTGGATCATGGCACCGTCCGCCGATCCCGCGCTGCCTTGGTGCCAAGCGCGGAACAGGCGGCGGAACACGCCGGCACGGAGGGCAAGGTGGCAAACAAGGGCGCTCGAGAGCACGACAAGCAGATCCGCGACCGGGCCCGCAAGCTCTGGCAGGCCGATGGCAGCCCGCCGGGCCGCGAGGACGAGTATCTGGAACGCGCACGGGAATTGCAGGCGATCACCGACAATCCAACCGCCGGCCAGTTGCCCAACCCGATGATCCGCCATCCGGATCCGACCGTCCCGGTCGGGGTCGAGGAGGCGGAGCTGCAGGAGAATCTGGGCGAGTTCCCCGGCCGCACGAGCGACCAGGGGGATCGGCCGCCGACCCCGATGACGCGGCGCAAGGCGCGCCAGGCGCTGCGCGACTCCTGAGCCCGGGTCGGCCCGACTTGCGCCGGCACACGGCGCGCGGCAGACCAGTGGGCCTGCCATAGGAACGGACGGGTGATGCGGATCCTGACACTGGACGCGGCGCTGGCACGGTGCGGGGCCGCGGTGGTGGACGAGCGCGGCGTGCTGGCCGAGCGCTTCCTCGATGGGCCGCGCGGCGCCGCTGCCGGCCTGGCCGCGCTCGCCGGCGACGCGCTCCGAGAGGCCGGCGGCGCGGTCGATCTCGTCGCGGTCACGGTCGGCCCCGGCAGCTTCACCGGCCTGCGCGCCGCCCTCGCGATCGCCCATGGGTTTGCTGCCGCGGCCCCAAGCAGGCTCGTCGCGGTCAGCGTCGGCGAGGCGCTACGCGCCGCGCTCCCCGAAGACAGCGGACGCGCCGTCTGGGTCGCCATCGATTCGCGACGCGGCACGGTGTTTCTCGACCGCGACGGGGACATCGCGAGCTGCGCACTGGAGGCGCTGCCCGCTGCGGCCGGGCCGCTCGCCATTGCCGGCGACGCGGCGATCGCGGTCGCCGCGCGGCTGGCGGCGCGCGGGACCGACACGCTGCTCACCGACGCCCGCCTGCCCGCTCCAGCGGCGATCGCCGCCGCTGCCCGCCAGCGCATCGCCGGCGCCCTGCCGCCGCTCGCGCCCCAACCGCTCTATATCGACCCGCCGCAAACCCGCGCTCCGGCAAACGCGCCGCGTCCGCCACCGTGACCCCTGCCGGGAGCGCCGCCGGGATCGTCGCCGCTGGGCTTGTCGCCGCTGGGCTTGTCGCCGCTGGGCCGGCCCATGCGGACGCACTCGCCGCGATCCACCAGGCCGCCTTCCCCCCCGACGCGGCCTGGGGTCCGCAAGTGATGGCGCTTCAGCTCGGACTGCCCGGCGCGTTCGGGTGGATCGACCCGCGCGGGGGCATGGTTCTGGCGCGTGTCGCGGCGGACGAGGCCGAGATCCTCACCCTCGCGGTCGCGCCCGATGCGCGCCGGTGCGGGCTCGGCCGCGCGCTGCTCGCCGCCGCGATGGTCACCGCCCGGGGCCGCGGCGCGCGGAAGATGTTTCTCGAAGTCGCCAGCCTGAATGCGCCGGCACGGATGCTCTACGAGCGCGCCGGCTTCGCCGAGGTCGGCCGTCGACGGCGCTATTACCCCAGCGGCGACGATGCCCTGGTGCTGCGCGCGGACCTCGTCGCCCCCGACGCTCCATGACGGTGCGCCGAACTCGCGCCCGTCATTTCGGATTGCAGAACAGCCGCAGATCCACAGCGTAGCCCATGGCCTGGTAGCCGGCCCGATTGGGATGCAGCTTGTCCCCCGGCCCGCCGAAGGTCGAGCCCGGCAGAAAGGCCGCCCTCAGCTCACCCGTCGTGGGATCGAGCGTCGCCTTGTCGAAATCGATCACCCCGTCGAACAGCCCGCCATTGTGCAGGATGAACGCGTTCTGCGCCTTGCGCGCGGCATCGACCGTGGTCGTGCCGTGGCCGGTGATGGGGCTGTGCAGGGCGGAAGGCAGCGTCGCCGCGATCACCCGCAGCCGCTTCGCGTGCAGCTGGTGCACGAGGTCCTCCATGCCGAGACGCATCGCGTCCGGCGTGGCGTCCGCATTGACGGCATAGTCGTTGATGCCTTCGAGCCAGATGATGCTGGCAACGCCCGAGAGGTCGAGCACGTCACGCTGCAGCCGGGTGAGCGCCGACGGGCCGCCCGGATACGGCTTCTCGGCCGAATAATTGTCGGGATCGAGCAGTTCGTTGCCGCCGATACCCGCGTTCACCACGGCGAAGCGGTTGCCGCAGGCGGCGTGCAGCCGGTTGCCGAGCACGTCCGGCCAGCGATCGTCCCCGTTCAGGGTCGAATTGGTGCCATCGGTCAGCGAATCGCCCAGCACGACGATGGCTTCCGTGCCCTCGGGCGCGGCCATGTCGACGGCATCGAGAAAATACCAGGCGGTCGTGGAGAAGGGGAATGCCGCCGCGCTGTCCTCCTCGCCGTGGGCGCCGGCGCGCGGCGGAGAGAGATAGCTCGTCGTCATCGCCTTGGCGTGCCAGGTCATCGGCCCGCTCTGTCCGACGATGTGGAAACTCACCGCCATCCGGCGGCCGGCGAGCAGCGGATCGGTGCTGTAGGGCAGCGCCACGGCATCGGTCCAGGCCGCCCGTCCGGGCGCGATGCTGATCCGCTCCGCGCCCTGCGCGAACGTCACCCTGCGGGTCGTTCCGGGAACGAGCACCGCGCCACTCGCCTGAACCGCGACGAAGACGCCATCGATCGTCAGCGGTCGCGTCCCGAACACGTTGGAAAAGCGCAGCCGCGTCGCCTGGCCCCACAGTGAAGGCCGGATCTCGAGCCGGAAGGTCTGGTCCTGGGCGCCCTTCTCCGCATCGGGGAAGGCATAGCCGAGATCCGGCTGCGCCACCGGGTAGCCGACCGGATAGGGCCCCTGCGCCGACCCCGCCCAGCTCGTGACCCAGATCAGCCCCTCACCGGGGCCCGGCCCGGCCAAACCCCCGCCCGCCGCGGCGACGAGCCATGCAAGCGCCAGCCCGAGCAGGGCGGGAACGCGGAAATTCGGCACGACACTCCCCCTTCGCGCCGGCGTCGGACCGGCTGCCACGGCGCCACCGATGGCGGCAACGCACTGCGGGAGCATGCGCGCGAAGCGCGGGCCGGCGCAATCTTGCGCAACGCAGCACCGCTGCGCCGCGCGGCCGCGACGGCTGTGTCAGCGCGCCATCGCCCACTCGGTCTCGCGACGGATCAGCGCGTCGAGCAGGCCGAGCACGCTCTCGGCAGCGGTCGCGCGGGGCGCGGTTCCAACCTGATCCAGCACCGCCCGAACGCGCGGAGCGGCACTCGCGGCGGCCGCACCGGCAAAAGCCATCGACCAGTCGGGAAAGGCCCGCGCGTCGACGGCACCGACCTCGACGACGACCAGGTCGGCATGGCGCGGGTCGTCCTGGATGCGCTCGAAGGCGCGCTCCACGGCAACCATCGGCCCCTCCAGCACCTGGGCGAAGCTGCCTTGGCCGAGCAGCAGCGCCCCGGTGACGCCCTCGCTGGCGTTATTGCGGCGCGAGACCGCCAGGATGCGTCTCAACTCCACCGCGACCTGGTCCTCATCGCCGCGGAGCAGGCTCCGGCTGACATAGATGATGCGGTGGAGGGAGGTGAGCATGGCGTGACCCTCTTCAGTCCGCGGCGCCGGCGAGCAAGGCGCGCTCGTTGAGCCGGAGCAGCACGGCCCGCACCTCGCTGGCGGGGAGCGGGCGGGAGATCAGATAGCCCTGGAGATCGGTGCACCCCTCATATTCCACCTGGCGCGCCTGCTCGTCGGTCTCCACGCCCTCGGCGACGGTGGCCAGTGCGAGGCCGGTGCCCAGCGCCGCGATCGCTCGCACCAGACCACGCGCGTGCGCATCCTCGGTTATGTCCTTGACGAAGGAGCGGTCGATCTTGATGCGGTCGAACCGGAAGGAGCGGAGCCGGCTCAGCGACGAATAGCCGGTGCCGAAATCGTCCAGCGAGATCTGCACGCCGCGCGCCTGCAGCGTGCGCAGGCAATCCAGCGTCGCCGCCTCCTGGCCGAACAGGGCGCTCTCGGTGATTTCGATCTCAAGCCGCTCGGGGCGCAGCCCGCTGGCGGCGAGGGCGCCGGCCACGGCGCGCAGCAGCCGGTCCGGATCCGCGAGCTGCAGCGGCGAGACATTGACCGCGACGCCGATACTGCCCGGCCAGTCCATCGCCTCCTGGCAGGCGGTGCGCAGCACCCATTCGCCGATCGCGTTGATCAGCCCGATCTCCTCGGTAACCGAGATGAAGTCGCCCGGGGCCACCAAGCCGCGGATCGGATGCCGCCAGCGCAGCAGGGCCTCACACGCCAGCACCCGCCGCGTGGCGACGTTGAACTGCGGTTGATAGAACAGTTCGAACTGCCCCAGCACGAGCGCCTTGCGCAGGTCGGCCTCGAGCGAACGGCGCGCTTCCGCCTGTTCGCGCATCAGCACGTTGAAGGAGCGATAGATGCCGGCGCCCTCGGCCTTGGCCTGACGCCGGGCGAGATCGGCGCTGTGCAGCAACTGCCCGGCCTCGTGGCCATCGCGCGGCGCAACGGCGAGGCCGACGCTGGCCTGAACATGCGCGACCTGACCCTGGACCACGTAGGGCCGCGCCAGCCGCTCGACGAGGCGGCGCGCCAGCGTCTCCACGCCGGCGGCGGCGGGAACCAGTGCGGCGAAGATGCCGTCATCCAGGCGCGCCGGCAGGTCGGACTCGCGCAGCGCCGCGCGCAGGCGCTGGCCGACCAGACGCAGCAGCGCATCCCCGGCGGCCCGGCCCGAAGCCTCGGTGAGGCTGCCGTGCCCCTCGACGTCGATCAGGAGCAGCCCCGGCCAGTCCTGCTGCCCACCCGGCCCCGCCATCGCCAGACGGTCCGTGAGCGCGGCTTCGAACCGGCGCTGATTGGCCAGACCGGTCAGCGGGTCATGCGCCAGCGGGTCCGACGCGGCGGTGGCGCGGGCGGCGGAGAACATCAGCGCCCAGCGGCGCGGCGCAACCCGGCGCAGGCGAAGCGCGAGGCCCGTCCCGGCGCGGCTGTCGGCCGGCAGCTCGATCTCGCCCCCGGCCCGATCGCCGTTCGCGACCGCCTCGGCGCAGTGGGCCAGCACGGTCCGCCGGCCGGTCTCGTCGAGGCAGGGGCTGGCCGCCAGCACCTGGCTCAACGCCGGGCGGGCGCGCAGCTGCAGCGGCTCCTCCAGGCCGAGGAAGCGGAAGGCGGCGGCATTGCACAGCCAGACGCGCAATGCGTCATCGCAGACGATCACACCCTCGGCGGCGACGTCGAGCGCCGCGCTGGCAAGGCTGCGGGCATGCTGGCGTGTCGGGGGGCGACGAGTCTGCGCCTGCTTGGCCGCGCGAGGAGCCGTCTCGACTTGAATATCCATGGGGTCGATCAATCCGGCGAGGAACACGCTTCGACCACAGATCATCCAGGCGAGCCGCCAACAAAGCCTTAACGGCGCCGGCGCGCTCGCGGCTTTGCCGGCGCCGCGCCGACCTGGCGCAGCCACTCGGCCAGCGGCCGCCACAGCACCGAAGCGGCGGTGTGGCCGGCGACCATGCCGACATGGCCGGCCGGCGGCTGATGCAGGACCGCGCCGGGCAGCGCCGCGGCGAGTGGTCGGGCGCTCTCCGGGGGCACGATGCGATCGCGCGCCGGCACGGCAACGAAGGCCGGCAGCCGCAGGCTCTCCGGCCGCACCGGCAGCCCGGCGATGCGCCAGGCCCCGCGGGCGGGCGTGTTGGCCCCGTACCAGCCTTCGAGCGTCTCGCGCGCAACCGGCGCGGCCAGCGGCACGCCGTCGTTGAGCCAGTCCTCGAGCGCCACGAACAGCCGCGCCCGCGGTGTGTCGGGGTTCAGACGCGCGAAGGCGCGATATTTGTCGGTGACGCCGAACGGATCGAGCAGCGCGAACAACATTTGCAGCAGGTCGATCGGCAGCGTCCCGCCGAAGGCCAGCGCCGGTTCGAACAGCGGCAACAGCCGGCCGAGCGCCGCCGCCTGGGCCGGGTCGGCCGCGTGGAAATCCCATGGCGTCGCCAGCAACGCCAGGGCCTGGACGCGATCCGGCCGGCGCTCGGCCGCCGCAAGGGCGAGCAGCCCGCCCATGCAGTAGCCGATCACGCTGACCTTGCCCTCGACGGCCGCGAGCGCGCGCTCGAGCCGCCCGGCGATGTAGTCGGTGAGGGTGAAATCGCGCTCGATCTCGCCCGGCCAGCCCCAGTCGAGCAGCAGCGGATGCAGCCCGTTGGCGGCGAGATCGCGCAGCAGCGAATGGCCCGGCGCGAGGTCGAGCACATAGGCGCGGTTGACCAGGCTCGGCACAACGAGAACGAGGGGACCCTCGCCGCCGAAATCGAGCAGGCGCGTGCCGCCCTCCTGCCAGCGCGTCGGCGGATCGGCGAGTGCGCGCTGGTAGGGATGGCGGCGATAGGCGGCGATGCCGGCGAGCAGGGCGCGGTCCTGGCGCAGCGCCTCCTGCAGCACGGTCGCGGAAAAGGACCCGGCGCTACCGGCGGCGACCGCCGCGGCGAGTGCCTCGGCCTCCCGCTCCGGGCTTGCCCTCGAGTTCGGCCAGGCGCTCCTCCAGCCGGAGGATGCGGCTATGGAGGCGCTCGATCTCAGCATCGCGAGGGTCAGATGCAGCAGCAGCGGGCGCGGCCCCCGCCGGCGCAGCGGGCTCGGCGCCTCGGGCCGGTCGCCGGTCATTGTGGGCCTGGCCGTGCGCCGGGCCGAAGCCGAATGCGCCGAGACCCTGATCGACGCCGCGCGGAGCGCCGCGCAGCATCGCGCCCGCGGCACCGGCCCAGAGCCCGAGCAGCGCCTGCCACACCTCCTGGGCCTCGCGATCGGTGGCGAGCGCGCTGAGTTCGCTTTGCCACAAGGTGATCCAGTCCCGCGCCAGATCGAGCAGATCGGCTGCCTCGCCGCCGGCCCCCGGCGGCGGCCCGGTTGGCCCCTCGCCCTCCGTCATCGAGCATCCGCCCTCCGCGCGCCCCGGCTCGGCGCGCCACCCGCGGCCGATCCGCCGGCGCGGATCGGGCAGGGATCGGGCAGGCGGGGCGTCGTTGCGAACATGGTTCAGACCCTGGCGGCACCCCTTGGCGGCACCCCTTTGGGGCACCGCAGCAAAAAGCGCCGTTTCGCGCGGACCATAGGCCGGCTCGCGCCACTCGGGGAAGCCTCGCGCGTGGGGTCGGGCGCGGCGTTTGACAGCCGGTGCATTTGTCACCCAGAACGGCGCCGCCCGCCGTCGCGCAAGAGGGGCCGCCACGCAAGAGGGAAAGCCAGGGACACCGATGCCCGCGCCGCTCGCCTCCATGACCGGCTTCGCCCGCACCTCCGGCTCGATCGCTGGGCTGGCCTGGGGATGGGAGTTGCGCAGCGTCAACAGCCGCGGGCTCGACCTGCATTTCCGCCTGCCGCCGGGGCTCGACGCGCTCGAACCGCGGCTGCGGACGGCGGCGGGGAACTTGTTGCGGCGCGGCAATGTCAACGCCACGCTCACGCTCCAGCGCGAGGCCGCAACGCGCCTCGTCGTCGACGCGGCGGCGCTGGAGCAGGCGCTGGCCGCCGCCTTGGCGCTGGCGGAGCGCATCCCGGGCGCACCGCCGCCGCGCGCGGAGGCGCTGCTCGCCCTGCCAGGCGTGCTCCGCCCGGCCAGC
>DAIDKZ010000246.1 GCA_027449745.1 Acetobacteraceae bacterium | reverse complement strand
GGTCGGGGCTGCTGGGAGTGGTGCCATGATCGCATTGCCGGAACCGAAGGCCGAGGTGCTCGCGCGCCGGGACGAGATCGTCGCCGGGCTGAGGTCGCTCTTGCCGGAGGACGCGGTGATCGCCGAGGCCGAGCGGCTGCGTCCCTACGAAACGGACGGGCTGACCGCCTATCGCCAGGTTCCGCTGGCCGTGGCCCTGCCCTCGACCACCGAAGAGGTCGCCGCGGTGATGGCGTTCTGCCATCGCGAGGGCATCCGCGTCGTCCCGCGTGGCGCCGGCACCAGCCTCTCCGGCGGCGCGCTGCCGCTCGCGGATGCGGTGGTGATCGGGCTGATGCGCCTCAACCGCATCCTCAGCGTCGATTATGCGGACCGCGTCGCCGTGGTGCAGGCCGGGGTGACGAATATCGGCATCACCCAGCGCGTCCAGGAGGAGGGGTTCTTCTACGCCCCGGACCCGTCCAGCCAGCTCGCCTGCATGATCGGCGGCAACGTCAACATGAACTCCGGCGGCGCGCACTGCCTGAAGTACGGTGTGACGGCGAACAATCTGCTCGGCTTGAGGATCGTCACCGTCGAGGGCGAGATCGTCGAGATCGGCGGCGCGCATCTGGATGCCGCCGGCTATGACTGGCTCGGCCTGCTCACCGGTAGCGAGGGCCAGCTCGCCATCGTCACCGAAGTCACCGTTCGCATCCTGCGCAGCCCGGAAGGCGCGCGCGCCATGCTGGCCGGGTTCCGCGCCAACGAGGTCGCCGGTGCCTGCGTCGATGCGATCATTTCCTCGGGCATCATCCCGGTGGCGCTCGAATTCATGGATCGCCCGGCGATCCACGCCTGCGAGGCCTTCGCCCATGCCGGCTACCCGCTCGATGCCGAGGCGCTTTTGATCATCGAGGTCGAGGGCAGTGTCGAGGAGCAGGACCGGCTGCTCGGCCAGATCCGCGCCATCTGCGAGCGGTTCGACCCGGTCAGCCTGCGCGTGGCGCAGTCGGCGGAGGAATCGGCGGCGATCTGGAAGGGCCGCAAGGGCGCGTTCGGCGCCGTCGGGCGCATCAGCCCGGACTATCTCTGCATGGACGGCACGATCCCGACCTCGCGCCTGCCGGAAGTGCTCGGCCGGATCGGCGCCATGAGCCGCGAATACGGGCTGCAGGTCGCCAACATCTTCCATGCCGGCGACGGCAACCTGCATCCGCTGATCATGTTCGACGCCAACGACCCGGTCTCGATGCGCAAGGCGGAGGAGTTCGGTGCCGACATCCTCAAGCTCTGCGTCGAGGTCGGCGGCTGTCTGACCGGCGAGCATGGCGTCGGCGTCGAGAAGCGCGACCTGATGGACGTGCAGTTCAACCGGACCGAGCTGGACCAGCAGCGCCGCATCAAGTCCGCCTTCGATCCCGGCTGGCTGCTCAATCCCCACAAGGTCTTTCCGCTCGCCGCGGCGGCATGAGCGCGCTGGCGCCGGAGAGCGAGGCCGAACTCGCCGCCAGCGTCCGGTCCGCCTGGGAGGCGGGCGAGCCGCTCGCCATCCAGGGCAATGGCAGCAAGGCGGCGATGCTGCGCCCGGTGCAGGCCGCGCGCACCCTTTCGGCGCACGCGCTCTCCGGGATTTCCCTCTACGCGCCGAACGAACTCATCCTCGAAGCCGGTGCCGGCACCCCGCTCGCGGCCGTGGAAGCGGCGGTGGCGGCGGCGGGCCAGCAGATCATCGCCGAGCCGCCGGATCTCTCCGCCCTGCTCGGCGCGCGCTCGGCGCAGACGATCGGCGGGGTGGTGGCGGCGAATCTGTCCGGGCCGCGCCGCGTCGCCGCGGGGGCGATGCGCGACCATCTCCTCGGCATCCGCGCTGTCAACGGCACCGGCGAGGTGATCCGCTCCGGCGGGCGCGTCCTGAAGAACGTCACCGGGCTCGATCTCTGCAAGCTGTTTGCCGGCAGCCACGGCACGCTCGGCGTGCTCAGCGCGGTGACGATCAAGGTGCTGCCGGCCGCGGAGGCCTGGGGCACGCTGGTCCTGGCCGGGCTCGATGCGCGCGCCGCCGTCGCCGCGCTCTCCGCCGGGCTCGGCTCGCCCTACGGCGTTTCGGGCGCCGCGTTCCTGCCCGCGGCGGCGGTCGCGCACGTCCCGGCGCTGGCCGGGCTCGGCGCTTCGGCGACGCTGCTCCGCATCGAGGAATTCGCCGTCTCGGTGGCCTATCGCACGGCGCGGTTGCACGAGGATCTCGCCCAGTTCGGGCGCGCCGAGCGGCTCGACGATGCCACCAGCCGGGCCGTCTGGCGCGCGGTGCGCGACGTCGCCCCACTGGCGGGTGGGGCGGAGGAGACGGTGTGGCGCGTCTCGGTGCGCCCGTCGTCCGGCCCCGCCGTGCTCGAAGCGGCCGAGGCGGCGGGGGGGCGCGGCCTGCTGGACTGGGGCGGCGGCCTGGTCTGGATCGTCGCTCCGGCGGCGGCGGCCGAGGCGGTGATGGCGGCGGCGCGCGCAGCCGGCGGCACCTGGATGCTGATGCGCGCCCCGGAGGCATTGCGCACCGTCCTTCCGGTGGTGCCACCCGAGCCGCCGGCGTTGGCGCGGCTGACCCGCGCGGTGAAGGCTGCCTTCGACCCCAAGGGCATCCTCAATCCCGGGCGCGTCTTCGCCGGAGTGTGATCAGCCGCGATGCAGACCAATTTCTCTCCTGAGCAGCTGCGCGATCCCGAGCTCGCCGAGTCGAACACGATCCTGCGCACCTGCGTGCATTGCGGCTTCTGTACCGCGACCTGCCCGACCTTCGTGCTGCTCGGCGACGAGCTGGATAGCCCGCGCGGGCGCATCTACCTCATCAAGGACATGCTGGAATCCGGAGGTCCGGCGACGGAGCCGGTGGTGCGGCATGTCGATCGCTGCCTCTCCTGCCTGTCCTGCATGACGACCTGCCCCTCGGGCGTGCACTACATGCACCTCGTCGATCATGCTCGGACGCATATCGAGAACACCTACCGACGGCCGCTGGCCGAGCGCGCGCTGCGCAGCGTGCTGGCGCTCGTCCTGCCGCGTCCCTGGCTGATGCGCCTGGCCCTGCTCGGCGCTGGGGCGGCCCGCCCGTTCCGCGCGCTGCTGCCGGGAAAGAGCATGATGGCGCAGCGGCTGCGCGCGCTGCTCGCCCTGGCGCCGCGCCACCTGCCGCCACCGAGCGCCGCGCAGGCGCCGCAGGTCCATCGCGCCGAGGGCGCGCGGCGGAGACGGGTGGCGCTGCTCACCGGCTGCGCCCAGCAGGTGCTGGCGCCGGAGATCAACGAGGCGACCATCCGCCTGCTCACCCGGCTCGGCGTCGAGGTGGTGATCCCGAAGGGCATGGGCTGCTGCGGCGCGCTGACCCATCATATGGGCAAGCACACGCCGGCGATGGCGGCCGCACGCGCCAACATCGCCGCCTGGAGCGCGGAGGCCGAGGGCGAGGGGTTGGACGCGGTCATCATCAACACCTCCGGCTGCGGCACCACGGTGAAGGATTACGGCTTCATGTTCCGCACCGAGCCGGAACCCTGGCGCGGCCGGGCCGAACGCATCGCGGCGCTGGCGATGGATGTCAGCGAATATCTCAGCCGCATCGGCTACGCACCGACGCGGCCGGCGCCGGCGCTGACCGTCGCCTATCACGCCGCGTGCAGCCTCCAGCACGGCCAGAAGATCACCGCCGAGCCGAAGGCGCTGCTGCGGCAGGCCGGGTTCACCGTGGTCGAGCCGGCGGAGGCGCATCTCTGCTGCGGCTCGGCCGGCACCTACAACATGATGCAGCCGGCGATCGCGTCCCGGCTGCGCGAGCGCAAGCTGGCCAATCTCGCCGCGCGCCGGCCGGATTTGGTGGCCGCCGGCAATATCGGCTGCATCACCCAGCTCTCCGGCGGCGATCTGCCGCTGGTCCACACCGTCGAACTGCTCGACTGGATGGCCGGCGGGCCCGCGCCGGGATCGCTCGGTCCTCTGCTGGCCACACGCGCCGCATGACCACAACGCCATGGCCCCGGCGCGGTGTGATGGCGGCCACCGCCGGAGTCGTTCTGGGCATGCCGCTGCTCGCCGGACCGGCCTCGGCCCAGCCGTCGCCGGAGAAGCGGGCGGCGATGCTGGAGGCGATGATGGCCGCGCTGCATGCCGCCCGTGACGAGTCCGAGGCGGCCGCGATCGAGGCGCGCATCCGCGGCGTCTGGCTCGAAGCGACATCCCCGGCGGTTCGCCTGCTGATGGCCCGCGGCATTCGGGATCTTCGCGCCGGCGCCGGTGCTGATGCCGAGCGCGTGTTCGACGATGTCATCGTCCTCGACCCCAACCTGGCGGAAGCCTATGTCCAGCGCGGGCTGGCGCGGCTCAAGGAGGGGGACCGGCGCGGCGCGGTGGCCGATCTCGAGGAGGGGCTGCGCCGCGAGCCCCGGCATTTCGATGCCATCCGCGCGCTCGCCGAGATCGCCGCCCAGCGTGGCGACTACGCCAGCGCCTATGCCGGATGGCAGCACCTGCTCACAATCGACCCGCTCGCCCCGGGCGGCGCCGCGCGGCTCAAGGAGCTGCGCCGCCGCGCCCTGGGCGAGAATGCCTGACCGGGCGCGGCGTGACGAGGCGCGAAGCGGCCGAGCGGCTTGGAGTCTGTCAGGCGCGGATGGAAGCGCCTGACAGACTCCAGCTCTCTGTTTGCGCGTCTGTTTGCCCGGCTGCGGTGATTCCACCTGCGCCGGACAGACGCTAGGGCTGCGCCAGCGCCGCCGACCAGGGCGACTGCACGTCACTGATGCCGAGCCGGCTGCCGTCGCCGTTCAGCGCGATGAGGTTCGGGCAGGCGAAGTTGATCGGCAGCACCCCGTGCTCGACGATCTCCACCGCGCCGCCCGCCCGCAGCGCCGCGATGACGTCCTCGGGCAGGCGGCGGTCGGCGCTCACCAGGTCCGGGCCGGAGACATCGATGCGCGGCTGATGCGCCGCCGCCTCCGGCGTCATGCCGAACTCGGCGACGAAGGCGAGAAGCTGGAACACGGCGGCAAGGATGCGGCGCCCGCCGGAGCCGCCGCCGGCGAGCCAGGGCCGCCCGCCCTCGGTGCCGCCGGCGCGCAGGATCACCGGACACATATTGGTCAGTGGCCGCTTGCCCGGCGCGATCGAGTTGGGCTGGCCGGGGCGCGGATCGAACCACATCACGCCGTTGTTCATCAGCACGCCGCTGCGCGGCAGCACCACGCGGCTGCCCATCGAGGAGAGCAGGGTCGTGGTCATGGCGACGACCCCACCCTCGGCGTCGCACACCGTCACATGCGTCGTGCAGCCCTCCGGAGCGGTCTCGGGCGCGCCGAGCCCGGCCAGGCGCTCGGCATAGGCCTCCTTCATCGCGGCGGCGAAGGCGGCGAACCAAGCCGCGCCGGGCGTGCCTTCCGGTTCCTCGTCGGGCATGGCGCGCAGCACGCGCGCGAAGGTCGGCGCCGCGGTCAGGCCACCGGCGAGCTGCACCGTGCGGTCGCGCCAGGCGACGCGCTGGGCCGGGCGGATCACCGCCTCGCAGCCGCGCAGATCGGCCGGGCCGAGCACCGCGCCGACCTCGTCGAGGTCCGCCGCCAGCGCCGCCGCGACCTCGCCCTCGTAGAGGTCGCGCAGCCCGGCCCGCGCCAGCTGTTCCAGCGTCTCCGCCAGCGCGCCGAGGCGGAAGAAGCCCGGCGTGCCCTGATAGGGCGCCACCGGCGGCAGCCCGTCGGGCAGATAGATGCGCGCGGATTCCGGGTAGCGCCGCAGCGACCCGGCGGCGTTGGCGATCTTCAAGGTCGTGAACCAGTCCGCCGGCAGGCCGCGCCGCGCCAGCGCGATCGCCGGCGCGGCGATCTCGGCCAGCGGTAGCCGGCCCCAGCGCGCATGCATCGCGGCATAGCCGGCAACGGCGGAGGGGACGACGAAGGAGAGCGGGCCCTGGCCATTGGCGTCGCCCTCCACCTCCGGCCAGGGAAACAGATCATGCGTCATGCGGCCGGTGAGGCGGAAATGGGAGGGGTCGAGGCCGCGCGGGGCGACGGGGCCGAAATCCACCGCCGATGCGTCCGCCGCGCCGGCCGGCTGCACCAGCGCATGGCCGATGCCGCCCAGTCCAGAATTCCACGGCTCGACCGCGGCCAGCGCCAAAGCCGTGGCGATGGCGGCATCGATCGCGTTGCCGCCGGCTTCGAGCACCGCGACGCCGGCCAGCGCCGCGCTTTCCGCCTGGGCGACGACGATCCCCTTGCGGCCGCGCGCCGCCGGCTTGCGGATCTGCCAGTTCTGGGTGCGGTGCGGCGGCGGCGTGAAGTGCATCGGCGGTCCTCCCGGTATGGCGCGGCCTTTGGCGCAGCGTAGGCGCGCCGTCAGCCTTCGGCCAGCGCCTGCAGCACGGCGGTGCCGTAACGGCGGAGCTTCGAGGCGCCGATGCCGCGGACCTCGGCGAGATCGTCCAGCGAGGCCGGGCGCTGCGCCGCCAGCTCCTGCAGCACGCTGTCGTGGAAAATCACGTAAGGCGGCACACCCTGCGCGCTCGCCTCGCGCTTGCGCCACTCCCGCAGCGCCGCGAAGCGCGCCTCCGCCCCTGGCGACACCGCAGCCGCCGATACTCCCCCCGCTTGGGGCCGCGCCGCGGCCCGCCCGCGGGCCGGCCTGG
>DAIDKZ010000245.1 GCA_027449745.1 Acetobacteraceae bacterium | reverse complement strand
CGAGCACCCCGGCCGGGGTCTCGATCCGCGCCAGATACCACAGCCCGGGCTGGCCGAAGCTGAGATGCGGATCCCCGGCCAGCAGCGGGGCGCCCGAGCCGCTGTGGCGCGCATCGACGGCCCATTCGTTCGAGGCGGTCGCGGGCAGCGTGAAAGGCTCCGGGAAGGCCGGCAGCGCGCGCAGCAGCGCCCCCGCGGCGTCGGCGTGGCGGAGGTCGAGCGCCGCATCCGGCGGCAGAACTCCCTCCGCCGTGGGCCAGAGGTCGGCCAGCGCCTTGGCCGAAAGATGCGGCGCAAGCTCCATCCGCGCCAGCTCGGCGTCGTAGTCCATCGACAGCCACAGGCCCATGTATTTCGCCCACAGCATCGAATCGGTGGGCGCCCAGGGCTCCGGCGTGCCGATGAGCAGGAATTCCGGGGCGGCGAAACGCCCGCGCGCGGCGATCCACGCGTTCACGCCGCGGGCATAGGCGTCCAGCACCGCGCGCGTGTCCGCCGGCAGGGTGGCATAGTCGGCCAGTGCGGCCTGGCGCAGGCCGAGCGTGCGCATGGTCCGGTCGAGCCTGACGGCGCGGGGCCCGGCGATTTCCGCGAGTCGTCCGGAGACGGCGCGGCGCATCAGCTCCATCTGCGCCATGCGCGCGCGGGCGTGAACATAGCCGAGCGCGGCGGCGGCGTCGGTCTCAGACCCGGCGCGGATGCGGGCGACGCCGTCCTGATCGAAGGTGACGTCCACCGGCGCGGCGAGGCCGGGAATGCGCACCCGCGCGGCCTCCGGCGGCAGGGTGAGCCAGAGCAGCCCCGCCGACCCCGCGATGGCGAGCAGCACGAGCACGGCGGCTACGGCGAGCAGCCGGCGGAGGAGGCGGGCGATACGGCGCATGGGTCACCATCGCCCGCCGGGTAGCGCTTGAAAAGGCCCGATCTTGGCCGCGACCTCAGGCAATCGGCGGCAGGTCGAGCCGGACCGTGTCGGTGGTGCCGGGAACGGCGGGGAAGCGGCGGAGCACCAGCGGATCGTGGCCGGGGATGATGTGGTCCGGACCGTCGGCGAGCGCCTCGACGATGCGGTAGCCCTCCATCATCCGGGTCAGATCGGCGAGGATGGGGAACGGGCTGCGGCTGCGGATGTTCTCCCAGAAATGCGTCGCGTCGGCGGCAAGCACGACCATGCCGCGCTGCGTCGGGACGCGGACCACCTGCAGCCCGCCGGAATGGCCGCCGATCTGGTGCACCGTGACGCCGGGCGCGATGGTGCCGTTGCCGTCGTGGAACTCCATGCGCCCGCTATAGACATGGCGCAGCGCCTCGACGACGTGGTCGAACTCCATCGGCATGCGCAGCACCTGGTGGCACATGCACCGGCCGGTGCAGTAGGCCATCTCGGCGTCCTGGATGTGGAAGCGCGCCTTGGGAAACAGGCCGAAATTGCCGGCATGGTCGTAGTGCATGTGGCTGAGCACGACGGTCTCGACCTGATCGGCGGCGATGCCGATCTCGGCCAGCGCCGCGCCCGGCGAGCGCGTCAGCGGGCGGGCGCGTCGCGCCGCCGTGGCTGGGTCGAACCCGGTGTCGAGCACGATCACGCGCCCCTCGCCGCGGATCGCCCAGATGTAATAGTCGATCGGCATCGGGCTCTCGTGGGCGTCGGTGAAGATGAAGTTCTCGCGCCGCTTGCGCTCGCCGTTGGTGGCGTAGCGCAGGGCGAAAATCTCATAGAGCGGCGTCGTCATGGCTCGGTTATCCCCCCTGGTTGGTGGTCGATCGCGATCAGCATGCCCGCCCGGCTCAGTCGCCGCCAGCCGGGTTGAAGCGCCCGAACCGCCAGGCGAGGATCGGCAGCACCAGCAGGTTGAGCGCCATGGAGCTGAACAGGCCACCGAGGATCACCAGCGCCATCGGCCCCTCGATCTCGCGGCCCGGATCGCCCATGCCGATGACCAGGGGCGAGAGGCCGAGCGCGGTGACGATCGAGGTCATCAGGATGGGCGCCAGCCGGTCCGCGGCGCCGCGCACCGCCGTCGCCGCCCCCCAGCGCAGCCCGTCGGCGCCGACCAGATGCTCGTAGTGCGAGATCATCATGATGGCGTTGCGGATGGTGATGCCGAACAGGGTGACGAAGCCGACCAGCGCGCCGAGGGTCAGCACGCCGCCGGAGACGAACACGGCGAGCACGCCGCCGACCAGCGCGAAGGGCAGGTTGGTCAGGATCAGCGCGACGTTGCGCGCCTCGCGCGTCACCACCCAGAGCAGCATCACCGCGAGGATGCCGGCCAGCGTGGCATGGATGATGAGGTCGCGCTGCGAGCGCGCCTCGGCCTCGGCGGTGCCGGCGAACTCGACATAGGTGCCGGGCGGCAGCGTCACCTCGGCGGCGATGTGGCGCCTGGCCGCGGCGACGAAGCCGGCGACATCGCCGCCGGTGACGTTCGCGGTCACGCTCTGCACCCGGCGCGCGCCGTCATGGCGCAGCGTGTAGCGGCCCTCGACGGTGCTGATCGCCGCCACCTGGCGCAGCATCACCGTCGTGCCGCGCGGGGTGCGCAGCGGCAGCTCACCGAGCCGCGCCGGGTCGGCGCGCAGCTCCGGTTCCAGCACCGCCACCACGTCGAGCACGCGGTTGCCCTCGTAGAGCTGGCCGACCACCTCGCCCTGGTAGGCGGCGCGCACCAGATCGAGCACGTCCACCGCGTCGAGTCCGAAGCGGCGCAAGGCGGCATCGTCGAGCCGGATCGCCAGCCGCGGCGCGCCGGGCGGGGCGAGGAGCTGGACATCGGCCGCGTTCGGCAGCGCCGCGAGAAGGTGCGCCACGGCGCCGGCAACGCGGTCCATCGCATCGAGGTCGCGGCCGAACACGTTGACCACCACCGCGGCGGTATAGCCCGACAGCGTCTCCTCGATGCGTTCGGTGAGGAACGGGGTGATGGCGGAATTGACGCCGACGAAGCCGGTCAGTGCGGCGCGGATCGCGCGCCGTGCCGCCTCGGCCTCCTCGCCGGAGAGTCCCGGGCGGAGATCGACGTCGAATTCGCTGTATTCCGGGCCCCACGTATCCTCCGAAAGCTCCGCCCGCCCGATCCGCTGGGCCACCGTGCGCACCACCGGCAGCGCCGCCAGCGCGCCGCTGACGCGGGCGCCGAGACGCAGGGACTCGGCGATCGAGGTGCCGGGGAGTGCGGCCATGTGCACGACGAGGTGGCCCTCGTTCAGCTCCGGCAGGAAGGCGGCGCCGAACAGCGGCAGCACCGCGATCCCGGCCGCGGTGAACACGGCCGCGCCGGCGAGCACGAGCCTGGCGTGGCGCATGGCGCCGAGCAGAAGCCGCCGATAGAGCCGCCGCAGCACGCGGATCACCGGCGGCTCGCCCGCCCGCGTCGTGCGCCGCACCAAGAGCAGCATCGCCAGCGCCGGCGTGACCACGACCGCGACCACCAGGGAGGCCAGGATGGCGAGGATATAGGCCAGCCCCAGCGGGGCGAAGAAGCGCCCGGCGAGGCCCGGCAGGGTCAGGATCGGCAGGAACACGAGGATGACGATGAAGGTGGCGTAGACCACCGCCCCGCGCACCTCCAGCGACGCATCCAGCACCACCCGCGCGGGCGGACGCGGCGCGGCGGCGGCGCGGTTCTCGCGCAGGCGGCGGACGATGTTCTCGACATCGATGACCGCATCGTCCACCACCTCGCCGATGGCGATGGCCAATCCGCCCAGCGTCATGGTGTTCAGCGTCACGCCGAGCCAGGTCAGCACCATCACCGCGGCGAGCAGGGAGAGCGGAATGGCGAGGCAGGAGATCGCCGCGGTGCGCAGGTCGAACAGGAACAGGAACAGCACCACGATCACCAGCACCCCGCCCAGGATCAGCGAGGCGCTGACATTGCTCAGCGCGGCGTGGATGAAGTCCGCCGGGCGGAACAGGTCGTCGTGCAGGGTGATGCCGCGCCGGGCGAGATCCGCGCGCAGACCGGCCAGCGCGCGCACCACCCGCGCGGTGACCTCGATCGTGTTGGCGCCGTACTGGGCGGAGACGACGACGACGACGCCCGGCCGGCCCATGATGCTGGCGCCGCCGAAGGCCGGCTCCGGCGCGCGGGCGACGGTGGCGACATCGCCGAGCGTGACGCTGCCTGCGGCGGTGGCCGCGAGGACGCGTCCGGAGAGCGCCTCCGCGCTCACCGCCTGGCCCTGGGTTTCGAGCACCAGGCGCTGGTTCGGCGTGTCGATGAACCCGGCGCCCCGCATCGCCGTCGCGAGCCGCGCCGCCGCCAGCGCCTCGTTGAGCCCGATGCCGTGGTTCATCAGCGCCGCGGGTCGGAGCTGGATCTGCAGCGATTCGCGCTCGCCGCCGAACACCGCCGCGTTGGCGACGCCCGGCACGGCGAGCAGGCGCGGGCGCAGGGTCCAGTCCGCGGCGCGGCGCAGCTCCATCGGCGAGACCGGGCCGGTCAGGCCGAGGATCAGCACCGTGCTGGTCGAGGAGGCGAGTGGGGAGAGGCTCGGCGGCGGGATCCCCGGCGGGAGCTGGCGGGTGGCGGCGGTGAGCCGCTCGGCGACGAGCTGGCGGTCGCGATAGAGATCGCTCGCCGGATCGAACACGACGCTGACGACGGAGAGCCCCTGGATCGAGGTCGAGCGCAGGCCCTGCACGCCCGGGGCGCCGTTCAGCGCGTCCTCGATCGGCTGCGTGACCAGGGTTTCGACCTGCTCCGGCGCCAGCCCGGGCGCCTCGGTCTGGATGCCGACCTGGGCCGGGGCGAACTCCGGGAACACGTCGTAGCGCGCGCCGAGCAGCACGTCGGTGCCGTAGGCCAGCACCAGCAGGGCCAGCGCGGTGACGATGCCGCGCAGGCGGACGGCGAGCGCGATCAGCGCCGCCTGCGGCCCGCGCGGCGCCGGCGTGACCGCGCTCACGCCGTTCGCCTCACGGCTGCTCGCCCTCGTCGCCGAGCTGGATCTGGGTGCGGAATTCCTCCGAAAGCAGCGCCTGCGCGCCGGTCCCGGCCAGTTCCACGACGCTCTCGCCGGGCACTGGGCTGGCGATGACGTAGCCGCCCGCTTCCGGTGTGTCGGTCGCGACGGCGCGGCGGGTGAAGCGGTCCGGGCCGGTGCGCAGATAGATCCAGGCCTGGCCGCGCCACCAGACGACCGCGTCCGAGGGCACCAGCACGGCGTCGGCGAGCGGCTCGCCCGGCAGGCGCAGGAGCAGGCTGGTGCCCGGCAGCAGGTCGCGCGCCTCGGCCGCGGCGTAGAGCAGGGCGGCGCCCTGCAGCCGTGGGTCCGCGCGCGCCGCCGGCGCGATCAGGTGCAGCTCGCGTCCGGGCGCGGCGGTGATCCAGGCGCGCGGCGGCGGGCCGGCGTGCGGCAGGGCGATGCCCTCCGGCACGGTCGCCAGCACCAGCCGGTCCTCGCCCGCGATCAGCCGGCGGGCGCGCGGCTCATCGGCAAACACCGCGTGCGCCAGCGTCTCGCCCCAGTCCTGGGCCGCGGCGTCCTCGATCCCGCGCAGCGCCGCCTCGGCCTGGGCGAGCGCCGCCTCGGCGGCGTGGAACTCGGCCTCGGCCGCCTCCATCGCCGCTTCGGACACATTGCGCTGCTCGCCGTAGAGTTTGCGCGCGCGCTGGAAGGCGGCGCGGGCCACGGCCAGCCGCGCCGAAGCGGCGCTGCGCTGCGCCGCGGCGCTGGCGTGGCTGGCCGCGAGCGCCGCCAGCGGAGTGGCATCGAGCACGCTGCCATAGGCGCTGATCCAGCGCGGCGCGGTGGCGGGGGTGAGATGGAGGATGACGATGCCGTTGCGCCGCCGCGCCTCGGCGTCGAGCGTGAGCGGTCGCGGCTGGCCACTCCCCGCCTCGG
>DAIDKZ010000244.1 GCA_027449745.1 Acetobacteraceae bacterium | reverse complement strand
CGGGGCGGCGTGATGGCGGTCGGTCCGGCGCGGGGCGGCCGGTTCCTCGGTCCGCGCCGGTGGCGGCGCGGCGCGTTCGGCGACGGCATCGGCGGCCTGCACCGCGGCGAGAACGCGGTCGTTGCGGCGGTCGAAGCTGGGGATGGTCTGGCGCGTCAGCTTCTGGATGTCGCGCAGCAGGACGCGCTCCTCGTCGCTGACCAGGCTGATCGCCCCGCCCTCGGCGCCGGCGCGTGCGGTGCGGCCGATGCGATGGACGTAGCTCTCGGCCACGTTGGGCATCTCGAAGTTGATGACATGCGTCACCGCCTCGACATCGATGCCGCGCGAGGCGATGTCGGTGGCGACCAGCGCGCGCAGCCGGCCGCTCTTGAAGGCGGCCAGCGTGCGCTCGCGCTGCGCCTGGCTCTTGTTGCCGTGGATCGCCGCGGCCTGGACGCCGGCATCCTCCAGATAGCGGGTCAGCCGGTCGGCGCCGTGCTTGGTGCGGGTGAAGACCAGCGTCCGGCTCAGCGCCTTGTCGGCGTAGAGCTCGGCGAGCAGCGCGCGCTTGCGGGCCTGCTCGACGAACAGCACCTGCTGCGCCACGCGCTCGGCCGTCGCTGCCGGCGGGGTGACCGAAACCTCGACCGGATCGGTCAGCAAGTCGCTGGCCAGGGCGCGGATCTCCTTCGGCATGGTGGCGGAGAAGAGCAGGGTCTGCGCCGCCGCCGGCAGCGCGCGCACGATGCGGCGGATCGAGGGCATGAAGCCGAGATCGAGCATCTGGTCGGCCTCATCGAGGACGAAGGTCTCGACCGCGCCGAGATCCACGGTGCGCTCGGCGAGATGGTCGAGCAGACGGCCCGGGCAGGCGACCAGCACATCGACGCCGCCGGCCATGGCGCGGATCTGCCCGCCATGGTTCACGCCGCCGAAGATCACGGCAACCTTGATCGCCAGCCGGGCGCCGTAGGCGCGGAAGCTGTCGGCGATCTGGCTCGCCAGTTCGCGCGTCGGGCTCAGCACCAGCACGCGGCAGCCGCGTCGCGGCGCCGGGCGCGGGCTGGTGGCGAGCCGGTGCAGGATGGGCAGGGCGAAGGCGGCGGTCTTGCCGGTGCCGGTCTGGGCGATGCCGATCAGATCGGCGCCCTGCATCACCGGCGGGATCGCCTTGGCCTGGATCGGCGTCGGATCGGTATAGCCCTCGGCGGCAATGGCCTGGAGGATGGGCGGGGCGAGGCCCAGCGCCTGGAAGGGAGTCACGTCGGTTTGTGTCACGTCGATGGGGTCCTGGCGGCGACCGGCCGCGCGGCCACGCCGGCACGGCGCCATGGGCGCACGGCCGCGGGGAGGTGAGAACGGGGCGCCTGCGTGGGCCGGGCGCCTGGAGCGGAATGGATCGGAGGCTCGACAGGCGGGACAAACGGCAGCGCGCCGGTCCCTTCACGCGTCTGGAGCAACGATGATCGCAGGATGCGACGGCGGCTACATGGCCCGTCGTGGCCGCTCTGTCAATCCGCCGCCTCCTCCGGTAGTGCCTCGACGGCGCGGCGCCGCGTTCCGCGATTTCGGAGTTCTCGAGCATGCCTACGGAGTTCTACCGGTTCGTGCCGAGCCTCGGCTGGCTGACCCATCTCTGGAAATCCGTCACCCGCCAGGATCACGCCGCGTGGCGCGGTGTCCTCGCGCCGCTGATCCCGAACGATGCGGTCGTCATCGATGTCGGCGCCCATGGCGGACAGTTCACCCGGCTGCTCGCGCGCCTGGTGCCGGACGGGTGGGTGATCGCGGTCGAGCCCAGCAGCTACACCCGGAGCGTCCTGCGCACCGCGCTGTGGCTTCGGGGCGTGCGCAACGTCACCGTTTTCGCCAGCGCCCTGGGGGCGACGCCCGGCGTCGCGATGCTGAGCACGCCGATCAAACGGTACGGGGACATGGGGTACGGTCTCGCCCACATCCGCGGGGCGGCTTCGGCCGGGACCGAGATAAGGTCCACCCTCGAACCCGTCGTCGTCAGCACGCTCGATGACCTGGTCACGGGCGGTGGGTTGGCCCGTGTGGACTTCATCAAGGCGGACATCGAGGGCTACGAGGCGGCCCTTATCGCCGGGGCCGGGGCGACGCTCGAGCGGTTCCGCCCCGTTCTCCTGTTGGAACTCGACGCCAAGTTCCTGGAGCGGGCCGGGGCCGCTCTGGACAGATTATGGGCAAGCCTGCTCGATCTCGGATATATCCCGCACGAGGTCGCCAAGGACGGCGTGACGCTAAATCCGATATCCGGCGGTCCGTGCCAGGGCGATATTGTCTGGCGCTACACTGGCAGTTTGCATTGATCGCGGAGTCGCCGCCGGCCGGTCAGTCGGCCGCCTCGTCCGCGTACGACACCGGCGCCGGGCCGCGGTCGGCGAACAGCGCGTGTCCGCGCCACTTCACCCGCCCGCCGAGGAAGCTCGTGGCGATCTCGGCCACGGAGAGCAGTTCCCGCAGCGGCATGAGCCAGAGCGGCGCCGGGGTCACCGCTGCGCCGCGGTGGCGCGCCAGGGTCCGGCCGATGGCCCGCGCCGCCCCTGCGCGCAGCGCCAGGGCGGCGGCGAACAGGCCGGCCGACCAGGCGGACCCCGCGCTCAGGACGCAGGCGAGCATGGCCCAGAACAGCGGAAACTGCAGCGCCGAAGCGGCGTAGCCGAGCGGCTCCAGCGCGCGGATGGTGCGCGCCCAGCGCAGCTCGTGGCTCAACACCAGGCCGATCGACGGCTCAGGCACCGCGGTCGCCGGCACCGTATCGGCGAAGCCGACGGTGAGGCCGAGGCGGCGGACGAGCTGCCCGAGCACGTTGTCGTCGGCGAGATGGCGTACCAGGGCGTGCAGCCCGCCGACCCGGGCCAGCGTCTCACGCCGCAGCGCCATCGTCGTGCCGAGGCAGTCCTGCCGCCCCAGCGCCCGGCCCATCAGCGCCCCGGGCAGGAACAGATAGCTGATCTGCATCGCGCCGAGCCGCGCCCCGAGCCCCGGCGCCGTCGGCAACCCGACGCAGAGTGTCGTCACCAGGCCGGTACCCGGCACCTCCAGGGCGGCGACGAGTCGGTCCAGGTAGTCGGGTGGCAGATGCAGGTCGCTGTCCGAGCACACCAGAATATCATGCTTCGCCCAGGGCAGCATGTTGATGAGGTTGGAGATCTTGCGGTTCTGCCCGTGCATCGCTTGGTTGACGGCGATGGCGATGTCGCAGTCCGGGAAGCGCGCCTGCAGCCGGCGCACCGCGTGCAGGGCGGGGTCGTTCGCGTCATGGACGCCGAAGACGATCTGGAACGCCGGATAGGCCTGCCGGCAGACCGAGCCCAGCGCCTCGTCGAGCCGCGGCTCGTCGCCGCAGAGCGGCTTGAGTACCGTCACCGGCGGCCGCGCCGCCGGCGGCTCGGTCGGCCTGGCGGCGAAGCGCCGCACCGCCAGCACGCCGGCCGCGACGGCGAGCATGCTGCCGCCCCACGCCAGCGCCACGGCCAGTTCGAGCCCGTCCAGAACGGCCACGCCGGTGCTCACGCCGGCGCGGACCGGTGGCGGATGCGCCACAGGCCGATGCCGATCAGCCCGACGCACACTTCCCGCGCCCGCTTGAGCAGCACCAGCGGCAGGCCCGCCGAACCGGCGACGCCGGCCGCCGCCACCGCCAGCACGAAGCCGCCCTCCTGCACCCCGAGCGCTGCCGGGATCGCGAACCCGGCACTGCGCGCGGCCATACCGAGGCTCTCGATCACCAGCGCCTGGACCGGGCTGACGGGGACGCCGAGCGCGTGCAGAACGGCCCAGGTCTCGATCGTGCCGAGCGCCCAGGCGATCACATGCAGCACGACACAGCTCAGCACACCCCTGGGGCGGCGATAGAACCGCACCGCGGCGGCGTGCATGCCACCCGGGGTGGCCGCGGCCAGACTCGGCCAGCGCTGCGCGATCCGCTGTAAAGCCGCGTCGAGCAGGCGGAACAGGCCAACGCGCTGCACCAGCAGCAGCGCGGCCGCGACGGCGGTTGCGAGCGCGGCTCCAAGCGACATGCCCCAGGCGGCCTGGTGCGACCGCCAGGCCAGCCCCGCGAGCCCGGCGAGGAGGAAAAGGATCTGGGTGAGGAATTCGATGGTCACGTCGATGATGACGCTGGCCCCGGCCTCGCCGGCGGGGACGCGGTGGCGCGCCAGCAGCCGGGCGCCGACGATCTCGCCACCGATCTGCGCCACCGGCAGCAGCGAGTCGATCCCTTCGCGGATCACCCGCAGCCGGTAGAACACCGCGACGGCCGGCCGCGCCGGCCCGAACAGGCTGCGCCAGCCCAGTCCGGCCAGGAATAGTTGCGCCAGATGCAGCGCGATCAGTCCCGGCAGGACCCACAGCGCCGGCCACACCGCCCCGACGCTGGTCAGGCTGCTGCCGGTCGAGATCACGGCCAGCGCGGCACCGCCGACGGCCAGCGCGGTGATCGCGATCGACCATCCGGCGGTGCCCGATGCCACGGCTTCCGGCCTCGTTCCCGCCAGCATCGCTCAATCCTCGATCTGCCCGGGATCGCTCTTGACCCAGGAGAGCGATCCTGCATAGGGGGTACCACTATAAATTTACCTATAAACGGACAGGCAATCGCCCGTTCGCCGGCCGCTTTATTGCGGCGCAACGAGCATCGATCAATGCCCCGCCGCCGCTTGGTCTTGCCATCCGCCGAGTGCACAGATCCGCCGCCAATGCGCCGGCGAGACCGGCGAGACCGACAGCCGTGACTGGCGCACCAGGGCGAGATCGGAAAAAGCCGGGTCGGCCTTGATCGCGGCGAGGCTCACGGGGCGCGGCATGGCGCCGACCGCCTTCATGTCCACCGCGACCCAGTCCCCGTTCTCCGCCGTCGGGTCCGGATAGGCCTCGCGCACCACCTCGACGATGCCGACGATCTCGCGGCCCGCGTTGGAGTGGTAGAAGAACGCGCGATCGCCGCGGCGCATGGCCCTGAGATTGTTCTTCGCCGCGTGGTTGCGCACTCCGGTCCAGGGTTCGACGCCGTTGGCGACCTGCTGGTCCCACGAAAACGCCTCGGGCTCGGACTTCACCAGCCAGTGGTTCATTCGACCAGGGCGCCGTCGCGGAAGACGATTCGCGTCGGGCGGATCACCACGCTTTCGAACAGGCCGGCGCGGGCATAGGGGTCGGCGGCGACGAAGGCCTCGGCGGCGGCGCGGTCGGCGGCTTCGAGCAGGATCAGGCTGCCCTGCGGCGTGCCGTCCTCGCCGAGCAGCGGCCCGCCGTGGCGGACCTGCGCCGCGTTCGCCTGCGCATAGGCGAGATGCGCCGGACGGGTCTGCTGACGTAGATCAAGGCGGCCGGGCCGGTCGGTGCAGATGATGGCGAACAACATGACGGAGCTCCTCACACGATGACCGCCGAGACTAGCGCCGCGCCGGGCGGGTTTGAAATGGCGCCGCGCGCGGCTATGTTCCGCTCCGTGGATGCGCTCTCCTCCCTGGCCACGCCGGCGCCGCCGAAGGCGCCGGGCCGTAGCCTGCACCGTTTCGCCAATCCCGGGCGCTTCCTGCGCCTGGCCGGCGCGCTGCAGCCGTGGCTGACGGCGGGCGGGCTGATCCTCACCGCTGCCGGCCTGGTCTGGGGCCTGGTGGTCGCTCCGGCGGACTGGCAGCAGGGCGATGCGGTGCGGATCATGTATGTCCACGTCCCCGCCGCCTGGCTCGCCTCCGCCGGCTATCTCGGGCTCGCCGTCTGCTCGGTGCTGTCGCTGGTCTGGCGCCATCCGCTGGCGGATCTGGCGGCGGCCGAAATCGGCCCGGTCGGCGCCGCTTTCACCGGCATCTGCCTGGCCACCGGCAGTCTCTGGGGCAAGCCGATGTGGGGCGCGTGGTGGGTGTGGGATGCGCGGCTGACCTCGGTGCTGGTGCTGTTTTTTCTCTATCTCGGCCATATCGCGCTGATCCGCGCCTTCGACGACCCGACCCGCGGCTACCGCGCCGGCGCCATTCTGGCCCTGGTCGGCGTGGTCAACCTGCCGATCATCAAGTTCAGCGTCGACTGGTGGAACACGCTGCACCAGCCGGCGACGATCTCGCTCACCGGGGCGCCGAGCATGTATCTCGGCATGCTCTGGCCGCTCGCCCTCACCGCGCTCGGCTACACGCTCGTCTTCGCCGCCCTGGTCACCGCGCGCACCCGCGCGGCGGTGATGGAGCGACGCATCCGCGCCCTGCTGATGGCGGCGGCGGCGCGCGAGGACGGCGCGGTGCAGGTGGCGGCATGACCCATCTGCCCTACATCGCCGCCGCCTATGCCCTCGCCGTGCTGGTGCCGGCGGCCTATGGGCTCGCCGCCATGCGCCGGCTGCGGTTGGCGCGGACGCGGCTGGCGGCGCTCGATCCACGCCCGGCGCGGCGGGAGACGCGGCGGGAGACGCGGCGATGACGCGCAAGCGCCGGCGGCTTTATTGGCTGCTCGCCTGCGGCCTCGGCGTCGGCTCGGCGGCCGCGCTCGCGCTGTCGGCGTTCCGCGACAATCTGGTGTTCTTCGTCCTGCCCTCCGACCTCGCCGCCCAGCATCCCGGTCCGGACCGCACGCTGCGTCTCGGCGGGCTGGTGGCGGAGGGCAGCGTCGTGCGCGGCAGCGAGGACGGCCACCCGCTGGCCCGCTTCCGCATCACCGACGGGCGAGATGCCGTGCCGGTGACGTTTTCCGGCATCCTGCCCGACCTGTTCCGCGAGGGGCAGGGCGTCGTCGCGCTCGGCACCCTGGGCCGCGATGGCGTCTTCCACGCCGCCGAGGTGCTGGCCAAGCACGACGAGACTTACATGCCCAAGGATGTCGCCGAGGCGCTGAAGCAGAAGGGGCTGTGGAACCCGAAGGCCGGGCCGCCGCCGCCGGCCTCGACCTGGAACACGCTCGCGCCAGCAAAGGCCGGGGCACCGACCAAGGCCGGGGGCTGAACGCGCGTGATCCCCGAGCTCGGCCATTTCGCCCTCGCGCTCGCCGTGGCGCTCGCCGCGGCGCAGGCGGTGCTGCCGCTGTGGGGCGCGCAGCGCGGCGATGCGCGGCTGATCGCCGCCGCGCCGGGGCTGGCCGTGGGCCAGCTGATCGCGCTCGCCACCGCCTTCGGCGCCCTGGTGTGGAGCAACGTCGTATCCGACTTCTCGGTGCTCAACGTGGTCGAGAACAGCCAGGCGGCCAAGCCGCTGCTCTACAAGATCACCGGCACCTGGGGGAACCACGAGGGCTCGATCCTGCTCTGGTGCCTGATCCTGGCGATCTGCGGCGCGGTGGTCGCCGGCTTCGGGCGGGACCTGCCCTCGGCGCTGCGGGCCCGCGTCATCGGCGTGCTCGGCGCCAGCTCGGCCGGGTTCATCCTGTTCGCGCTGACCGAGAGCAACCCTTTCACCCGCGTCTGGCCGCCGCCGATGGACGGGCAGGGGATGAACCCGCTGCTCGAGGACCCCGGCCTGGCCTTCCACCCGCCCATCCTCTACGCCGGCTATGTCGGCTTCGCGATCCCCTTCGCCTTCGCCGTCGCCTCGCTGATCGAGGGCCGTATCGACGCCTCCTGGGGCCGCTGGGTGCGGCCATGGACGCTGGGCGCCTGGGCCTTCCTCACCGGCGGCATCGCGCTCGGCTCCTGGTGGGCCTATTACGAGCTCGGCTGGGGCGGGTTCTGGTTCTGGGATCCGGTGGAGAATGCCTCGCTGCTGCCCTGGCTCACCGGCACCGCCCTGCTGCACTCGGCGATCGTGGTCGAGAAGCGCGAGGCGCTGAAAATCTGGTCGGTGCTGCTGGCCATCGGCACCTTCTCGCTCAGCCTCTCGGGCACGTTCCTGGTCCGCTCCGGCATTCTCAACTCGGTGCACGCCTTCGCCACCGACCCGGCGCGCGGCATTTTCATCCTCGCCCTGCTGGCGCTGGTGATCGGCACCGCGCTGGTGCTGTTCGCGCTGCGTGCGCCGGTGCTCGCGCCATCGGGCCTGTTCGCGCCGGTCTCGCGCGAGGGCGCGCTGGTGGTGAACAACATCCTGCTGTGCTCGATGGCCGCGGTCGTGTTCACCGGCACCACCTACCCGATGTTCGCCAACCTGATCGGCGGCGCCCAGATCAGCGTCGGCGCACCGTTCTTCAACGCTACCGTGCTGCCGCTCTCGGTCCCGCTGTTCGCGGTGATGAGCCTCGGGCCGCTGCTGGCCTGGAAGCGCGCGGCACTGGCGCCTGCCATCCGCAAGCTGTGGTGGGCGGCGCTGGCCGCGCTCGCCGTCGGGCTGACCGCGGTCTACGGGCTGGGGCACGCACTGGCGGCGCTGGCCTTCGCCGGCGCGGCCTGGCTGGTGCTCGGCGCCTTCGCCGAGATCGTCGAGCGCGTCCGCCTGTTCCGCGTCCCCGTCGGCGTGAGCCTGGCCCGGCTCGGCGGCGTACCCCGCTCGGTCTGGGGCTCCAGCCTCGCCCATGCGGGCATGGGCGTGACCATGGCCGGGGTCGCCGGCATGTCGCTCGCCGTGCATACGATTGTCGCGATGCATCCGGGCGAGAGCGTCGGCCTCGGCGGCTATCAATGGACGCTGAGCCGGCTCTACGACGCGCCGGGGCCGAACTTCACCGCCCGCGTCGCCGAGGTGACGGTGACACGCGACGGGCGCGTGGTGACGACGCTGACGCCGTCGCGGCGCAGCTACGCGCTGCAGCGCAACACCGTCACCGACACCTCCATCCGCACCAATCTGCTGCGCGACCTCTACACCGCGCTCGGCGAGGAGCGGGACGGGGCGGTGGTGCTGCGCCTGCACGTCAATCCGCTGGCGCCCTGGATCTGGCTCGGCGCGCTGGTGATGGCGGCCGGCGGGGCGCTGTCGCTGTCGGACCGGCGCCTGCGCGTCGGCGCCCCGGCGCGCCATGCCGCGGCCACGGTGCCGGCCTGAGGGATCGGATCGCGTGGAGACATCGAAACGCCTGCTGAGCCGCCGGCTCATGCTGCTTGGCCCGCTCGGCATCGCCGCGCTCGGCGGCGCCGCCTTCTTCACCCTGCTGCAGCGCATGCGGGCCGGCAGCTACGATCCGCACGGCATCCCGAGCCCGCTGGTCGGCCGGCGCATCCCCGATTTCACCCTGCCGGCGCAGCCGCCGGCCACCGCCGGCTTTGCCAGCGCCGACCTGCTCGGCGCCGGGCGCTCCGTGCTGGTCAATTTCTTCGCCTCCTGGTGCGTGCCCTGCCTGATCGAGCATCCGCAACTGATGCAGCTCGCCGCATCCGGCGTGCCGATCTGGGGCATCGCCTACAAGGACACCGCCGAGGCCGCCGCCGACGTGCTGGCCCGCAAAGGCAATCCCTATGCCCGCGTGGCCCGCGACGAGCCCGGCCGTGCCGCCATCGATTGGGGCGTCTACGGCGTGCCGGAGACCTATTTCGTCGACCACCAGGGCATCGTGCGCTGGCGCTGGGCCGGGCCGCTGACCGAGGACGTCGTCCAGTCCCAGCTGCTGCCGCTGTTCCGGACCTATCCGTGATGCG